>JBEILV010000092.1:0-11628 GCA_040379105.1 Flavobacterium sp.
ATTTAGAAAACAACAAAATGTTTAGAATCAACGTAAAATAAAAAATGGCACTCTACTACAATCTATCAAAAGTGTACGAAATATCAGACAACGATGCTGATTTCGTCAACCAAATTATCGAATTATTTGTTGCAGAAATTCCACACGACCTTAAATTTGTGAAAAAGGGAATTGAAGAAAAAGATTATAAAATGGCATATAGTTATGCACACAAAATAAAACCAACCCTCGATTTGATGGGAATGACCATTGCTTTTGAAGAAATTTTGATGATCGAAGCATGGGGCAAAAGAGAAGGCAAACGCAAAGAAATTACTGAAGTTTACAAAAGTGTGGCTTCGCAAATTGAAAAAGCAGTGAAAGAAATTTCTAAAGATTTCAATAAATAGCAACGGCTAATCAAAAGTCTTTTTTTTTAGTTTTTTAAATTCTACCCAATCCCAATGAAAGCAGCCATCATTACCATCGGCGATGAAATTCTTATCGGACAAATTACCGATACCAACTCAGGATTTATAGCCAAATCGTTAGATGCCATTGGAGTGGAGGTGGCTGAAATGCGTTCGATCAGCGACAATAAAACGCATATTTTACAAACATTTCATGCGTTGCAAAACAATTTTGATTTGGTTATTATTACAGGTGGATTAGGCCCCACAAAAGACGATATTACCAAACACACACTTTGCGAATATTTTGAAGATCAATTGATTGTTGATCAAAAAGTCTTAATTCACGTTGTCAATATCATCGAAAAAGTGATGAAGCGTCCTGCTTCTCAAATGAACAAAGACCAAGCATTAGTGCCTTCAAAAGCAACAGTTTTATTCAATCAATACGGCACTGCACCCGGCATTTGGATTCAAAAAGAGCAAACTGTTTTTGTTTCGTTGCCCGGAGTTCCTTACGAAATGAAATATTTAATGCAGCACGAAGTGATTCCAAAAGTAATGCAAACTTTTGATCGCTCGCTGATCATTCACAAAACCATCATGACTTATGGGCAAGGCGAAAGTTTGGTGGCTGAACGCATTGAAGATTGGGAAAATAATTTGCCTTCTTTTGTTTCGTTGGCTTATTTGCCCAGCCCGGGAAGAGTTCGTTTGCGATTGACTGCACGCGGCACGGATGCGGTTTTATTAGAAAATACTTTGCAAGACTTAATCACAAAATTGACTGCCATCATTGGCGATATTATCGTTGGTTTTGATGAAAATGAAAGCATTCAAGAAATGTTAAGTCGTTTGTTGATACAAAAAAATAAAACACTCTCGTTGGCAGAAAGTTGCACTGGCGGCACAATTGCCTCTATGATTACTTCGATTTCTGGAGTTTCTCAATTTTTTAAAGGAAGCTTCGTCACGTATGCCACAGAAAGCAAATCTACTGTACTTAATGTGTCGCCACAAAACATTTCAAATCACGGCGTAGTGAGTGAAGAAGTAGCAATTGAAATGGCACAAAATGCAAAAATAAGTTTTCAAACAGACTTTTCAATTGCCACTACAGGAGTTGCAGGCCCCAATAAAGGCGATGATGATGCAGAAATTGGCACGGTTTGTATTGCGATTGCAACGCCACAAAGTGTTGTTTCAGAGACTTTTAATTTTGGAACGCCAAGAGAAAAAGTCATTCAAAGAGCTGCCACAAAAGCACTAGAAATGCTTTATAAAGAAATTTTAAAAAACTATTAAATTTTGTTTGTGTAATATATTAGTTTTTCGTTTATTTGCACCCTGATTTTGAATAACGAAAAAACGTAAACATAATGTCAAGAGTTTGTGACCTTACTGGTAAAAGAGCAATGGTAGGAAACAATGTTTCCCATGCGATGAATAAAACAAAAAGAAAGTTTTCAGTAAACTTAATTAAAAAGCGTTTTTATCTTCCTGAGGAAGATAGATGGATAACTCTTAGAGTTGCAGCTTCTACAATCAAAACAATTAACAAAAATGGGATAGCTGCTGTTTTAAAAGACGCTAAATCAAAAGGGTTTATCTAATATCCTTCTAAATTATAATTCACAATGGCAAAAAAAGGCAATAGAATTCAGGTAATTTTAGAATGTACAGAACACAAAACATCTGGAAAACCAGGTACTTCTCGTTACATTACTACGAAAAACAAAAAAAATACTCCTGATAGATTAGAAATTAAAAAATTCAATCCTATCTTGAAGAAAGTAACTGTTCATAAAGAAATAAAATAATAAGTCATGGCAAAGAAAACCGTAGCAACCTTACAGACTTCTTCAAAAAGATTGTCTAAAGCAATAAAGATGGTGAAATCTCCTAAAACAGGTGCTTACACTTTCGTTGAAACTATTACATCTCCTGAATTAGTTGATGATTTCTTGAAAAAGAATTAATCATAACAATCGTATATGTTTAAAGCTGCTTTCATTAGACAGTAGCTTTTTTGTTTTATATTTGTTCCGCTGTTTTGAAATGGCATTATGATTCAAATGTTTAAAGTTTCCACCCATGAATTTCTTCAAAAAAATTTTCTCGTCAGAAAAAAAAGAAACCCTAGACAAAGGGCTTGAACCCTCTAAAAATTCATTTTTATCTAAATTAACAAAGGCTGTTGCAGGCAAATCCAAAGTGGATGATGACGTGCTCGATAATCTCGAAGAGGTTTTGGTGTCATCGGATGTAGGAGTGGCCACTACCCTAAAAATCATCCAACGCATTGAAAAACGTGTGCAACAAGACAAATATCTTGGCACTAGTGAGCTCAATACGATTTTGCGTGAAGAAATTGCTGGACTTTTGGCAGAAACAAATCTTGGAAATGCAACAGATTTTGAAATTCCAGCAAACAAGAAGCCTTATGTTATTATGGTGGTTGGTGTTAATGGCGTTGGAAAAACAACTACGATTGGAAAATTAGCTTATCAATTTAAAAAAGCGGGTTTCAAAGTGGTTTTAGGCGCAGGCGATACATTCAGAGCTGCAGCGATTGACCAACTTCAAATTTGGGCAGATAGAGTAGGGGTTTCCATCGTTAAACAACAAATGGGCAGCGATCCAGCCTCTGTAGCTTTTGACACCTTGCAATCGGCTGTTTCTCAAAATGCAGATGTCGTGATTATTGATACTGCTGGTAGATTGCACAACAAAGTTAATTTGATGAATGAATTGACCAAAGTGAAAAGAGTCATGCAAAAAGTGATTCCTGATGCTCCACACGATGTGATGTTGGTTTTGGATGGTTCTACAGGTCAAAATGCTTTTGAGCAGGCCAAACAATTTACTTCTGCAACAGAAGTTTCTTCGCTTGCTGTTACCAAATTAGACGGAACAGCAAAAGGCGGTGTTGTCATCGGAATTTCAGACCAATTTCAAATTCCCGTTCGGTATATCGGCGTTGGCGAAGGTATCGAGCATCTTCAAGTGTTTAACAAATTCGAGTTTGTGGACTCATTCTTTAAATAATGAATAAATCAACTTCCGAAGAGCCAATTGTATTCAATAAATACTTGGTTTCATTAACAAAAATCATTGCTTTCTATTGTTTTTTCTTTGTATTGATTAAGTCTATTGCCATTGTGAGAGGTGCTTGGTTGCTGCCAAACGTAGTTGTGACTATTCCATTGATCCTCATGGGAATTATTTGCGCTTACACTTCTTATTTTCAAAAATACAATTGGGCAACAGCTGTTTCTGGTGCAATTTTGGTTATAGCTATGCGCTATTATGAAGCTGGATTTGTTTTCTATATTCATGAAAATTGGTAATTCGACTTTTAAAAAATATTTTAGTTTCGGTATTATCATTACAAAAAAATCCCCGCTTTTCAGTGGGGATTTTTTTATAGTAAGTAAGTTAAAATCGGGTTGTACAAACGTTTATTTTATTTTAGAAACAATAGCTTTAAAAGCCACTGGGTGATTCATAGCTAAATCTGCAAGAACCTTACGATTCAATTCGATTCCGTGTGCTTTGATTTTACCCATAAATTGAGAATAAGACATTCCTTCTAATCTTGCACCTGCGTTGATACGCACGATCCATAATGCACGGAAGTTTCTCTTTTTTTGTTTTCTATCGCGGTAAGCGTAAACCATGGCTTTGTCCACCGCGTTTTTCGCTACTGTCCAAACGTTTTTACGACGACCAAAGAAACCTTTGGCTTGTTTTAATACTTTTTTTCTGCGTGCTCTTTTAGCAACTGAATTGACCGATCTTGGCATAATTTTTTTGTTTTTTTGTAGCAGGCGGATTATTTAAAATCTCTTGTATTGCACTACTCCAGGGTTATTGAATTTGTTAACCAACAAACAATTAGATAATTCTTAATTGTTGTTTTACACTTTTCATATCAGTTGAATGAACTAATGTTGAATGTGTCAACGCTAATTTGCGTTTTTTAGACTTTTTAGTCAAAATGTGACTTTTAAAAGCGTGTTTTCTTTTGATTTTACCAGAGCCCGTTACTTTGAAACGTTTCTTAGCGCTGGATTTTGTTTTCATTTTAGGCATAATTTCCCAAATTTTTTTATGATGTTAACTTACTTACTTTTTTTCTTTGGTGCAATGAAAATAATCATTCGCTTTCCTTCCAAAACAGGCATACTTTCTACTTTTCCGAATTCTTCTAAATCTTGGGCCAAACGGAGCAATAGAATTTGACCTTGTTCTTTAAAGATGATAGATCGTCCTTTAAAAAATACGAATGCTTTCAATTTAGCCCCTTCTTTAAGGAACTTTTCTGCATTTTTCTTTTTAAATTCATAATCATGGTCGTCAGTCTGTGGTCCAAAACGAATTTCTTTTACCACAATTTGTGTAGATTTGGCTTTCAGCATTTTCTCACGCTTCTTTTGTTCGTACAAGAACTTGCCGTAATCCATTAATTTACAAACGGGTGGTTCGGCATTTGGCGAAATTTCAACCAAATCAACCTCTAATTCTTCCGCCATACGCAATGCGTCGGCAATTTTATAAACCCCTGGCGTCACATTCTCGCCCACCAATCGAACTTCAGGAACTCTGATTCCTCTGTTGGTGCGGTGTGCATCTTTTTTCTCTTCACGAGGTTTGTAACCTCTATTACTTCTAATTGCTATGGCTATTGATGTTTTAGTTAAACTTTAAATTCTTTCAATGTTTTATTGATCTCTTCTTGAATCATGGAAACAAATTCTGTCACTTCCATAGATCGGTTTCCTTTACCTTCCTGTCCGTGCATTCTCACAGAAATGGTGTTGTTTTTTTCTTCTTCTTCACCAACAATCAGCATGAAAGGCATTTTTTGTACTTCTGCTTCTCTAATTTTTCTGCCAATGGTTTCGTTTCTGTTGTCAATTAGGGCGCGAATTTCGTTAATTTCCAGCACATTTAAAACTTTTTTCGCATAATTTTCATATTTCTCGCTCAAGCATAAAATACTGACTTGCTCGGGCATCAACCAAAGTGGGAAATTTCCAGCAGTATGCTCCAATAAAATGGCAATGAATCGCTCCATCGATCCAAATGGCGCACGGTGAATCATCACGGGGCGGTGCATTTCGTTGTCGGCGCCTTTATATTCTAACTCAAATCGTTCAGGTAAGTTATAATCTACTTGAATTGTGCCTAATTGCCAAGAACGACCCAAAGCGTCTTTTACCATAAAGTCTAGTTTTGGCCCGTAAAATGCAGCTTCTCCATATTCAACAACGGTGTTCAATCCTTTGTCTCTCGCCGCATTGATAATCGCGTTTTCTGCTTTTTCCCAGTTTTCATCAGATCCGATATATCTATCTCGATTCACTTGGTCGCGCAAAGATATTTGTGCAGTGAAGTTTTCGAATCCTAAAGAATTGAAAACATACAAAACCAAGTCAATCACTTTTTTGAATTCTTCATCCAACTGATCGGGTGTACAAAAAATATGTGCATCGTCTTGCGTAAATCCTCGGACTCTGGTCAATCCATGCAACTCGCCACTTTGCTCATAACGATACACTGTGCCAAATTCTGCATAACGCTTCGGTAAATCTTTGTAGCTCCAAGGTCTTGTGTTGAAAATTTCGCAATGATGCGGACAATTCATTGGTTTTAACAAAAATTCTTCTCCTTCGGCAGGGGTAGAAATCGGTTGAAAACTGTCGGCCCCATATTTTGCATAATGACCCGAACAAACGTATAATTCTTTCTGTCCGATATGTGGAGTCACTACTTGTTCATAGCCTGCTTTCTTCTGTGCTTTTTTAAGAAATTGTTCCAGTCGATCTCTCAAAGCGGCACCTTTTGGCAACCATAAAGGCAAACCTTGTCCTACACGTTGAGAAAATGCAAACAATTCGAGTTCCTTTCCTAGTTTTCGATGGTCACGACGTTTGGCTTCTTCTAATAATTCCAAATAATCGGTCAAATCTTTTTGTTTTGGATAGGAAACACCATAAACACGTGTTAACTGTTTATTTTTCTCATCGCCTCTCCAATAAGCACCTGCCACACTCATGATTTTCAGTGCTTTGATGATGCCTGTGTTTGGAATGTGTCCTCCACGACATAAATCTGTAAAATTGGCATGATCACAAAAGGTAATCGTTCCATCTTCAAGATTTTCTATTAATTCAACTTTATATGGGTTGTCTTCTTTTTTATAAAATGCCAAAGCTTCTTCTTTTGTGGCGCTTCGCATTTTGAATTCGTGCTTTTCACGCGCAATGGCAAGTGCGCGGTCTTCGATGGTTTTAAAATCTTTGTCAGTGATGGATTGTCCATTCAAATCTACATCATAATAAAAACCGTTGGCAATGGCTGGACCAATCGTCAGTTTGATGCCAGGATATAATTCTTGCAAAGCTTGCGCCACCACGTGAGAGGAAGAGTGCCAAAACGCTTTTTTGCCTTCAGCATCGTTCCAAGTATATAAAGTTAATGTACCATCGGTGGTCAGTGTCGTTGACGTTTCAACGGTTGTGCCGTTAAAAGAAGCAGAAATAACGTTTCTAGCCAGTCCTTCGCTAATGCTTTTAGCGACGTCAAGGGGAGTGCTGCCTTGCGCAAATTCCCGCACCGATCCATCGGGTAAAGTAATCTTTATCATTTTTAAGGGTTTAATTTAAGGTTGCAAATATAAGCAAATAATGAATTTTGAACCGTAAGGAAACTGTTTATAATAAAAACTTTTCAAGAAGTTCTCAACCACAATTAGGTATTTGTTTTTTTAAAATTTCATAAGAGAAAGAACATGAGCGGTCTTACTTTTTTGGATTTTTATAAGTTTTAAGCACTATTCATTTTAAATTTATGTACATTTGAGATGTTGTTATTTTATTGGTTTTATTCGCAAATAATGAATAAAACATTTTCGCAATGATCTTTAAAAAACCATAGTTATCATTTCTAAAAATATCAAAATATCATGGAACTTATTAAATTTTTTTCAGGAACCGAGGTTGAATCGATGGCGATTGTACATGCACTCAAGGAAAGAAACATTGACTACGTAATTAAAAATCAAGTTGAATCCGCAAGGTTAGGTGGTTTTGGAAATTTAGATGCTTCTGTTGAAATTTATATTCATGAAAGTGACTTCGAAAATGCGAAAGATTTAGTGTCGCAAATTGATCAATAAACCTTCATTTTTTCAAAAGTTGTATTTTGAGGTGCAATAATTTTTATCACAGCCTCAAAACATTGGATTGATGCGCATGAAAGGATTGGAGAAAGGATTCCTATTCATTAGCTCAATCTTCCTCTTCTTCTTGGAACGTATTTGATTTCGAATAGTTTCGCCATTTTTCGATACAATCAACCAAATCTTGCGGAATTTCAGAATCAAACCGCATGAACTTTTCTTTTGTAGGATGCATAAATCCTACGGTCTTTGCGTGGAAAGCCTGTCTTGGTATTAGTTTGCAACACTTGTCGATGAATTGTTTGTATTTAGTAAAAGTAGTTCCTTTCAAAATTTGGTCTCCGCCATAGCGTGCATCGTTGAAAAGCGTGTGTCCGATGTGTTTCATGTGCACCCGAATTTGATGCGTTCTGCCAGTTTCGAGCTGACAACTCACAAGCGTTACATAGCCAAAGCGCTCTAAAACTTTGTAATGTGTCACAGCGTGTTTGCCAATTTCAGGATCTGAAAAAACAGCCATTTGCATTCTGTCTTTCACATGCCGACCAATATTGCCTTCCACCGTGCCTTCTTCTTCTTCGATGTTGCCCCAAACGAGTGCAATGTATTCTCTTTCTGATGTTTTTTCAGCAAATTGTTTGGACAAATGCACCATCGCCCATTCTGTTTTTGCCACCACCAAAAGTCCCGAAGTATCTTTGTCAATTCGATGCACCAAACCGGGTCGATTGCTGCTGTTTTTGGGTAAATTCTCAAAATGATACGCCAAAGCATTCAACAATGTGCCAGAATAATTGCCATGTCCAGGATGCACCACCATGCCTGCAGGTTTGTGAACCACGAGTAAATCATCATCTTCATAAACAATGTCGATTGGAATATTTTCGGGAGTGAGCAAGTCTTCATACGTCGGAAACGACATCAACACCTGAACGACATCGTTTGGTTTGACTTTGTAATTAGATTTTACGGGCGCATCGTTCACATAAATATGGCCTTCGTCTGCAGTATTTTGAATTTTACTTCGGGAGGTGTTTTCAAGAATATTACTTAAATATTTGTCCACCCGAATCGGATTTTGTCCTTTAGATACTTCAATTTTGTGATGCTCGAACAATGCATCGTCGTAGGTAATTTCTTCTTCGTTATTCATTGTTTTCTGTGGGTTCTCCTTCAAATTCGTTTTCATCGAATGCAATCATTCCATCGCCTAAAGTCAAATCTATGGCAGAAGTTTTTGGAAGTTTATCGCCGGGTTTTAAGGTTTTTCCTTTAAATTTCATTTCTAACACCATGTCTTTTGCCAAATATGGTTCGTAGGTTATTTTGCCCACTTGAAGTCCTAACGCTTGCAAAGTTGGCTCTGCTTGGCGAAGTGTTTTTTCAACCAAATCAGGCACTGTCACAATTTGGTAATCGGAAGCATTTAGTTTTAAATAAATTTTTCTTCCCGATTTTACTTTATAATTAGCAACTGGCTCTTGCTCTAAAACACCAAACTTTGGATATTTTGGATTGTAGTGCAAGGTGTCTAAAATTTGATACGTAAGACCCACAGATTCTAGCTTTTTGCTGGCTTCATCAATCGTGAGTGCGCTCAAATTGGGCACCGTAATTTCCTCTCCATGGTTCGTTTTGCTATCGAGCCAAAACAAAAGAATGTTCACAATCACAATCGTTACGACAATTGCAATAGAAACGTGAATGAGAAAAGTTTTGCTTTTTACAAATTGTATGTAAGACATATAAATTGGTTTTGAATTTTTTATAAAATGATATTTTTCTGATTTTCAATCAAAAAAGTCTGAAATCAGTTGTTGTGAAGCTCGAATTCTATTTTTTTAAAATGATTAATTCTAGTTTCAAAACAAACTGCCGTTCAGTTTCGATGATTGGGGGCAAAGATATAAAATCGTGCGACTTATCCATATTTCATTTGAAACCAAATCAGGCGCAATGCAAACTAAATCAGCCACCACAACTTTATTTTGATTTCGCTACATCATTATTTTTTTGGGAATTTCCAATCAAATTCATCAAGATTCTTAATAGTGGCACCGATTTCAACTTTTGTAATTCGAAAAAATTCTTCGTGCAAATCAATCCAATTGTTTTCGTTGAAATGATGTGTAATGTATTCATCATCAACGGTTGTTTCCCAAGTATTGATTTGTTTGAATTCTTTTTTAACCTCAGAAGTGAATTGTCCAATCAGTGTTTGTCCTGCAAAATTCAACGCTGGATGGTTCGAAACGATGTAGCCCAATCTGAAATTTTCTTCTGCATAAAAAGTAAGTCTGATTTGCAACTGATGAAAAGTGTAAACATGATTTTGTTCGTCGTCGATGGTTTTGATGAATTGCGTCCCTAAAATGGCAATCACATCTTGAGCATCCATGCCAAAAACTAAATCTCCGAGGCCGAAACAAGGCTTAATAGTGTAATTCATTTTTTATGTAGTAATTTTTTGCATCATTTTTTTGGTCAAATAATTAAATCTTATGAAAAGGAACACAGCCGCTGTGGTAAGTCCTGCGCACAATCCAATCCAAATTCCGACCGCTTTCAAATCGGTGTACAGTCCGAGATAAATTGAAATCGGAAAACCCACAATCCAATAGGCAACAAATGTGATATAGGTTGGGATTTTGACGTCTTGCAATCCGCGCAAAGCTCCCAAAACCACCACTTGCAATCCATCTACAATTTGGAAAAGTGCTGCAATCAACAACAATTTTGCTGCAATGCCGCTCACTTCGGTCACTTCTTGAAAAATGGCAGGATTGTCAAAATCTAAAAACAATCGAGGCAATTGAAAATGGAAAATCACAAAGATCAGTGCAAAGAAAATTTCCAAAATAACGGTCAGCAAAAAGATGGAAATTGCCACTTGCCGAAGCTTTGGCAAATCGTTGAGTCCTTTTTGGTTGGCCACCCGAATCATGGCAGCAACGCTCAACCCCATTGCAAACATAAACGTGAAAGAAGCCAAACTCAATGCAATTTGATTGGCTGCTTGACTTTTAGAACCCAAAATGCCCGAAAGCCAAATGGCTCCAGTGAACAGTGCCACTTCAAAAAACATTTGCATGGCAGAAGGCGTGCCCAACGAAAGGATTTTTTTGAGCATGCTCGTTTTTATTTCGCTCCATTTGAATTGTGCCAAATAAGGCGCTAATTTCTTTTTGCTCGCAATCATGTAATGAATAAAAACCAACATCACGATCCGCGAAGCAATGGTGCCGATGGCCGCACCCACAATGCCCATTTTTGGAAAAATCCAGATACCAAAAATCAGAAAATAGTTGACCACCACGTTCACCACATTAGCCAAAATTGTGGCCCACATCGAATATTTCGTTTCGCTTTTTCCATCGGCAAATTGTTTGTAAGCCTGATACATAATCAATGGAATGAGCGAAAAACCAACGATGTCCAAATAGGGTTTTGCCATGTCCACCACCGCTTTGGGTTGCCCCATCAATTCGATCAATGGTTTAGAAAAATAAAGAATCAAAAACAAGAAAAGTCCTAAAAGCGTGCACAGAAAAAGTCCATGAATGAAAGCACTTCTGCCTTTTTCAAAAGAGTTTTCGCCGTCGGCTTCGGCCACCAAAGGCGTAATGGCGGTCGAAAACCCAATGCCTAAACTCATGGCGATAAACACAAAGCTATTGCCCAACGAAACCGCTGCCAACTCTTGTGTGCCGAGTTGTCCCACCATGGCGTTGTCCACAATCCCCACGACAGTGTGACCCAACATTCCGAGGATGATTGGGTAGGCAAGGCGCAAGTTATAATTGAATTCTTGGGTATATTTTTGAAGTGTCAAAATGAAATTTTTAGGCGCGCAAATATAGGTTTTAAACTTCTAAAATCAGGTGCTTTTTAGATTCCTTAGAATTAAATTTATACAAAGAAAACACGTTCTTTCATCCGCCTTTTTTTTGAAATCGATGCATGGTTTTAGAATGTTCACGAATTGCAAAAACTGAAAAAACATTTCAAAAAACTTCTTCAAAAAACACGATGCTGACGTTCCCATTACTGAAA
>JBEILV010000093.1:0-11564 GCA_040379105.1 Flavobacterium sp.
ACAAAAAAGAAAAATGCAATCAAAATTTTATTAGACGATTACTTTTTTGACTATTGGAAAATTACTTACAAAAATGACAAGCTAGGAGAAATGTCAACTGGCAAAGCAAGTTTTGTTATCTTAATGCTTATTATTGGACTTAGTAAGTCCAAATCTCCAATTTTAATAGATCAACCAGAAGATAACTTAGACAACAGATCAATTACTAGAGATTTAATTAATTATCTGAAAAATAAGAAATTAGATAGACAAATAATTGTTGTGACACACAATGCAAATATTGTTGTTAACGCAGATTCTGAAAATATAGTTATTGCTAATCAAAAAGGGCAAAATGATACAGAATCAACAAGTGATTATCATTTTGACTATACTAATGGTGCTATAGAAAATAGTAAGCAAATAGATGAAAATGAAACCGATTTATTAAAATCTATGGGTGTAAGAGAACATATTGCAGAAATTGTCGAAGGTGGAAAAGAAGCATTCATATTACGCGAAAAAAAATACAGATTTATAAAAAATATCGCCTAACAGCTAGGGTTTCGTTGGGCTCGAAAAGCCAACACCCGAGCCAAAGGCGAACGGACGAAGTAATGAATAAAAAATCACTGAACACCATTGTAAATAATAAAAGCGTGAAGTAAACCCTTATTGAACAGCTTGTCCCAATTTTTATCGGGAGAACCAATTTAAGTTCCGCCAATTATGGGGTTATCATATATTTATTTGAGAGCATATTCAGCGGATTTATGATCCTCTTTTTTTTTGAAGCGCAGTAAATGGTTTTTTTTACAGGTTTTCATTCACATTTGGGAAAAAATATAGGTAAATTATTTCAATGACCTTTGTCAAAGTTCAGAACTTTAACAAAGGTTGATTCAAACATTTTTAATCAAAAAAACGCTTTCAAGGTCAATCTCAAATTTCAACCCACAAAACCATTCTTTTTCAATACCTTTGACCCAATTATTTTATTATGACATTTAAAGATTTAAACCTTTCCAATCATTTGCTTCAAGCACTTGCAGACCAAAACTATACAGTTCCAACTCCCATTCAGGAAAAAGCCATCCCCGAAATATTAGCACAACACGATTTGGTGGGTTGTGCGCAAACAGGTACCGGAAAAACAGCCGCTTTTGCCATTCCGATCCTCAATCAGTTGCACGTAATTGTGGGTTCGCCCAAAAAAAGAAAAACCATTCGCACCTTGATTGTAACGCCCACACGTGAATTGGCATTGCAAATCGGAGAAAGTTTTGACACCTACGGAAAATATACCGCCGTGAAACAATTGACTGTTTTCGGTGGCGTGAACCAAAATCCGCAAGTGGAACAACTCAAAAAAGGCGTTGATGTGCTGATTGCCACTCCTGGCCGCTTGTTAGATTTACACAAACAAGGATTTATCGATTTAGACGGTTTGCATCATTTAGTGCTCGATGAAGCCGACTTGATGCTCGACATGGGATTTATCAACGATGTGAAAAAAATTGTGAAACTAACTCCCGACAACCGACAAACATTGCTTTTTTCAGCAACGATGCCTGTTGCTATTAGAGAATTGGCAGATACTTTTCTTCGCAAGCCAAAATATGTTTCGGTGGACCCGATTTCGTCCACGGCAGAAATGGTGGCGCAAAAAATTTATTTCGTGGACAAAGGCGACAAACGAAAATTGTTGTATCATTTAATTAGAAACGAAAACTTAAAACCGCTGTTGGTTTTTACAAGAACCAAACACGGTGCCGACAATGTGGTCAAAGCCCTGAAAAAGAACGGAGTTGTAGCAGAAGCCATTCACGGCGATAAAACGCAAACCACCAGACAAAGGGTTTTAGAAAGTTTCAAAAACAACGAAACGGCAGTTTTAGTGGCCACAGACATTGCCGCACGAGGCATCGATATTGAAAGTTTGCCTTATGTTTTGAATTTTGATTTACCCAACATTCCTGAAACGTACGTGCACAGAATCGGACGAACGGGCAGAGCGGGCAACAATGGCATTGCCATTTCATTTTGTGGAAAAGACGAAGAAACCTACTGGAAAGACATCGTAAAATTGACAAGAATTGAAGCCAAAGAAATCAAAGACCATCCATTTCCATGGCGCGAACAAACCGAAGAAGAAGCAAAAGCCGCCAAACCCGATTTGAGAAACAAACCAAAATCAGCAGCACCTTCTAGGAAATCAGATACATCCAAAAAAAATAAAAAAAGATGGTATTAGTGTCATTTTGAATAAATACAAAAGCCCCGAACTTGATGTTTGGGGCTTTTTTTGTATTTCATTAGTTTTTCAGTAAAGCTTTCACTTATTTGGGTTTGAACGATTACAAGGCTTCATAACTAAAACCTACAACGAAAGAACACAAACAAAAGAAGCGAGAAAATTTGTACGTTTGTAAACCTTCTAAAATTCTTATACAATGTATAAAACCATCGATATAGACCGCAAAAACCTGACAATAATGGGTGTAAAATTTTCAGATTTAAAAACCTTGGAAAGTACTGCAAATGCGATTGGTTCTAATATGTTTGAAGGTTTTGAACCCACCCCAAAAGGAATTGAAGCTATTAGAGACTATGTTACTGGTAAAATTTCATTAAGTGAGTTGGTGCTCTTTGCCAAACAAAAAGCTTATGTCTAATTCCTATAAATACATAGATGCTGACTACACTTATACTGATCCCAAAACAGGATTATTAAGAAATATATTCAACATTTCGGACGCTGAAACATTGCTTTTTGTTGAAAGCAGCGCTGTCACTAAAAGACTGCAAGAACTTTATGAAAAACCAATAAAAATTAAAGGAATTAAAAGTCTTTTATTGATTCATCATCATTTATTTCAAGATGTTTACGAATGGGCAGGAAAAGTGAGAACCGTGAACATTAGCAAAAACGGAAAACCTTTTTTTGAAGGTGAACATTTTCATATTGCATTTCGGTTTATAGACACATTAATTTTGGAATTTCGTAGCATCAAAAAATCAAACAAAGAAGCTTTAGCAAAAAAATTAGCCGAAATTTTGGATCACATAAATTTTCTACATCCATTTAGAGACGGAAACGGACGTACACAAAGAGAATTTTTAAGATTGCTAGCGCTTGAAAAAGGATTGACTTTGCATCTAAATCCGCCAGACAACAAAAGTGCTTACGAAAAATATATGCGTGGAACCATTGAAAGTGACATTTCCATTTTGACGGAACTGATTTTTGAATTGATTGACAACGATGAAAAATAATTGGTTTCATGAAGAGGATTTCAATTGAAAATAATCATTCGAATATCAAAACAATAATCCTTTTCACACCCAATCTGCTGTTTGGTTTTTACAGTGATGAACCTGAATCAATGCTCTTCCTTTTTATATTCATTTTAATTAATGAATCATTCTTTGTCGGAATTCAACTTCATTCTTTCACTTCCAAAACATAGCCTACTCCGTGCACATTCGTTAGTTTGATGTTGTCGTCGTCTTGCAATTTTTTGCGTAATTTGGAAATGTAAGTATCCAAACTTCTGCCCACAAAAACGCCGTGATCTTCCCAAACTTTTTTGGAAAGTTCTTCCCGCTTGATGATTTTATTTGGATTTTCGATAAAAACGAGCAGCAATTCTACTTCTTTTTTAGAAAGACTGATGTCGCTGTTTTCAAAAGTGAGTTTATTCTCATCGGGATAGAATTGAAACTTGCCCAGCGACATTCCGATGCGATTATCAGTATCGGGTTCTTTAGTTGTTTTCTTTTTAGGAAATAACAAAAAAGCGCCAACAAATCCAAAAGACAAAAGCACGAAACCAATGATTTTGCCATCGAAAGTTTTTGGTTGCGCTATAAAAAGCACTTCAATCTTGTAGCATTTTTGTGGAATATTTCGACCGTTGCAAGGAATCAAGTTTTTTTCAACTTCAATGTTTTGCAAAAAACTATAAGCCACTTCCGAATCTTCACATTGTTTTACTTCGATTTGATAATGCAAAGGAAGATCGGCTTTTCGAAAGCTCTGTTGCACCACTTTTACTAAAGTATCGGGCGAAATAGCCAGTTCATTTTCGAAAGAAAGTTGGAATTTTGAATCGTCTATTTTTTTAATGGGCAAAATCAGCGAAGTGCTGTCTTGATTGAAAAGTAAAAGTTGGTTGCCCACGTCGCGCAAGGCAATTTTTATAAGGTCGGGACTTGTTTTGTTTTTCTGATCGGAAATAAAAATCAGGACAACTGCCAAAAGCATCGCGCCAAGACTTCCGTAGAAAAAAAGAGGTCGTAGTTTATTCATGGGCGCAAATAACCTACAATTTTGTCAATTTTTACAGCAGTTGACACTTCTTTTGCACATTTTTTACATTTTAAACATTTGATTGGGCTAGTTTTACATCAAATGCTTCGGACAGCAATAAATTCAATTGATAAAAAATTCCTGATCTTAAAAAACAAACAATGAAACACATCGCATCACATCATCTTGTTTTAAAAACAATTCTTTTCATCATCTATGCCTTGTTTGTATCCTCTTGTGCTGGACAAAATGAAAAAAATGCAAAACCATTAAATTTTATACCCGAACAAACAAAAATTCATGCGGACAGTATCAGTGCAAAAGCAGCAACTTTACCCGAGTTTCGGGTGAATGTTAACTATCAAAACTACCAAGGCAACCAAATCAGTGGCGTGGTTCGAACTGTTTTTCAAGATAGCAAGGGTAATTTTTGGTTCGGAACACAAAACGGACTCTGTCGATACGACAAAAATGGACTCGTTTACTTTGAACTTAAAAATCGTACCGGACAGGGAGTCACGGTTCATGTGATCCTTGAAGATAAAATGGGTGCGATTTGGATTGGTTATGGCGGCGGCATCGCAAAATATGATGGAGCATATTTCACGAATTTTCATGAAAAAGACATCCTAACCACGGGCGGACTTTGGAGCATGCTCATGGACTCAAAAGGAACGCTTTGGATTGGCACCACGCAAGGGGTTTTTACTTTTGATGGCAAAGCATTTACGCCGTTTGAAATTCCGGAAGGAAAAGTAAATCCAAACTTTGGAGTCAGCACTTCCAAAATGATACATTCCATCATCGAAGACAGCAAAGGCAATCTGTGGTTTGCAACCAATGGTGGAGCGTATATGTTTGATGGAAAAACATTAACAAACGTGTCAGCAAAAGACAAATCGCTGTCCAATTTTGTACATCAAATGATTGAAAGAAAAGATGGAACCTATTTGATTGCTGCCGCAAACGGACTTTTTCGATACGATGGAATTTCATTTCAAAATATCAGCGAAAATTTGTTAGGAAAAGACCAAGGAATCGGTTGCATGTTTGAAGACAAAAACGCAACGGTTTGGTTTAGTGCCAACAAGCGAGAAATTTATCATCACAACGGCAAAACATTTCAAAAACTTGACGCCAAAATTAAAAAAAGTGACGACTTATTATTACCCTTTCCAATGAACCAAGACCAACAAAAACAAGAAAGCGATTTTTCAATTTTCCCATTTCAAATTTACCAAGACCAACAAGAACGACTTTGGTTTGTTGGGTTTAAAGGAGCGTATCGTTTTGAAAATAATGCCTTTGTGAATGTGACAAGAAATGGACCTTGGTAAGCAGATGCGTAAAGTCTTTTAAAAAAATGAGGCATTGCAAAGACAAAAACCTCAAAAATTTCAAAACTAGATTTCGCTCATTTGCAATGAAAATCAGCGAATCAGTGGCCAACCATACAAAGTGATACGAAATTTCTTAGATCCCAAAAACGAAATTGCAAACTAAAAAACATCTTTAAATAATCATCAAAAAAACAACACCTTATGAAAAAACATCTAATTTTTGGCTTATTGTTGGTTTCCATCAACTACAATTGTGCAGAAGTGAACGCTCAAGAAACTGCCGAAAACACAAAAACGGCAGATAGTTCATACACACCTCCCACCACGCGCTTTCTTGACGAATTGCTGCATGAAGACCCGCTTTATACTTCAATTATTCGGGTGGACCAACAAAAAGACGGTGCCTTTGTGCTTTCCGTTCAGATGAATTTAAAGAAAGAAGCTTATTTTGTTTCGCCACACGAGCAAAAAGACCTTACAGGAAAATTTACCATCGTATTGACCGAATCAGAAAAAATACACACCGATGGAAACATCATGGAATCGCCGTTGGCAAAAACAGAAAATCTTCATGGTTTTGTGAAGTGCGTTCGTGAAAACACACAATACAAGCAAACTTTAAAAGTGCTTTCCAAAGAAAATTTTGAAGTTTACGGCTATCTGCAATTCACGATTGAACCTCGATGCACGTTGGAAAAAATACCTTTCATTCTTTCGTATCAAGATGGAAAGTTGAGCGTGAAGTTGGATGGGTGTTAAATAAGTTTTCTGAATAATTGACAGTTTTCATCTAATCAAAATTTGCCGTTTAATCTGTTCTTTTTAAAGAAAAAATTAGAAAGAAAGAGAATAATCGTTATAAGGAATCCGAACAAAAAAATTAAAAATGATCTAAAAGATCTTACAATATTCCATTCATAAAAAACTTCATTAAGTTTCTCCGAATAACATAATTCTGGTAAAACATTTTTTTCAATACTAACAAATGTTTTCTTCGTAATATGAATTCAATATTGTTTCTCTAAATAAATAACTTTCATTTGATGATATGTACCACGTCCACCTTTATTTATTTTCGTTTCAACAATTTCATAATGGATACTTTTATTCTTTGAAATTACCTTGCTGCATAATATATAAAAATACAGGTTATAAGCTGATACCGACGCGAATAAAATAGAGAAAAACAATATCACTCCATTTCTTCTTATTTTTTTAATCTCGACATTACTATTTCTTGTTGCTTTTTTAAAATTCATTCAAAACCAATATTAGTTATAAATAACTTGCCATTAGTACCCTAACTTGTAAATTACAACGAAAGTTTAGATTTACATTATTGTTATTGATTTCACTCAAGATATTGTTATGATGTTTTCTTTAGTATCGATGCAAAATTGTGGTGCTTTTTTGAACTTATAAGTCATTTCGAAATACGATTAAAAATACCTGTAATTTTTCTAGTTGGTCTGAATGTTCCTGTGTAAATCAATGTAATTTTATCAAAGTTTGCTGTTTTATCTCTGCCGATGTAACAAACCTCTTTTTTGTCCTTGCTGTGATACAACGGAATGCCTGAAAGCACATTAATTTTACTTTCATCCATCACAGGATTTCCTAGTAAAACCCATTCATCTGGATAAAGTGATTTTATTTCAGTAATATTTATCATCTATCCCATTTTTAATTGAATTTAGTTTCAGATTTACAGATTTTATCGCTTTAGGTTCCCATTTGAAAAATTTGAATCAAATATTTACAAAAATAAAATGACTATAAAGGCTTTTTGGCGGATTGTTAAAAATATGTGGGCTAGATTTCAAAAATTCGAAAAACCAAACCCACTACCCTCTCTCACCAAAAATCTTACTTCCCACTCTAATCATTGTGCTCCCCGCTTCAATCGCAATGGCGTAATCGTTACTCATGCCCATCGAGCAAATTTTGGCTTCCACATTCGAGCGTTTTGAAATGGCAAGTTGGGTGTCAAATAAATGTTTTAAACTTTCAAATTCATGTCTGATTTGGTTTTCATCTTCCGTAAATGATGCCATGCCCATCAATCCTACAATTTTGATGTTTTTTAGATTTTCTAAAGCTTCATCGTCCAAAACAGCTTGCAATTCTTCTGCATCAAACCCAAATTTGGTATCTTCTTGCGCAATGTGCACTTGCAACAAACAATCAATCACTCTTTTGTGTTTTGCGGCTTGTTTGTTGATTTCTTGCAATAATTTCAAACTGTCCACCCCGTGAATCAACGCCACAAACGACGCCATGTATTTCACTTTGTTGGTTTGCAAATGTCCAATCAAATGCCACTGAATATCTTTGGGCAAAGCTTCATATTTGGCCACCATTTCTTGCACTTTGTTTTCGCCAAAAATGCGTTGTCCAGCTTCATAAGCTTCTAAAATTGCCTCGTTAGGTTTGGTTTTCGAAACTGCCACAAGCGTGACGTGGTTGGGGATTTGCGCTACTACTTCTTTGAGTTGGGTTTGAATTGACATGGTTTTTTATTTGCAAAATTAGGGTTTTAGATAGATTATCTCAGGAAATCCAAGCTATAAACATTTGATTATTTCAACTTTGAATCTTCAACTCTCGCAGAAAAAAAAGAATAATCATTTATTAGTGAATCTTTAAATTCTTGACTCCAAGTTTCTTTAGGAAATTTTATTTGAAATTTTAAAAGTGCCGTATTAAATGCTATAAGTGATTTTGTAAGCATTGCATTTAAGCGTTGTATTTATTGAACAAAAAACGAATCCACAATCTAATATCATTGGGGTAGGCAAACAATAAATTGTCTTTTTTTAGCAATGTTTTTCCAAAAAAGAACAAATTAAAATCTTGTTTAAACGTATTTGGAATGGAGTCAACGCAAACCAAGTCATCGGTGGTTGATAACTGCTTTAATAGTAATATGTCTTTTCTTGAAACTAACATACTACAAATGTATTGATTCCTTTTAGTTGCACAAAACACATTTTAAGATTAATCAATAATCTACCAGCATTAATATCCAAATCTTCCTAATTTTATTAATTCATTAGCAGAAAACTTATTTTACTTTTCTAATTTTATGAAAATTTAAAAAATGATGCGTATTTCCCTACTTTCGGTGTTGTTTTCTTTCGCCTTTGTGTCTTGCAAAGCCCAAGAAAAACCTAATGACGTGATGATTCAAGACGAAGTAATTTCCTATCGTTTTGAAAATGTAGCAGATGGCATCGAAATTCCGTGGGGCATGGCTTGGCTTCCGAACGGCGCCATGTTGGTAACTGAAAAAAGTGGCACGCTCTATTTGGTTCAAAACAAAGTAAAAACCATCATTCAAAATGTGCCCGAAGTGGTGGTGCGCGGGCAAGGTGGTTTGCTTGATGTGGCGGTACATCCAAATTTTTCAAAAAACCAGTGGATTTATCTCACATTTTCAGCCAATAACGACAATGAAAAAGGCGCTAATACCCGCTTGATTCGTGCGGAATTGAAAAACAATAGTTTAGTCAACATTCAAACGCTCTACAAAGCCACTCCCAATAGCAACAGAGGACAACATTTCGGCTCTCGTATTGTTTTTGACCGAGATGGATTTTTGTATTTCACAATCGGCGATCGAGGCAATCATCCCGAAAATCCACAAGACATTACCCGCGACGGTGGAAAAGTTTACCGCCTTCACGATGACGGAAGAATCCCAATAGACAATCCTTTTGCGAATCAAGACAACGCCAAAAAAGCCATTTTTACGTTTGGACACCGCAATCCGCAAGGCATGGCAATGCATCCTGAAACAGGAAAAATCTGGACCAACGAACACGGCCCTCAAGGCGGAGATGAAATCAATATCGTAAAAAAAGCTTCGAATTACGGCTGGCCAATCATCACTTATGGCATTGATTATGATGGTTCTACCATTTCAAAACTAACCGAAAAAGAAGGCATGGAACAACCGCTTTACTATTGGTTGCCGTCCATTGCGCCAAGCGGTATGGCTTTCGTCAACAGTCCGCTTTACCCCGATTGGAAAGGACATTTATTGGTCGGATCACTGAAATTCGAATATTTAGAACTTTTAAAACTCGACGGAGAAAAAGTGATTGGTCGTCAAAAAATCGGCACCCATTTAGGTCGCATAAGAGATGTGCGGCAAGCTCCCGATGGTTATATTTATGTGGCGGTGGAAGGAAAAGGTATTTTTAAAATCATTCCGAATAAATAATGAAAATTACTCTATCGATTCTCTTCCTCATTTTCAACGGATTCTTTTGGATGAAAAATTCCAATGATCACCCACAGAAATTCGATCAAGAAAAAGACAAACTTGCCAAAAGTGCCCAAGCAGGAAAGGAAATTTACCAAGATTTTTGCATTCGTTGCCATTTAGCCGATGGCAAAGGCTCGAAAACAGTTCCGCCTTTGGACAAATCGGATTGGTTGATTCAAAAACGAAAAGAAAGTATTCATGCCGTAAAATTCGGACAATCAGGAGAAATTGTCGTGAATGGCAACACCTACAAAAACTCGATGCCGCCCATGGGTTTGACCGACGAAGAAGTGGCAGACGTGATGAATTACATCATGAACAGTTGGAGCAACAAACAATCTAAAATGGTAACGGTTGCAGAAGTTGAATCCATTAAAAAATAAGAGAATTTTATTTTGGGCGTTCCCAGTCTGCTTCTTCCGCTTTTGAATAGCGGAAGAAGCAGTGACTGGTCGGGCTATTCGCTACAATCTTTTTGAGGCAGAAAAAGCCTCAAAAAGGATTTTCGCTGCTATCCCTAACGCTTGCGAAACCGTTGAAAATTGGGGTTACAAAACGAATCAACTACTTTTTAAAAGTCGTACGTAAGTTTCAAACCACCATAATTATTCCTTGGATTCCCAGGGTAAAAATAACGAGGTGGCGCATTGCTAAAACCAACCGCATTGGGCAAAATGCTCGCTGCATATTTTTCGTCTAAAACATTTTGAATTCCAAAATTCATTTGCATCAAGAATTTTTTGAAAATCGGAAAAGAATAACTCGCTTTCAAATCCAACAATTGATAAGCCTCTGTAGAAAAAATATTGGCATCGTTTAGAAACATTTGTCCTGTTTTGCCATAATTTGTAGTCAAAGAAAATCCCGATTTCGTGTTTACACTAATGCCAACATTCCATTGTGCATCGGGTGTACTTGGCAATTTTTTACCTGAATAATCAGTATCCATATCCAAAAAATCAATGAATTCAAATCGGTTCCAACTTCCGGAAAAATAAGGATTAATGCGTACTTTCTCATTCAAAATCCAATCATATTGAACTAAAAACTCAACTCCTTGATGCAAACTTTCACCGGCATTCAAACCTAAAAATTGATCTTCCGCGATGCGTCTTGCCACCAATAAATCACTGATTTTTGTGCGGTAAAAAACCAACTCGGTGTACAACTTTTTATTCAAAAAACTTCCTTTAAAACCCATTTCAAAATTAATACCCACTTCTGGCAAAATTGCGGTGTTCAACTGTCCGTCGGGAGTAAGCGTTTCTGCCAAAGAAGGCGTCGAAAATCCTTTGCTGACCGAAGTATAAATATTTTTCCCTTTCGAAATTTGATAGGACAAAGCAATTCTTGGCGATGCAATGATTGGAAATTGATAGGAATTTGCCGTCAAATTTTCAGGTTCAAAAAGTTCATTTTGCGAAAATTGGGTTCGATTGATTGAAAGTCCTGATTCCAGATGCAGTTGGCTTGTCAATTGCATTTCGAACTGCAAAAACCAATTCCAATAGCTTCTTTTTTGTGACGCCTCACTGAATTTTTCACCTAAAACACTGCCTTGCCCTGGTTGCGTTTGGAATAAATTCTCAAACAACGAAAAATCGTAGTTTTCGGTCATCCCCTCGGTTCCAAGATTGATTTTGGTGGGCAAATTACCTATTTG
>JBEILV010000094.1:0-11432 GCA_040379105.1 Flavobacterium sp.
TACATTTGAAGGGGCTGGACATTGTGCATTGCTCACGAAAATGGTGAGTAGCAAGGCAAGCGCTAGAATGTTTTTCATCATTTTGAAATTTCATACAAACATACATTTTTATTTCCTAACATCCAAAGGGAAGTTCGTTGGAAGTTACCTACTACAGAGAAAAATTGTGCAATTGGTGGTTTTTTAAATGAGGGGATTTCATTTGGAATTGGGTTGCTAAAGGTTTGAAATGAGTAAGTTGTGGCTTTGTTCGTTTTTTTGTGTCAAGTTATGATTTTTGAAATTTGCCGCAGTCATTACAAATTCCTAGTTCATTCAATGCTAAAACATTATAAAAATTTCTGATGTTTTCTGCTAGCATGCCGGGATGAATTTTTTCGGGCAAAATTGGTTTGTATCCGATGGTTTGGCAAACGACACATTGATTGAGCCATTTTCTGGCTTCGGGATATTGCTTGAGATAAATTTCTTTAGATCTGTGATGTTTCGACATTATAAGTAGGCTGTAATGGATGTTTTTATTTCTTCAATTAATTCTTGATCCATGTATTTGTAAATATCTGGAATATCCAAAACGATGATTTTCTTGTGGGTTGTTTCCTCGAAAAATTTTTCAGCTATTTTTTCTTGGTGCTTTTTCTCCATCACGAAAATAATATCCGCCCAAAGAATGAGTTTTGCATTGATTTTAATTCGTGCGGAGTCCTCAGTTCCAGCAGATTTTACGTTCCATTTGGCATGGTTTTTAAAAATCGTTTCAGCAGTGAAACTTCGCCATTTATTTTTACTACAAACAAATAATATATTTTTCAATTTCTCAAATTATGGTTTGACAATCAATATTTTTTTCCCCTCGCCCATGCGGTGTTTCAAGTTTTCAACCCACAAAACTTGATGTAGGTTTGCTGCTTTTTTTCAAAAATAAGTTTTCAAATTTTTTAAAACAATTATTGATAGTGTCATGAAAAACTTTCTAGAAAAACAGGCGCGTTTCGTTTGTAAAAACATTTGAAAACTAGATTTATTTTAAAAGAATAAACGAAAAAAACATCAAGAAAACAGTTCGTTCTCAGTCCGATTGCAGTGTATCTATGCGGGTTTTTTTGATTTCGCCGTTGATTAACTTTTCATAATAAACCACTTTTTTAATAAATGTATCTGCCACTTCAATGTCGATTTCGCTTGTGTGTTCAGAATAAAGTAATTGGCCCTTTTGGTCGAAAAAATGTTTCCTCCGATAGGAAGCTTCCCGTGTAAAACTTGTGGTGGTCAAAACTCTACGAATGCTGTCCACTTCTTCGATGCTATTGTCGGTCAACAATTCTGAGTTTTCAAAAAGTTGGTTTTTTGGATTGAAAACATAAATATTGGTAGAAGATGTCATGGGCATGCTTCCGTGGTTATAAATGTAAAAATCTACATAGCCATCAAAATTCAAATCTCGAAAGTGATTTTTGTTGATTTTAGAAAAATAATCGGCTGATTGATAGTCATATTCTTCATAATATTTTGGTTGGTGCTCAATTTCAACTAAAACTGAATCGGTGGTTTTATCCTTAAGTTGCATGATGAGTTCTAAACCAGAAGAATCATCATAAATGGTTAAGAAATGTTGCCAATATCTGTGCTGTCCGTTCAATAAAAAAGGCTCTGATATTTTTGTTAAAGTATCTATTTTTATTTCAATTTCCGCTGTCGCCACGGTGTCAATTGTTTGAACTGTGTCCATTTTTTCTTTTGTGAGCATTGATTTGTTGCAATTCCAATTACATAAAATCACTAGTAAAATAAACGTCAAAACAGAAATTTTCTTCATTTCATAATCAAATTTAATCAAGTTTAAAACATTGATTTTAAGATATTAAAAGCATTTTACTTCATCCTTTTGATTCGTCATTCTTTTCGTCTCTCTTTTGCGATGGCACAAAAATATTGAATAGTAATCCGCCCATCATCCCGCCATAAAGCGTGCTGTTTAAAGGTTTTGAAGTGATTGAGCATGTTCCTGAGGCGCAACCCACAAAATAATAATAAGCATAGCCCGCAATCAATCCAACTACGATTCCTACACCTGTAATGAGGTATGATTTGTTTTTTGCTTTCATTTTTTTCATCATCATAAAAAGATAAAATTCGCTTAGAAGGTCTGGATATTTTACGGCTATTTCGTCATTATTTTCTTCTTAAAGACCAAGAAAAACAAAATGAATATTGATAAAAATTGTCAACTTTTGAATTAAATTGGTTTTCGTGAAACTAAAAATTACACTCCGTTCTGTTTTTCAGCAGCGTTTAAATTGTACCAATCAATTTTTCTTGAAAAATACATGACCAGTCCAAGAATGATAAAAATTCCAATACTTCCAATCAAAAGCGCATAATCTTGCAACTGAATCAAAACAAAAATGAAAGTGTATAAAATTGTTAAAATGCCCGAAATCAACAAAACCAATTGATTTGATTTTAGAATGGCTTTGATATAGCCTGCAATGATCAAAAGCGTTGCTGATGCCGAGACGATGAAGGCCAAATTGTATTGAATATGCTCGGAAATCGACAGCAAAAGTGTGTAAAAAACCAACAAAGCCACGCCTACAAGAATGTATTGAATGGGATGAATAAAAACTTTATTGAGCACTTCGATGAAGAAAAACACCATAAAAGTAAGTCCAATAAACAAAATGGCATATTGAATGGAACGATACGATTTCTGATAACTGTCCACAGGAAGCAATAAATCGACTCCGAAAGAAGCACTCTGAATGCTGTGTCGGTTGCCTGTCCAAACCTGTGGGAAATTTCTGTTCAAATGCAAAACATTCCATTTGGCATTGAAACCATTCGCATCAATGGTTCTTGAGTCTGGCAAGAAAGCTCCATTAAAACTCGGATTTTGCCATTTGGAAGAAAGAGCAATGTCGGTCACTTTTCCAACCGGTGTAAAATATAAAAGCTGACTGCCTTTGAGCTCTAACGTCAAATCAAATTGATAAGCCGCATTGTCTAACGAGTCTAAATTGATTGCTGCATTGATGCCTGATTCCACGACGTCGTTTGAGGTAACTCCCGGATTGAAATATTTTTTGTCTTGGTTCCAAAGTAAAGTCACTTGCTCTTCAATCCCTCGCAAATCGTTGATGCCCAGCACAAACTCGGCTTTGTCAAATTGAATATCTTGTGGTTTGATGTCAAGATTTGAAAAATCGATGTTGTTGAAAAGTCCTGAAATTTGAAGTTTAGAGTTATAAACCACTACTTCATAAATACTTCGGTATCTTTTATCGGGATAAAGCTCCCCCGAAATGGAGAGCTTTGAAGGCAAGAAATGCAAATATTCGGTCATTCTGATCACTTTTTCTGTGCCATCTTTACTCGAAGTTTCTTTCACAAGTTTGTAGTAGGGAACCGAAATAAAGGGTCCTGCAAGGGTTTGCGCTTCGCCCCATTTCGACCTTACTTCACTAATGGCTTCATTTTGACGTTCTTCTCGTTCAAAAATCAAACTTTGAATCATGGCCGTTGGTAGCAAAAAAAGAATGATTAAGAACAAAATAGTGCCTAATTTCAGGTAAACGTTGGTTTTGAATGATGCCATAATGAATGAATTAGAAATATTTGTAAAAGAAAACAAAAATGAGTTTAAAAATCGAATGCGAAGCATCGAAATTTACGACACGTAAAAGTATTACTTATTATGATTTAATCGAACGAAAAATAGTGTAAAAACATAAAATATAGCACTGCTTCCTCGGCTAGGATTTGATAATCAAAAAATACGACCTCTTGGACTGAAATAATAAACATTACCAATGTGATTTAACAAAAAAGCCACCCAATTTCTTGGATGACTTCTTATGTATTCAATGCTCAAACGGATCAAAGTTTTCGATTGAATAGAATGGTTATATTGTTTTGTTTTTAGCTGGATTGAAAGCTACCTATTATGCCCTAATCAATGCATCGACCAGTACTTTCACTTGTAGTCGATCTGCTTGCAACAATTGCTTTTGTGCATTGATCATCGATACCAATTTTTCACTGAGTTGGTTCATTTCATCGTCTAAAACTTCTTTGTAAACATCTCTTGCTTTTTCTTCGCCAAACTCGCACGAATCAAGAATTGCCTTGCGGTCTTTGCCCGTTAAAGCTGCTTTCAAGTCCATCCAAACACGAAAAAATTTGCCCGAAATTTTTGTTCCCGTTGCTTTTGTCCCGCCAAGCATGTTCACTTCTCGCACCAATTCAAGTCGGTTTAATTGGCTTGTTGAAATAAACCTACCAAACAACGACTTCAACTCCATTTCTTCTGTTTCTTTCAAGGCCGTCTCGTACCCTTCGATTCTGTCGTTGTTGATCGTTACCAGTGAATTTAAAATTTCAATCGTTTCCTCGTTTTGCAATGTTTTCATCGTCTTCATTTTTATGGTTATTAAATTGTTTTTGGAATGGGGGTTTGCTGATGTGTTCTCTTTTTCGATTCGTCATATTTTTAGCAATAAAACCGAAATATTGACTTATTTTCTATGGCACAAAGATATTGTGGAGGTCAAGCATGAGTGTTACACATAAAAAGTAAACACTTGTAAGTTTCACGTTTTTAAATTAAATATTTGAAAATTAAATAATTGCATCCTCATACAAATAGCACTGGTTTTATTATTTATGATTTCCATGTTCAAGGCAATCTTTTTTATAATTTTAGAAAGTCAAATTTAATTGTATTCAATCTTTGATTTTTATGAATGAAAATGCCTCTCAAATACTAAAAATCCTGCACTCAAAGCAAGATGATAAAAAAGCGCAATGGCTCGAAAACTACGTGAAACACGACATCAAATCGCTTGGGGTTGGCATTCCTGAATTGCGAAATATTTTGATAGATTTTGAAAAAGAATGCTCTTTAACATCTCAAAGTTGGGAGCTTCAAGCAGATTTTTTGAACAATTTGATGGAAAATCAATTCACGGAATCAAAATTGACCGCTATTTTATACTTACAACTTTTTTGCAAATCAACGTTTGAAGATGAAATACTCAAAATTAGTTCCGAATGGTTTGACAAGCATTGGATCACAGATTGGAATGTTTGCGACTGGCTTTGTGTAAGGCTTTTGACACCTATTTTAGATCGTTCGCCTGAGCAAGCAATTTCTGCCTTTGAAAAATGGAATCAAGACGCCAATTTTTGGAAAGCAAGAGCTTCCTTGGTGCCGTTTGCAATGAGCAAAACCTTGGGGCAACACCTTCAAATTGTTTTTCAATTTTCGTCTGTGTTAATACAACGACCTGAAAGATTTTCAAAAACTGCCGTTGGATGGGTTTTGAGGGAATTTTCTAAACATGATGCAAAATTTGTGATTGATTTTATCGAAGTGTTCAAACAGCACACCACTAAAGAAGTGGTCAAAAATGCATTAAAATATGTCAAATAATGGCCTTATTCATTTTTTAAATTGACATCAATTCTTTTAATTTTTTCCATTTTACGGCCTTTGGCAAGTTCATCAACCAACTTGTCCAAATATCGGACGTTTTTTGTAAGTTGATTTTCAATGTTTTCAATTCTATAACCACAAATAAGTCCTTGAATATTTACCGCATTAGGATGTAGTGTTGCGTGTTCGAAAAAAGTCTTGAAAGTGGATTTTTGGTCAATATGTTCCATGATTTCAGGCGCATTAAAACCCGTGAGCCAACTGATGACTTCCGTCAGCTCATCAATCGTGCGTCCTTTTTTAAGCACTTTTGCAACGTAATGAGGATACACAGAGGCAAAAGTCATTTGTGCAATGCGTTCATCTTGCGTAAGTTTTTCAATCATCTTGGTTTGATTAGTAGGATTTTTATAAAACAAAAAAAACTGCAATTCGAAAATTACAGTTTTTAAAAGTCGGGATGACTGGATTCGAACCAGCGACCCCTAGCACCCCATGCTAGTACGCTACCAGGCTGCGCTACATCCCGAAAACGCGTGCGAAATTACAATTTTTTAACTTTAGAATGTAAATTTTATTGCATTTTTTTGAAATTTGAGACTGTTGTTTGTTCAATAATTAATCAATCAACTATCTATCAATTGCTTACCTTAAAAATAAAAAACCGCCCATCAAGGCGGTTTTATAAGGTATAAAAACCAATCAGTTTACTTTTTCGACCATTCAGCAATGCTGTCTTTATTCATTTTTGTATAGTCTGCATTTCCTGCTTTTTCAGCAGCTGCTAACGATGCTTTTGCCGTTTCGATGGCTTTTTTCTTGTCGCCACTTCTTGCTTGTACCAAAGATTGTAATCTCAAATACCAAAAAGGTGCTTCGCCTTTCTCAGCAACCACCATGTCAACTGCTTTATTAACATATTCTAAAGCTTTCGCATTGTTCAAATTGGCACTGTAAAAATATTGCGCTGCTGAAAAATAATCGCTGTATGTGGGTCCTTTTAAGGCTTTTTCAATGCTACTCATTGCTAAATCTTGCGTTGGAACTTCAATTTTTACAGCGACCATCGTTTTTTCCCAAGATATTTCTAAATGTGCTGCATCATTACTTAAATGGTTGATTGCTAAAGTAAAAGATTCAACATTCTGACCTAAAGTGGTTGGTTTTACATTGGTTTTTGCAACTACTTTTGCATCATCCCATTTGGCTGGCAAACCCCAATTTTGAGTATCATTGTAGAAAACAACTTCCCACGTGTCTGCTTTTGGTGTTACGAATATGGCATACGTGCCTTTCGCAACTTTCTGGCCATCAATCTTTACATCGTCAGAAAAGGTAATCATCGAATTTTGATTTGCACCAGTTCTCCACATTCTTCCGAAAGGAACTAAATCGCCAAAAACAGCTCTTCCTTTGGCACTCGGACGACTATATTCTAAGTTAAAATAAGTTAAACCAACTGTTTGTGTAAAGATCTCTTTCTTGATTGGTGCTGGTGTTTTTAATTTTGAAATACCTACACTTGTAATCAATAAGCATGCGGCTATCAGCATGATTTTTCTCATTGTTGTTTGTTTTTTTAAATTGTTTACAAAATTAGTATTTTAAATTACTGAGGTTGTTAAATAAAATATAAATGAAATTATTTCTGTTTAATAAATACTTGTAAAAGTTAAACAGTTTGTATCTTTACGCTCGCAAATTTTAATTTCAATTCAATGAAAATTTATACGCTTCACAGCAAACAAAATCTTCCTATTTCTCTTGCACAAGCTTGGGATTTTTTATCAGATCCTCGCAATTTGAAAACCATCACGCCGCCTTACATGGGTTTTGAAATTTTATCTGGTGCTGATCGTCCGATGTATCCTGGACAAATTATACAATATATTGTAACCCCCGTTTTGAATATACCAACCAAATGGGTCACAGAAATTACGCATGTGGTGGATCAACAATTTTTTGTGGACGAGCAAAGATTTGGTCCTTATGCGTTGTGGCACCACAAACATTTTATTAAAGAAATTCCTGGCGGTGTGGAAATGGAAGACATTGTGGATTATAAAGTTCCTTTCGGGATTTTGGGTCAAATGGTGCATCCCATCATTGTGAAACCAAAGTTAGAGGAAATCTTCAATTTTCGCCGTCAGAAACTAATCGACATGTTTGGGGAATATAAAGGATAGAAAATTTTGAGTTTTGAATGAAGAACTCGGGTTCAATCTAAATTAAAAAAAATACTTTTAAAACTTTACGGAATCTGCGTCAGTGATGGAAGCGGCATCCCCCGATTTTTCATCGGGGATACAGCGGACAGCACGCCCGGACGCCCAAATAAAAATAAAAATATATGAAAAATATCTTATTGATTGGTGGTTCGAAAGGCATTGGTTTATCGTTAGCCACCACCCTATCCAAAACGCATCGTGTTTTTGTTGCAGCCCGTTCTGAAGGCGATTTAGCGAATTTGCCTGTGACTTACATTCCTTTTGATGCTGCTACCGATGCGCTCGACACGAGTTTGTTGCCAGCAGTTTTGGACGGTTTTGTGTATTGTCCGGGAAGCATTAATTTGCGTCCTTTCAAGGGTTTGAAACCCGAAGTTTTTGAATCGGATTTGCAAATTAATTTTGTGCAAATGGTGAAAGTTTTGCAAACTGTTTTGGGGCAACTCACGCAATCTTCGCAATCGAGTGTAGTGTTGTTTAGCAGTGTTGCCGCTTCGATGGGCATGCCATTTCACACGAGTGTCGCCGCAGCAAAAGGTGCTGTGGAAGGTTTTGCGAAAGCGTTGGCGGCCGAATATGCGCCAAAAATGCGTGTAAATGTGATTGCGCCTTCACTGACTGACACTCCGTTGGCCGATAAATTTTTGAACAACGACGTGAAAAGAGAAAAATCGGCAGAAAGACACCCGCTGAAAAGATTTGGCACTCCCGAAGATATTGCGGCAATGGCAGCATTTTTATTGAGCGATGACAGCAGTTGGATGTCGGGACAAGTGCTGCACGTGGACGGCGGAATGTCGAGATTATTAACGCACGCCTAATGAAAACACCGATTGCAATTTTTTGGTTCAGAAGAGATTTAAGATGGCACGACAATGTGGGTTTGTTTGCTGCTTTGTTGGAAAATGAGCAAGTGTTGCCTATTTTTATTTTTGATGAAGCCATTCTTTCCAAATTAGAGAAAAAAGATGCGCGTGTGATGTTTATTCATCAGCAACTCACAGAAATGCAAGCCCATTTGAAAACGATGGGAAAATCGATGGCGGTTTTTCATGGCGAACCTTTGGAAGTTTTTGAGCAATTGATTCAAAATCATAGCATTTCAAATGTTTACACGAACCACGACTATGAGCCGTATGCCCGTAAAAGAGATTTGGCGGTGTTTCAACTTTTGAAAAATAACAAAATTGGCTTTAAAACGGCCAAAGACCATGTGGTTTTGGAAAAAAGTGAAGTTGTGAAAGACGATGGAGCTCCTTATGTGGTTTACACTCCGTTCATGCGAAAATGGAAATCTGTTTTCAAACAAGAAATGCTGAACAATTCGCCATCTGAAGCGCATTTACACAAAATAGTTTCGCATGATTATCCATTTCTTTCTTTGCCCGAAATTGGTTTTGAAGCCAGCAAAATACCTGTTCCAGCTTATCGACTTTCAGAAAATCTAATTGCAACTTATGAGGAAAAACGAAACTTTCCGAGTTTGCCCGCCACCTCATTAACAGGGGTTTACCTTCGATTTGGGGTTTTATCGGTGCGTGAAGTGATGAGCAAGGCAATTGCGTCTAAAAACGAAACTTTTTGGAACGAATTGATTTGGAGAGAGTTTTTCATGCAAATTCTTTGGCATTTTCCACACACGATCAACAAAAGTTTTAAAGAGAAATACGACCGCATTGCGTGGCGCAACGATGAAGCGGATTTTGAAAAATGGTGCAACGGACAAACGGGTTATCCTTTTGTGGATGCGGGTATGCGAGAATTGAACCAAACGGGGTTTATGCACAACCGCGTTCGGATGATTGTAGCGAGTTTTTTGTGTAAACATTTATTGATAGATTGGCGTTGGGGCGAAGCTTATTTTGCCAAAAAACTCTACGATTTTGAATTGGCAAGCAACGTTGGCAATTGGCAATGGGCAGCAGGTTCGGGCGTGGATGCGGCGCCTTATTTCAGAATTTTTAATCCGACGGAACAAATAAAGAAATTTGACAAAGACCATCAATATCTTAAAAAATGGATTCCAGAGCTCGAAACATCAAAATACGCAAAAGAAATGGTCGATCATAAAATGGCGAGAGAACGCTGTTTGAAAACTTATAAAGAAGCCGTCGGATAAATTTAAAAATCGATGCAAATAGTTTGGTTTAAAAAAGATTTACGCCTAGAAGATCATGCGCCTTTGTATAAAGCATTGCAAAACAAAGAGCGGATTTTGTTGTTGTATGTATTTGAACCTTCGCTCAAAACGGAAGGACATTACAGCGAACGACATTTTGATTTTATCAAACAATCGTTGGCAGAAATGCAAAATTTGCTCCTCCCCTTTCACACACAAATTTTGGTTATTGAATCGGAAATGGTCCCCGCTTTACAGCAAATTCATCAGATTTATCCTATAACGAAGATATTTTCGCACATAGAAACGGGTTTGCTTCAAACTTACCAAAGAGACAAAGAGGTCACTATTTTTTGCCAACAAAACAGTATTGTTTGGGATGAATCTGAACAAAATGGTGTTTTTAGAGGACACAAAAACCGTGAGTTTTGGCGCGAAAATTGGCATGAAAGTATGGAAATGCCACTTTACACCATTCAACCAAACATTCGATCTTTTTTAAAATATAAAGACATCGAAATTTTAGAAAATTATTTTAAAAAAGTGAGCTTGGAAACCCATAAAATGGCTGGCATTCAAGTGGGCGGCACTTCGATGGGAAAACGCTATTTGGCTACTTTTTTGAAAGAACGCGTTACGAACTACAGTCGGCATATTTCGAAGCCGATGGAGGCCAGAACGGGTTGCAGTCGGTTGTCGCCCTACATTGCTTGGGGCAATTTGTCGATGAAACAAGTGTATCAAGAAACTTGGAACATTCGTGGATTTAAGAAAAATGTGCGTCAGATTGACAACTTTGCGTCTCGACTTCGCTGGCAAGCGCATTTCATTCAAAAATTTGAAATGGATTGCAAAATGGAATTTGAAGCCATTCACAAAGGATTTCGAAAAGTGCCCTACATTCCAAATGAAAACCATCATCTAGCTTGGACAAAAGGACAAACAGGTGTGCCGTTGGTGGATGCCTGCATGCGATGTTTGAACCAAACAGGCTATTTGAACTTCAGAATGCGGGCTTTGGTGGTTTCTTTTTACACGCATCATTTGTTGCAACCTTGGCAAAATTGTAGTAAACATTTGGCACAACAATTTTTAGATTTCGAACCGGGCATTCACTATCCGCAAATTCAAATGCAAGCAGGAGTGACGGGCATCAACACGATTCGAGTTTATAATCCCGTGAAAAATTCTTATCAGCACGATCCTGAAGGTGTTTTTATTAAAAAATGGTTACCCGAATTGGCAAAAGTGCCCACGGAATTCGTCCACGAACCTTGGAAATTGACACCCATCGAACAAGGATTATACCAATTTTATCTAGGTCATGATTATCCGCATCCGATTGTTGAATTGGAAGCGGCACAAAAGAAAGCAAGCGAAATTATTTGGGGCATCAAAAATGAAAATCAATGGAGCGAAGCCAGAAAAATGATTATTGCGAAACATACAGTGCCGAATCGAATGGTTTAGATGGGAGTGGGAAGTTGGGAGATGGGAGATGGAAGATGGGAGATGGGAGATGGGAGATGGGAGATGGGAGATGGAAGATGGGAGTTGGAAGATGGGAGTTGGAAGTTGGGAGTTGGAAGTTGGGAGTTGGAAGTTGGGAGTTGGAAGTTGGGAGTTGGAAGTTGGGAGTTGGAAGTTGGGA
>JBEILV010000095.1:0-11409 GCA_040379105.1 Flavobacterium sp.
GGGTGAATTAATTATTGCAAAGCACTTTCAAGAATGACTTTTGTGATCAAATTAAAAATGATTGTTTATTGATAGCAAATCCATTTGTTCAATGTGAAAGCTTGTTTGTGTTTATTTTTAAAGTGTGAATTAATCTTTAAAACATCAGACAGACAAGCTTTTACAGTCCTGATTTGCTTTGAAAATAAGTAATATTTAAAATACTTACTCAAAAACCTCATTCACGCCTTCATAAACCACTTCGCCATGCACAATATTCAGTCCTTTGCGCAGGTCGCGATGGCGCAGGGTGGCTTCTTCCCAACCCAAATTGGCAATTTTTAAAACGTAGGGAAGTGTTACGTTGGTCAATGCCAAAGTGGAAGTGTACGGAACAGCTCCCGGCATATTTGCCACACAATAATGCACTATGTCGTCAATAATATACGTTGGATTTTCATGTGTCGTGGCGTGCGTGGTTTCAAAACAACCTCCTTGATCTACCGCAACATCCACTAAAACCGTTCCGGGACGCATTAATTTGAGCATTTCTCGGGTGATTAATTTGGGGGCTTTTCCACCCGCTACCAAAACCGCGCCTACAATCAAATCGTGTGTTTGGATGTGTTTTCGAATGGTAAACTCGCTTGAAAATTCCGTAATTACATGGCTTGGCATCACGTCGTTCACATAGCGCAAACGCTTCATGTTGATGTCGAGAATTGTGACGTGCGCTCCCAATCCAGCGGCCATTTTTGCCGCTTGAATGCCAACCACGCCCGCACCCAAAACCAACACGCGCCCTGGAGGCACTCCGGGCACTCCGCCCAAAAGAATGCCACGCCCTTTGATGGGTTTTTCTAAATATTTTGCTCCTTGCTGAATCGCCATTCTGCCCGCTACTTCCGACATGGGTGTTAACAAAGGCAAACTTCCGTCGGTGTCTTCTACGGTTTCATAAGCAATACAAACTGCCTTTGAAGCGATCATGGCTTCGGTGAGGGTTTTGCTCGAGGCAAAATGAAAATAGGTAAACACAATTTGATTTTCTTTGATCAATCCGTATTCAGATTCGATGGGCTCTTTGACTTTCACAATCATGTCTGCCATTGCATAAACGGCCTCTATATTGTTTAGAATTGTAGCACCAGCTTTCTACATAATCTTCGTTGCTAAAACCACTTCCTTCGCCACAACCGCTTTGCACAAATACGTCGTGGTTGTTTTTAATCAATTCAAAAACGCCAGCGGGTGTTAAACCTACACGGCTTTCATTATTTTTAATTTCCTTCGGAACCCCTATTTTCATTTCTCTATTTTTTAAAATTATATACAAATATATATTTATACCCCATTAAAAATAGGGGTTAATGCATTATTTTATTAATATTTTTGTTTATTACCCCTATAAATTTATTTTCAATGGTTTTTCGTTTGGATTTCTTATTTTTGAAATAAACTTTTTCGATGCAAAACAACGATCCGCTTCACGGTAAAACCCTTCAACAAATTGTAGAATCTTTGGTGAATTTTTACGGTTTTGACACTTTAGGCGAACTGATTAAAATCAAATGTTTTAACGAAAATCCGTCCATTAAGTCGAGTTTGACTTTTCTCAGAAAAACAGATTGGGCCAGGAAGAAAGTGGAATATTTGTATGTGAAAACTTTACCCAAAATGACGGATGGAAAATAAAAAAAGATGTGCTTGGTGCGAAAAAGACGATTTGTATCGAAAATACCACGATGAAGAATGGGGAGTTCCTGTGTATGACGATCGGAAATTGTTTGAATATTTACTTTTAGAAACTTTTCAAGCAGGCGTGAGTTGGCATTTGATTTTGAAAAAGAGAGAAAATTTCAGAAAAGCTTTTTTGGATTTTGATTACCTTCAAATTGCTCATTTTGGCGATTTTGAAGTGCAAGAATTAATGAAAGATGCAGGAATTATTCGCAATACTTTAAAAATAAAATCTGCTATCAGTAATGCGAAAGCTTTTATAAAAGTGCAGGAAGAATTCGGTTCATTTTCTAATTATATGTGGGGTTTTGTAGATCATCAGCCCATTTTAAATCAATTTAAAAATTTGAGTGAAGTGCCCGCTTTTTCGCCTTTAGCAGAAAAAATGGCAAAAGATTTCAAAAAAAGAGGTTTCAAATTTATTGGTCCTACTACAATGTATGCGCATTTGCAAGCAACAGGCATGGTAAACGATCATTTGCTAGATTGTTGGAAACGAAACTAAATTTTGCGTTGAATGATTTTCAGGAAATCTTCTCTATCGATTTCAAAAGCTCCCAAAAGTGCCAAGTGGTCGTTGTGAACTTGACAATCCAAAAGACGGTATTTTTTGGCTTTCAAATCGTTGATTAAACTTACAAAAGCCACTTTACTGGCATTTGACACCAAACTAAACATGCTTTCCCCGCAAAAAACGTGTCCTAGATCCACGCCGTATAAGCCGCCAACCAATTGTTCATTTTGCCAAACTTCTACAGATTTTGCCTTACCAATTTTATGAAGTTTTATATACGCTTCTTCCATTTCGTCGGTAATCCATGTGCCATTTTGGTCTTTTCTTTGATTGGTTTTACAATAACGAATTACTTGTTCAAATGCTTGATTGAAAGTTACTTGAAATTGATTTTTGTTTAAGATGTTTCTCAAACTTTTATGGGGTTTATATATTTCTGGAATGACCACCATTCTCGGATCTGGACACCACCAAGTGATGATTTCGCCGTCTTCATACCATGGAAAAATGCCTTGCTGATAGGCGAGGAGCAACCTTTCCACAGACAAATCACCACCGAAGGCAACTATGCCCGAAGGATGAATGTTTTGCAAGGCAGGAAACCTAAGAGAGTGATCTAAGAAGTACAAAATTTGAAGAGATTAATTCACAAAAGTTAAAAAAGAATAATTTGTATTTCAGATACTTAAAATTTATATTTTTGTGATGTCCTTTTTCAATGTTTATAAATAATTCATTGAGTTTTTTGTTAAGAGGACAATGCTAAACCAACTAAAGCCTCGAGGAGTCGAGGCTTTTTTATTTTAAAGAAATTTCAACGATTTAGAAAGGCAAATCGTCGTTTTCAGCATCGTTAAAATCTGTGGCTTGTGCAAAAGTATTTGGAGCTGGCATTGGCGGTGCTGATGGCGCTGCTTGTGCGGGTTGTCCGGCTGCTTGACCAGCCATTTTTTCAATTCTCCAGCCGTGGATTGAGTTGAAATACTTTACTTCTCCTTGCGGACTTGTCCATTCTCTTCCTTTTAAATTGATGGAGATTTTTACGGGATCACCAATCATAAAATTATTCAATAAATCGGTTTTGTCTTGAATAAATTCAACTAAAATGGATTGAGGATATTGCTCGTCTGTTGCCACAACTACTTCTCTTTTCTTGAAAGTTGGGCTCACTTGCTGTTCTTGGTTGAGTACTTTAATTTTTCCTAAGATTTCCATAATAAATATTTTGTTTTATTTTGATAATATAATTTTCCATGCATTCGAAACATGGCCTTGTTCTAATTCTTTTCTTGCTAAATCATACAAATTTGCAGGATTTTCTTGCAGCAAATGTGCGATTTGGATTTCCGCTTTTAAGAAATCTTCAATTTTGTCTTTTGTTGGCAGCACTTCTATGTTGCCTAACATTCCGAGTTCATTTCCAGTGAAATAGTTTGTTTTTAAAATGGTTGCTGGAATTGCATCCACCCCCAAACCAAGTGTTACAAGCGGTTTTGGAATTTCGAACAAACCTTCGTTCGCTCTCGAATACCAATTGCCTCCCATTCTTGAAACTAAATCTATTTTTCGTTGGTCAATTTGACCCTTTTCATCTAAAATTTCTGGCGATAAATGCATTTGTACTACTTCACAAATGATCAAATTGCCTGCTCCGCCTTCTGTTCCTAAGGCAATAATTTCGTTTACTTTACATTCAAATTGCACCGGACTTTCGCCTACTCTGAAAGGTTTTATTTTTTCTGAAGCTACCATCGAGAATCCAGCTTTGATAAATTCATTGACGCCGTCGGGATATTCTGTGCTTGCTAGCGACATTTGATGCACCATTTCGTAAGTAACAATGTTGATAACCACTTCTTTTGTGGCTTCGCAATTGATCAATGTATGTTTGATGGTGTTGTTTCGAACTCTTCTTGCAGGTGAAAAAACCAAGATTGGTGGATTCGAACTAAAAACATTAAAAAAACTAAATGGCGATAAGTTCGGATTTCCTTCAGCATCGGTTGTACTCGCAAAGGCAATAGGTCTCGGACCAACCGCTGCTTGCAAATAGCCTTGTAAAACTATCGGATTTATCTCTTTAGGATCGATACCAATCATATTTCTTTTTTTACAAAAATAAACTTTTTCGTCTATTTGATTCTTTTTTCTGCAATCGATTTGGTGCATTTTATTCACAATTTTAGTCTTTAAATTTTCTACCGAATTAAATTTATTATTTTTACTCAAATAATTTTTAAATGCAATTTTCTAATCATCGAAATGGTGTCCGCTGGTTTTTTATAATTTCATCTTTTTTTGTGATTGTTTTGATATTGTGGAACACCTACAATTTTTTTCAAATATTTAAGGAAGACGAAAGAACCAAGATGGAGTGGTGGGCTGAGGCGCAAAAAACATTCAATCAAGTGAAAGAAAGTGAAGATGTTGAATTGAATTTAACTTTGTCCATCATCTCGAAAAACACAACCATTCCAATCATCATGACAGATCAAAACAACCAATTTATTGATGCTGTCAATATTGACGAAGATTATGAAAACAATCCAGAGAAAATTAAATCTTTGATTGAGCGATTTAAAAGTGAAAACACTCCGATTGAAATTGTATTTGACAATAATGATACACGCCTTTTATATTATGGCAATTCGAATTTATTGAAAAAATTAAAATATTATCCTGTTGCTTTGTTGTTGATTATTCTGCTTTTCGCCTTGTTGATTTTTAATTTTTATAGAACAGACAAATACGCTACTCAAAACAAATTATGGGCTGGAATGGCAAAGGAAACGGCTCATCAAATCGGCACTCCGCTTTCTTCATTAATGGGATGGTTAGAAATCATGAAGTCTGAAAATCAGCAAGATGAAATGGTAATCGAGATTGAGAAAGACATCGTTCGTTTGCAAACCATCACGGAACGTTTTTCGAAAATAGGCTCAGAGCCCGTTTTGGAAACCGTCGATTTAGTGGAACATACTAAGCAAGCTTTTCAGTATTTGCAAGCCAGATTTTCTAAACAAGTCGATTTTAGTTTTCATGCACCCAAAACAGCAATTTTTTATCCTCTAAACATTACTCTGCACAGTTGGACGATTGAAAATTTGATTAAAAATTCTATCGATGCAATGAAAGGAAAAGGTCAGTTGGACGTAAATATTGTGGAAGATGAAAAGTGGGTTCAAATTTTTGTGTCAGATTCTGGAAAAGGCATCTCTAAAAAAGAGTTCAAACGTGTTTTTGAACCGGGTTTTACCACCAAAAAGAGAGGTTGGGGCTTGGGATTGAGTTTGACAAAAAGAATTGTGGAAGAATATCACAAAGGAAAAATCAGGGTGGAGCGCTCTGAAATTGGTAAAGGAACCACGATGGTTATTGTTTTTAAGAAAATAAATACTTAAAACAAAAAGGGCTGAATCAAAATCTTGAAATCAGCCCTTTTTTTATTTTAAAATTTTAAGGTACAACCCAACAAAAAGTTGCGCGTGGCCTGTGGATAAAACCCAGCACCTTCAATGGTGGTTACTGTTCCTGGATTTGAAAAATCATCGTCAAAAGTGTAGATATAGCCGTTTGAGATGTATTTTACATCAAAAATGTTGTTAACCATAAGATTTAATTGGATACTTTCAAACATTCCAACATTGTCATATTGATAGGAAATTAGATAATCATTAATAAAATAAGCATCTAATTTTGATCTTTCAGAATCGATGTTGCCCATGTATTGTTCACCAACATATTTGGACAAAAATTCAGTAGAAATATTTTCCCATAGTTTCACATTGATTTGATTTGCTGCAATCAAATTGGGCGAAAATGCAATGTTGGTATTGCCTAAATTGTTTAAAACCCCGTCTCTTTCAAACACAAAATCTAAATTGCGGTTATCGCTGATGGTCACATTTTGTTCAATGGTTACAATATCATCGATGTTAAGCGATCCGTCCAATTCTAATCCCAATCTATAACTTTTTCCACTGTTGGCTCTTAAAGGTGCGCCCACATCGTTGAGTGCGCCCGTCAAAACCAATTGATTTTTATAGCGCATGTAGTATAGGTTGGCATTGAATTTCAAATCTTTTTTAGCATATCTAAAACCTAACTCGAAATCGTCCAATCTTTCAGGCACTGGATTTCCGGATTCGTAATCATTTCTATTAGGTTCTCGATTGGCTCTTCCGAACGAAAAATATAAGTTTTGTTCAGCGTTGAATTGATACGTCAAACCCGCCTTTGGATTGAAAAACCGAAATGTATCGTCCACCAAGCCTGTTTCTACACCATTTGCAGTATAGTTGACATAACGAACTTGTAAATCGCCAAACAAACTCAGTTTTTTGGTCAAATTGTAATTAATTTTTCCAAAAAAATTGACGTCGTCTTTGGTAGATTGATCTTCATAGTATCTATCTCGAATGTTACCTTGTGCAAATTGTGCCCAAATAACTTCTCCAAAATGGTCGCCGATGTATCGATTGGCAGCACCGCCCAAGATTAAATCAAAGTTTTCATTTTTGTAAGTTGCTGAGAAAGTGGTTCCGAAAAAATCATTGTCTAGCCAACGACGACGAATTAAATCGGTAGTTTCGATAGTTTCGCCATTCACATTGATGGGTGCATATCCATAATCTTCAAAACTTTCATCTTCACGATATTGCTCGAAAAATCCTTTGCCCAATGTTCTATGAAAAGCCAAATTGGTGGACCATTTTTCACTCCATTTTTCGTTCCAATGCAATTGAAAATGATCTTGTTGATAGTTATCCACTTCATTGTCATAAAATTGCATATTTCCATTGGCGTCAAAATACATTCCTGCTACGTTAAAAGTGCGATTATCGCGCAATAAATCTTCATCTTCCAATCCGTACCAAGCCTGATAAGTGATTTCTTTTCCGCCGAAAACCAATGCTTTGACAAGACCTGTTTTTCCTACGAATGTGCCTTGTAAGAAATAACTTTTCAAATCAGCACTTGCACGGTCAATGTAGCCATCAGAGCGAATATTTGACAATCGCCCTGCAATTTCAAATTGATCGTTCATCAAACCCGTACTGAATTTTACGGTATGTTTTCGGGTGTTGAAACTACCTATTGAATTTGCAATTTCTCCCGAAGCTTCTTTAGAATAGGTGTCGGTGGCCAAATTCAAACTCGCACCGAAAGCTCCCGCACCGTTTGTAGAAGTTCCCACTCCTCGTTGAAGTTGCATGCTTCCAGTCGAACTTGCAAAATCGGGCATGTTGACCCAAAAAGTGCCCTGACTTTCAGCATCATTGTAAGGAATTCCGTTGATGGTCACGTTTACCCTTGTGGCATCGGAACCGCGCACTCGAATGCCTGTGTAGCCAATGCCCGCACCTGCATCGGTGGTGGTAACTACAGACGGCAAGAAATTCATCATGATGGGAATGTCCTGACCTAAATTTCTTTTCTCGAAATCTTCATACCGCAAATTTGTAAAAGTAACTGGTGATTTGGAGTCCACTCTTATGGCAGAAACCAACACTTCGTCGAGTGCAATTTCCTTGCTTTTGATGGAATCTTGCACAACATCTTGTGCTAAAATTCCCGAAGTGGACATAAAAAATAGAACGCCAAACTTTTTAAAAAGTTTCTTTTCCTTCTCGAAGCAGAAGGCTTGATTGTTGAATAAAAGTTTCATCCGTAAGATAATTTTACGAATAAAAGGGGCAATTACTCTTGGTTAATAAATAATTAAAATTTTTTTACCGAAAGTATTCTCGTGGGCGCGCACCACAACAATTGATTGCTTTATTACAAAGCAATTTTGGCTTTCGGTAGTTCCCTTGGCAGCATTACCTGCCCAGGTTCTATGGGTATGATCTCAGCTCGATAACTTTTCAGTCATAAGCACCCCTTTGAGATGGGTGTAAATGTACAATCAAATTTTAATAACTTTTTAATATTGTACTTCAAAAGATGCTATTTAACGTATTTTTTAGATTCGTTCGTTGCAACATTTCAATTTATTTGTGAAGAAATCAAATTTGTTTTGGGTAAAAAGCAAAAAAAAACGCCTATCGAATTTCGATAAGCGTTTTTCTTTTATTCTTTTATTAGTTCGCCATTTTTGCTGTAGAAGCGATATTCAAGATACGTGTAAGCATCTCTTGGGATAACTTTTACCCATTTTCTATGCTCTAAGAACCATTTTGAACGTGGTGACAAAATCCCTTTTGTCAAGTAAGCTGCTATGAAAGGATGGGTGTTTAAAACCACTTTTTTATGACTTTTCAGAATGTGCTCTAATGAAGATTCAATTTTTTCAATCACTTGGATTGGAGCTTCTATTTCTTGGAGAACATTGTTTGGGTCTTCCTCTCTTGTTTTGATATTTACCTCTGGGCGCACTCTTTGTCTTGTGATTTGAATCAGACCGAATTTGCTTGGGGGCAAAATTTTATGCTTTGCTTTGTCGTCGCTCATTTCTTGTCTCAAATGATCGTAGAGTGCTTTTCGATTGTCAGGATTTTGCATGTCAATAAAATCGACAACAATGATCCCTCCCATGTCTCTAAGTCTTAATTGACGTGCAATTTCAGTGGCTGCAATCATATTGACTTCGAGTGCCGTATCTTCTTGATTTTGAGCTTTGTTAGAACGGTTTCCACTGTTTACATCAATCACGTGGAGTGCTTCTGTATGCTCTATAATCAAATAAGCACCTTTACTCATTGAAACTGTTTTGCCAAACGATGTTTTGATTTGCCTTTCGATGTTGAATTTTTCAAAAATCGGCAATTCCTTCGATTGGTAGAGCTTCACAATATTTTCTTTGGTTGGGGCAATTTGCGCAATGTACTCCCTTGTTTGGTGATACAATTCCTCATCATCGATAAACACACCAGTGAAAGTGTCGTTTAAAACATCTCTTAAAATTGAAGAAGTTTTGTTGAGTTCTCCTAAAACTTTAGATGGATGATGTGCGGTTGGTAATTTTTTACACATTGCTTGCCATCTACTGATGAGATTTTGCAAGTCTTTGTCAAGTTCTTCTGTTTTTTTGCCTTGCGCAACTGTTCTCACAATAACGCCGAAACCTTTTGGTTTGATTGATTGGACTAATTTTTTTAAACGATCTTTCTCTTCTTTGGAATCAATTTTTTGAGAAACTGAAACTCTGTCTGAAAATGGGACAAGAACTAAATATCTACCTGCCAAAGAAAGCTCTGAGCTGATTCTTGGACCTTTGGTAGAAATAGGTTCTTTAACAATTTGAACTAATAATGATTGATTGGCACTGAGCACATCGCTGATGGCGCCATTTTTATCAATCTCGGGTTCAAATTGAAATGTTTTAAGTGAAAAATCTTTCACTTTTCCTCCACTGACAAGTTTTGTGAATTTTAAAACCGAACTTAGGTTGGGACCTAAATCGTGGTAATGAAGAAACGCATCTTTTTCAAATCCTAAATGAACGAACGCAGCATTTAAGCCTGGAACGGGTTTTCGGATTTTGGCAATAAAAATATCGCCTACTTTAAAATTGCTTTTTTCTTCATCTTGTCTGTGAATTTCAATTAGTTTTCCATCTTTCAATAAGGCAAAATCTACCGCTTCGGAACTTGATCGAATGATCAATTCTTTATTCACGATGTAAATTTTTGAATCCAAATTATAAAACTAAAAATTGAAATTGAATTCTTTTTTCGTTTTTTTTCGGATTGATTATACAATATTGTTTGAGGTGTTTTTTCAAACTCAGTAACAGCAAATGTCAATTCTTTTGGCATTTGTTGGTTTTGAGTTTATTTCAAAGAACTTTTTAAAAAAAGAAAAAGTAGTATAAACTACTTTTTCTTTTTGTGGCGGTTAGCTCTCGCTCGTTTTTTACGTTTGTGAGTAGCTACCTTATGTCTTTTCCTTTTTTTACCACTTGGCATAGTGTTGACTTTTAAATATTAATAATGATTGGTTTTTTTAAGAAACTGCAACTTCCGTTTTAGTTTTTACGCCCTCTACAAATACTTTTGCAGGCTTAAACGCTGGAATGTTGTGCGCAGGAATTTTGATTGTGGTGTTTTTAGAAATATTTCTTCCTGTTTTTTCAGCTCTAGTTTTAATGATAAAACTACCAAAACCTCTCAAGTACACATTGTCGCCTGATTCTAAAGAATTTTTTACTTCTTCCATAAAAGATTCAACTGTTGCCTGAACATCACCTTTTTCTAATCCCAATTTCTCGGAAATTTTAGCTACGATATCTGCTTTCGTCATTTTCTTACTTATTATAATTTGAATAATTTTTTGAGGTTGCAAATATATAAATTTAAAAAACAATTTTTCAAGCATAATTGATTAAAATTTAATAACATAAACTTTTATTTTTGCACGCTAATTTAAAATGATGTCTTTTTCTAATCAACTTATTCATTGGTATTTACAAAATCGACGTGATTTGCCTTGGAGAAATTCTAACAATCCATACATTGTTTGGCTCTCTGAAATCATTCTTCAACAAACGAGAGTGGCGCAAGGACTGCCTTATTTTGAATCTTTTTTAACTGCTTTTCCAACTGTTTTTGATTTGGCAAATGCTTCCGAACAAGAGGTTTTGAAACTATGGCAAGGTTTGGGTTATTATTCTCGAGCTCGAAATTTACATACGACAGCGCAAATGGTTGTCAATGAACACGATGGGGTTTTTCCGCAAACATTTGAAGGTCTGAAAAAATTGAAGGGTGTTGGCGACTACACTGCCGCAGCGATAGCTTCTTTTTGTTACAAAACTCCAGTGCCTGTGGTAGATGGAAATGTTTATAGAGTGCTTTCTCGATATTTTGGGATAGAAACTGATATTGCGTCTTCCAAAGCTTTTAAGGAATTTTTTGAGTTGTCTAAATCTATTATTGATGAAAAGCAGGCGGATTTGTATAATCAAGCTATTATGGAGTTTGGGGCATTATATTGTGTTCCGCAAAATCCGAATTGCGATGCTTGTGTGTTTGGGGATTCATGCGTTGCAAAACAAAAATCAAAAGTGAAAAGTTTGCCGGTCAAACTTAAAAAGGTGAAAGTAAAAAACCGTTACTTTCATTACATTATATTAAAGGATGCGAACAATCATTTCAAAATCAATAAACGAGTGCAAAAGGATATTGGGCAATATTTATTTGAATTTGATTTGATTGAATCAGATCAAGAGGAAA
>JBEILV010000096.1:0-11399 GCA_040379105.1 Flavobacterium sp.
CCCAGAACACTGGGTGCGGAAGGCATTTCTAACACCACTGTTTGGTTTGAGCTTGGAATGTTCATTCCATTTGGAACTTCTAAACCAAGTCTGTGCACTCTACTAGGGTCTGGAACCATAAATTCATAAATTAACCTTTTACCATAATTGTAAATTTGGTTTTTATAAATTGCATTGATATATCTATAAACACCCGAAACATTATTTCCACCCTCACGATTATCGAAAATGCGTGAATTTTCTTCCCTAAAACGTTCAGTAACCTTTCTTATGGTTTCTTCTCTGAAACGAGTTGTAATTCTTTCAGATGCAATTTCAGTTATTTCTTTGCTTTCAATTACTGCTTGTATATTACTTTCTTCTTTTGAAGTATTAGAAGCAAAGTTGCCACCCGTTTCAAAAGTTACAGCGCCATAAGTTCCGCTTACATTTGCAAATGCGCCAAATTGTTTTTGCTGTTGTAATACTTTGGCTACTTCGCTTTGCATTTCGAGCCTTTCTGTTGTGGAAGTATCAGTATAATTCTCTTTTTCGTAGATATTTTCCGTAGTAATTGTGGTTTCCTCTGTTCTTTCACGTTCGGTTGTTTTACTTCGAAATTCTCGAGCCATAATGTTTTCGATGTGAGAAACTTCCGACTCTCTGTAACAACAAACCTCACTGACTACTTTTTTATAGTCTGCAATTCCTAATCTACGAATGCCAAAATCATGTGGTTCAAATGATATATTTTGGGGTGTGTTTTCAGTATTTCTAACCGTGATATTAGCAATTCCTTTAACCTTTGTATCTAAAGGAATTGTTTCAACTATTTCAAATGTTGTTGCATCTGTTAATGTTATTGTTGCTTGAAATTCTATTTCGGCAACACCATTGGGGATTACAATACCGTTGTTGTTAGGAAAAAAGGTAGTATTAAGATTGTTTTCTTGCGAATCACTTTCTAAACCTTTTCCAATGTGGTCTGTTCCATTGATTCTAGCTTTATAATTCGCATTGGCTATTTCTGCACCTTTATAACCAACATCAATAGACATAAAAAATTTGCCTTTATTTGGGGAATCGCCTGTTTTTCTAAATTCTATTAAAAAAGGTAATTGCGACTGGGTTAAAAAAGGATTAGAATTTCGTTCAGAAGCATTATTCATAAATGCCATGCCACCAAAAGAAATTACTTTTTGTGCAGACAAATTCTTGAAAAATATTTTATTGTAATTATCTGTTGATATTTTTATGCCATTAATTATATCTTGGTATGTTTTTTCTTGTAAAAGATTCAAAGACTTAACAACATAATATGTTTCCTCAGACAAGTCGTTTTTTAAGTTTGTTGGATTAATTTCGACAGGTGGTTTAAACTCGAAAGCAGGTAATCGTAAATTTTCATAAGCCTTATAACTATAAGAACAACCTGTTGGACAAATAGTTCCTTCCTTCTCTTTAAAAGGTGTATTTTCTAAAACATCTTGAGTCCTTTCTTCATAATATATTTTTGCAGCCTCTAATTCTATATTGTATTCCTCAGTGAATTTTTTTTGAAGTTTTTCTAACTCAATTATTGCAGTATAATTTCTAGCGATAGCATATTTCGCAAATGAATTGTCCAATGATTTGGTTAGCTGATTCGTTCCAAAAATTGCATCAGAAGGATTGATTGGTGTTGGTACCACTGTTTGTTCTTCACCAAATAAATCAATTGGTAAAACAAGTGTTGCGTTTGCTGATTCTTTTACATAATTCAAATTAATTTCTTTACCACGCATTTCAATAATTTTTAATGCGGTGTGATGAAGTACAATTAATTCAAAAACTAATTCTTTTGCATAAAAATCATTCTGTTTTATAACATGATAAAAAACATTATCCCAAAGCGTAACAGCTTGTGCAATGGTCATTGGAATTGAAGCTTCAACCCTTATTTTAATTTCTTCTGGGGTTGCAATGTTTTTGTTTCTAGAAAGCCAAGATGCATCTTCCCACTGGTCTTGAAAAGTTGTCTTTAAATCTTTAACTGTGTATGCTGAAAACAAATTGCTTTCAATTTCCATCGCCTCCCATTTACTTTGACCCGGCGGACGATTGTTTACAGCTGCGTAAAAAGCACCTGCATTTTCAGTACTTTCTACTACATAAAAACTTTTTGGATTAATTAGTTCAGGTGGTCGAATACTAACAAATCTGAAAAGTGTTTCTTGTTGGTTTACATTTGTGGACATAATATTGATTTTTAAGTTGTTGTAAATATAATAAAGTATTTATTTGGTTCAACAACATTTGAAATCAATCCATGTTAAAGTTTTATATGAACTTGTGTTTTATTAAGCACTGCCATTAATTGTTTCAATAAATTTTAAGCCGATTTGTCATAGTATTTATTTCCAACAATTAAAGTTACTTTTTGGGAAATCAAAAATTGATTAATTTTTATATTGAAAAATGTTTAAGCTTTTTTTGCTGACCTTTATAAAATGTATTAAAAAGACTACAAACATGAACAATGCGAATTTACATTCATCTTCGTTGTATGGTTGTTGATTCAATCCGCATCAAATCATTTACAATTCATGAAAATAAAAAACTCGGAAAACACACATCACAACTTGAATGGATTTCCGAGTTTTTAATTAATTTTTCTAAATTAAATAGGGCTATGAAATTAAGCCGAATTTCTGCTTGCATTGATGTTTCCAAACAATGATCGGGTCACTAATTTTTCGAGCACTTCCAATCTTTTTTCGTCCGTAACATTATTTTTCTTCATTTCTCTAATTTCTGACAATGCATATTGCTGAATTGCCAAAAGTGGACGCACAATTTTTTCCCTAATCGCAATCGAAGCACTTCCGTCTGGACTTTCCTGCATCAATTTTTCATCGCCAGAGATTTTGAGTAAAAGTCGTTTGGTCAGTAAAAATTCTTCATGAATTAAGGTCCAAAATTCGCCAAATTCTGCATCGTGCTTCATATAAGAAGTCAAAGGAAAAAACGATTTACAAATGGACATCATGCTATTTTCCAACAAAGTTTTGAAAAACAAGGAATCTTGATACAAGTTTGCCACATCTTCCCACTGTCCGTTTTGCTCGAAATGATGTAAAGCTGTTCCAACTCCAAAAAAACCGGGTACATTTTGCTTCAACTGACTCCACGAACCGACAAAAGGAATGGCACGCAAATCGGCAAAATTGATTTGACTTCCTGTGTTTCTTTTGGCTGGTCGGCTGCCAATATTTGTTCTTGCATAATACGGCAAAGTACTCATCTGCTCAAGATATGGCAAGAACTTCGGATGATTTTTAAAATCGATGTATTTGTTCAAGCTGATACTTGACAGTTGATCCAGAATTGCTTTTTGTGTGGACGAAAGATCTGTTTTGTTATTGAAATACACTTTGTTTTTTGCGCCTGCCGAAATTAGATTTTCAAGGTTGAATTTACACGAATCGGGAGTTCCAAAATTAGAACTAATGGTTTGTCCTTGCACTGTAATTTGAATTTGCTCGCTTTGAATTTTAGAACCTAACGATGCATAAAATTTGTGCGTTTTTCCGCCTCCTCTTGCCGGTGGTCCGCCTCTTCCATCAAAAAATAAAACCTTGATGCCGTATTGACTCGACATTTGCGAAATGGTTTCCTTGGCTTTGTAAATAGCCCAATTGGCCATCAAGTAGCCACCATCTTTCGTGCCGTCTGAAAAACCTAGCATGATGGTTTGGGTGTTATTTCTACTTTCTAAATGTTTTTTATACTCTTCGTTTTCATAGAGTTCTTGCATCACTAAATCCGCTTTTTGCAAATCGTCCACCGATTCGAAAAGCGGCACAATGTCAACCGTTGGGGCTTGCCAACCTACCAATTTAAACATCATAAAGGTTTCCATGACGTGCAATGCGCTTTCGTTGTTGCTGATTATGTAACGATTGCAACCCGCTTCGCCATTTCTCGCTTGAATTTCTTTCATGGCTTCTATCGAACTCAAGGTTGATTGTGTTATTTCATCACTAATGTCGTTGGAATGAATCGTTGCATTTACTTTTGACAAAGCATTTAACTTATCTTTCGAATTTAAATCGCTATAATCTTCTGGCAATAAATCATTTTTATGTTCAATAATATTTTTGAAAACATGTTGATGAATTTTGCTGTTTTGACGAATGTCTAGTGCTGCAAAATAAAAACCAAATGTGGTTAATTTATATCTTAATTGATTGATTTCTTCTACATATAAACCTTGATGATTATCGATAATTTGTCTTTTAATTTCTGTCAATTTTGCATCGAATTCATTTTGAGTGATATAAATTTCGCCTTGCGAATAGAAAACAGAACGATACAATTTTTGTTCTAACTCATTAATAATCGTATCGACTCCCGGAAAAGTTAGTTTTCGTTTTAATTTTCTAATTTCAAAATAATAACATTTCAAAATTGAAGTACGCAGTCTTTGCGCAACGGCCAGCGTGATTTCGGTGTTCACAAATGGATTTCCATCTCGATCGCCGCCTGGCCAAAACCCTAGCTGAATGATAGGATTTGTCAATTCATCGGTGTACATCAAATGTTTTTGTAAATACTCTGTAATATCTCCAACAACTTGATAAAACACATTTTCCAAATACCAAATCAAACTTACCGCTTCATCGAAGGGTGTTGGTTTTACTTTCTTAATAAAAGGTGTTTTTCCTAATTGCGCCAAAAGTTTTTTGATTTCTTTCAAATTATTGTTTCGAATGGCTTCTGTCAAATCAGTAATAATACCCAAAACTGCGCCGGGATAAAACTGGGTTGGATGGGCAGTCAAAACGGGACGCACTTGAAAATGATTCAAAAAGTCTTTCAAAGCATTGCGAAGTTGTTTGCTGTCGGCTTTGTCTTTCATTGCACGAAGAGAATTGGTGCCTTCCATGTTGTTCACAATCGGAAAACCTGCATCTTCAATGGCATCAAACAAAACGACCTGTCTTTCAATATATTGGATGTAACGAAACAAAATACTTACTTGCTCAGCTTCGTCGGCATTGGGGAAATATTGCTTAAAAAAGAGTGAGATGATTTCGGAAGGACTTTTTTCGTTGGAAAAACCATGTTCGCATAATTCTGAAAACATGGGCAAAAGTGCGCCCGTATTACCAATATTATCGAATGGCAAAGTCATAAAAACATTGTGATAAACTTGGTATTTGTCGCGTACTTGTTCGTTAAATCGTTCTATTCTTGGAAGTGCTTTCATGAGATTAAATTTTTATAAAAATAAAAAAACCCTTACGAATGAACATAAGGGCATGTGTTTTATTTATGTCAAGGATTACATATTTTTAAAAATCGTGTGCATCAAACGTTTTTTATCGTTGATACTTTCTTCAAGCGAAATCATGGTTTCTGTTCTGTAAACGCCTTCGATATCGTCCACCATAAAAATGACTTCTTTGGCATGTTTGGTATCTTTTGCTCTTATTTTACAAAAAATATTGAATTTTCCAGTCGTTACATGCGCAACGGTTACGAACGGAATATCGTTGATGCGCTCTAGCACAAATTTTGTTTGTGAAGTGTTGTTTAAAAACACACCGACATAAGCAATGAAAGAATAACCTAACTTTTCATAGTCTAATGTCAAAGAAGAGCCCATAATGATGCCCGCTTCTTCCATTTTTTTCACACGAACGTGTACAGTACCCGCAGAAATCAATAATTTTTTAGCAATATCTGTAAAAGGTACTCTCGTATTATCAATCAACATATCCAATATTTGGTGATCTACCTCGTCTAATCTAAATTTACTCATAATGTTATTATTTGTGGTTTGGTAAAATAATGACGCAAATTAATTAATAATATTTTATTAAAAAACAAAATTTATTAAATTTTTATCAATCCATTAACAATTTCGGTACTATTTCCTAAATAAAAATCGGCATTTTGATTAATAAATGGAAAATTTCCTTCAATCGAATTAAATAATTGATTTTGGGCATCTATTTCAACATGTCCTTTAAAATTTCTCAAATCGCCGATGCTTACAATCTTGGCTTTTTGCAACCAACCATGAGATGAAATTTCTTCAGAATATTGAGCTGCAAAATTGGTAATTAAATCTGAGTTTTCATAACGAATTTTGATATTTCTATAAACAATATCAAAAAAACAGGGATTATTTTGAGGAATTTTCATATAATCTACAATTATGTTGCCAACTATATCGTTTTCGTTAATTGATGAAATTCCAGAAATAAGCGCAATGAATATAAAAAACCTTGTTTTTTCTCTCAAATAATCGTCGTGAAAATGTCCGGCTTCAAATAAAATGGTGGGGACGCCGAAACTTTGAAAAGTATCTCCTGCACAATTTCTATTATAAGAATCATCATATCTACCAATTTGATTTGGAATGAATGCACTCAATGACTTTTTCATTGCCACAATCATTTGCATGGCTTTTAAACGGGTTTCGTTTACATCGCGTTGTGCATTAAAAGCAGGCGATAAAAAAGACACTGTGGCCGATTTCATTTTCTTTCCTACTCCATAGATGCTTCTTTGATCGTGAAGATTCAAACAAAAATCTGGTTTAAAAGAATGAAACGCTTGCATCAAAAAATTGCTTTCGGGTTGCGAAAGATTTAAAAAATCCCGATTCAAATCTATTCCGTTCGCATTTTCTCTCGTGTAAAGTTTTGCACCATCGGGATTCAACATCGGGATTATAAAAAACGTAAACCGACTTAAAAACGTTTTTGAATCGTCCGTTGCTGATTTCAAAAAAGCGATAAAATCAATCAATGATTTGGTCGTCGTCGATTCGTTGCCGTGCATTTGCGACCAGATCAAAATCTTGGTTGTTCCATGTCCAAATTGAAATCCGAAGATGGGTTCGTTTAAAACTGAAACGCCTAAATGAATTTTTTCGTAAGCCATTTTTAGAGATTCATAAACCGAATTGAGGTGCTCTTGCGTAATATATCGGCCTTCAATTTGTGATTGTTTGTATTGAGAAAATAACGATTCAAAGTATGATTTGTTCATTGTTTACAACATTAATTTAAGTGACAAATCTACATAAATTAAAAGAGCAAAAAACAGTCTCTTTGAATTTACAAAAGTAATTTACATTGGTAAAAAGAATGATTTTACAATTGTAAATGCTTGAATTTACATTTGTAATTACATTTGTAAACTGCAAGTATTACAGTTGTTTACAAAATAAAACTCAAAATTATTTCATTTATAATTACACGTTTTAATTATTGTAATTCAGTCTATTAAATAGGTTTACTTCAAGTTTATTATGCATAAAATTGTGGTTTTACAGTAGTGTTTACATTTGTAAATTAGCAAATTCGATTGAAGTTGATTACATTTGTAACATCTTACAATGAAAGTCAATTACAATGTTAAACACTGATGATTTTAAAGTTCGTCTTGAACAAATTTTCTCTTTTTATGGTTTAACTCCTGCTACTTTTGCAGAGCAAATTGGTGTGCAACGGTCGAGTTTGTCGCATTTACTTTCGGGCAGAAATAAGCCAAGTTTGGACTTCATTTTGAAGGTTGAAGAATGTTATAGTGAAGTAGATTTCGATTGGCTTTTGCAAGGAAAAGGTGTTTTTCCTAAAAGTAAAAATCAAGTTTCGACTTCTGAAAATGCTTCCGCACCTCAGCGAAATCCACCCATCGAAACCACTCAATTAAAAACAGAAACGCCCCAACTCCACTCCCTCTTTAGTGAAATTGAGCCGCAAGAAAATGAACCAAAAAAAACTACAACTGCTGAATTTTTGGAGCCACCTGTCGTAGAAAACAAAATTTTGAATGAGAAAAATTTCGTTGAAAAAAATGCAAAACCAAACGTCCCAAACAAAATTCGGGAAGTCATTATTTTTTATGAAGATGGTACTTTTGAAAATTACAAACCCAGAAATTAATCTTCGTTTTGAGGTTGAAAACTGTTCTCTGCCACTTTTCCTTTCACGCCAACGAAAAGTTTTTGGAGGGTTTTAAAATCGTTTTCAATGTTGCCGGTTGGATAAAAAGCTTCGTGCAACACCACTTCTTTTTTACTGTAATCAAAAGCAACGGGAATAATGGGAACATTTGCTTTTAAAGCGATGTAATAAAAACCAGTTTTCCATTGATTGACTTTTTTTCTTGTTCCCTCGGGTGCAATGGCCAATCTGAATTCTTTTCGCTTTTCAAAGATAGACGCAATCGAATCGACGTGATTCTTGTTGGCAGACCGATCGATGGGTTCGCCGCCCATCCATTTGAAATAATAATGAAACGGAAAAGCAAACAATTCTTTTTTACCCACAAAATTCATTTCTAGCTGAATAATCCCACGCGAAAACAAACCAAGAAAAAAATCATACCAACTTGTGTGCGGCACAACGACGATCACACTTTTGGGAATGTTGGGATCCATTCGACCTACAATCTTCCAACCCAACATTTTAAAAAAAATCAGTTTGTATATTTTTTTCTTCATTCTCAATGATTTGCAATATTAACCCAAATTACGCATTAGACTTTGTTATGAGAGCAAAAAGGGCACAGAAGCTAGAACTGCACGGAAATTTATTACCGGAAGTGTAGCTTTACTACATTGAGGATAAAAAATTGAGTACTGTTTTTGATTCAAAGTCATTTTTACTCGGAATAAATTTTTAATGCGGAATTTGGGTTAAATTAAGATTTCTCAAAAATAATGAATTCAAAATTCAAAATTTAGCTTCAAAACTATATTTTTGATAAAAATACCTCTATGCTCAAAAAATGGTTTAGCTACCTCCTACCCATCACGATCTATAAAACGTCTTCAGAATTTAATGCTTGCTTAGAAATTACTTGGGTAAACGGTGAGTTGGTGCTCGATAGCAAAAACGCCAATTATTCTTACGGAAGTTTGCAACGCATTCTCAGAAAAGGATTGCTACACATCGGTTTTGAAAACGTGAAAGCAATGCATGAAATTTTGATTTTGGGCGTTGCAGGCGGCAGTGTGATTCAAACTTTAAAAAAAGAATTCAAATTTGTCAATAAAATTACGGGAGTTGAAATTGACCCTGTAGTTTTAGATCTCGCCAATCAATATTTTGGTTTGAACACACTTAATAATGTGGATTTGATTACCTACGATGCGTTTGAATTTGTGTTGCGCACCAAAAAAAAATATGATTTGATCATCATAGATATTTTTTTCGACACAAAAATGCCAGAATTTTTATTTGAAAAACATTTCATATTCAGAATTTCACAAATTATTAAAAATCAAGGATTTGTAATTTTTAACACCATGATTTTATCCAATGATGACAATCAAAGAAATGTAGATTTTTGCGAACTTTGTGCTGCTTACTTCAAAATCGAAAAACTTCCGCGTGTGGAGCAACACAATGAATTGCTCATTTTACAAAAAAAATAGCCGTAAAATTTTCATTTACAGCTATTTTGAATTTTAAAAAATGGGGAATTGTTTATTTGTTTCCTTTTTCGAAATCAGCAATGAATTGTGTGTTTTGTGTTTTACTTTGTGTGTTTTGTGTAATAGCTATATCACAAAGTTTCACAAAGTATTATCACAAAGTTTCACAAAGCATTCACACGAAGTTACAAGAAAAAAAACAGCACCTCAAAAAAAGGATTAACCTAAAAAATGGGGATTTGTTTATTTATTCCCTTTTTCGAAATCGGCAATGAATTGTGCCAAGCCAATATCTGTTAATGGATGTTTGAGCAAGCCAAGAATGGCTGACAATGGTCCTGTCATCACGTCTGCACCGATTTTAGCACAGTTCACAATGTGCATCGTGTGACGCACAGAAGCCGCTAAAATTTGCGTTTCATAGCCATAATTGTCATAAATCTCTCTGATTTCTTCAATCAAATTCAAACCATCTGTTGAAACATCGTCTAGTCTTCCGATAAATGGCGAAACATACGTAGCACCCGCTTTAGCCGCCAAGAGCGCTTGACCTGCAGAAAAAACCAATGTCACATTAGTTTTGATGCCACGATCTGAAAAATATTTTGCTGCTTTGATTCCAGCTTGCGTCATGGGTAATTTCACAACAATTTGTTCATGCAATTCTGCCAACTCCTCGCCTTCTTTTACCATGCCTTCGTAATCAATTGCATTGACTTCCGCACTCACATCGCCATCTACCAAATTGCAAATGTCCACATAGTGTTTTAAAATATTATTTTTTCCTGTGATGCCTTCTTTCGCCATCAACGACGGATTGGTGGTCACTCCGTCCAAAACTCCCAATGCAGCAGCCTCTTTAATTTGACTTAAATTGGCAGTGTCGATAAAAAATTTCATTTGATATTATTTAAAAGTTGTGTTTAAGTTTGCAAATTTACAATTTATAGTGTTTCATCAACATCCTTTCATATTGTTTGTCAGAAAGCACTCTTTTGAGCACGATGGAAAATTTCTGCAAGAATGCGCCGATTTTGTAATGAATTTTAGGATTTTTTGTATGGATGATGCGTTCAATAGCTTGTGCCATTTCTATCGGATTGTTGCCTGAGTCCACGTGTTGGTTCATGGTTTCGAGCGTTTCGCCATAGGTTTTTTTATAGGCAGACTGTGCTAACAAAGGCGCATGAAAACGTCCGGAAGCGATGTTTGTGGCAAAATCGCCTGGAGCAACATTCACAATATTGATATTGAAAGGCTTCACTTCCATTCGGATGCCTTCGGTAATCAATTCCAGCGCCCCTTTTGAAGCAGAGTAAACACTACGAAAAGGCAAACCCATGTAGCCCGCAATAGAAGTAATATTGATGATCAAACCCGAATTTTGTGTTCGCATGAATGGCAAAACATTTTGCATCATTTCGATGGGGCCAAAAAGATTGACCTCAAAATTATTTTTTATTTCTGTCATTGGAATTTCTTCCAAAGGACCAGTAATTCCAACACCAGCGTTGTTGATGAGAATATCGATTTTACCCTCCATGGCAATCACTTGTTCAATGGCGCTTTTGATCGAATTTGAATTTCGAACATCTAGTGCCAACAATTTTATTTTGGAATGAGGATATTTTTCAGGATGACGGCTTGTGCCAAAAACTTTAAAACCTTTTTCGATGAGATATTCCCCGATGGTTTTTCCGATGCCTGAGGAAGCCCCTGTAATGAAGACAATTTTGTTCATAGTTCAATTTCGAGGTTTACAAACAAAAGAATGAAATTTCGAAGGGAAATGAAAGAAGAAAAAAATGGCAAGCGACCTACATCGCACCGCTACAACCGCATACCTTTGCTGCGTTCCCACCCTGGAGGAGTTTGCAGGAGCTGGTCGTGTAGGACTTGCCAGCGCAAATATACAATCTTTTTCAATTTTTGCAAGCCCTTTAGCTCAAACAAAATCTTATATTTGTGGCATTAACTTTTC
>JBEILV010000097.1:0-11048 GCA_040379105.1 Flavobacterium sp.
ACATTTTTCATAATTATTGGGGTTTGATTCATAATGTTATTTTCTTAATGTGTTATTTGACTGGTTATTGGTTTAGGATTTACTTCTATGCATTTCTCCGCATAAGGATTTGCCAAGATGGTATAATTGATAAAATTTGGCGTTGCAGAGTTAAAATTTACAGAACCCGAACCGTAATTTCCATCGGATCCAGCAGCTGGACTTAAAAATTGATTGCTTAATAAAGTGCCAACAAATTCAGACGGACTATTAACCAACATCACAAAAAGTTTGTGTTGTGCATTGGTTCCAAATAAACTATATGGCAATCGAATTTCAAAACCTTTCGTATAATCGGTGGCATTTGCATTCGGCTGATAAGCAAAATTTAAAGGTGCAGAAAGATTAGACCCCAAAAACTGTCTTGGGGCATTGGTAACCATATTATAAAAATCAAAAAAACGTTCATTAGAATTTACATCGGTGCCATCTACACCAATAATCAACATTCGGTCTGGATTGAAGCCTGCATCAAACACGATTCCAGAACTCAAATTTCGAGCTGAAAAAAAATCGGCTCCATTTCTTGCTGTCCAGTTACTTAAACTATTGAAGCCTGCATCTTCTGTATCAAAAAATATTAAAATCTTATTATCATCAGTCATATCCAATCGTCCTGCAATAGCAATATGGACAAAGTCATTTCTTCTCACAACATGAATCGAATTAAGCCGGTTGTCGCCAAATCCACTTGCCGGTCCACCTGCTGAATTTGCTAAAGCTGTGCCCCAAAATGATTCCGTTATATTTCCATCAATTGTTGGGCTTTCTGTTGGATAACCACGCACACAAACCGTTTGTGAATCATTTAAAATGGGGGTTGTGTATGTGTTTGTTGAAGAAATTGCTGTTTGACTTACATTATCAATTAAAAACTCATAGGAACTTGTGCCACCAGCAGTCATTGTGTAAGAACTTCCTTCACATAAAAAATCGGGAGTTAAAGTCATAATGGACGTAATTGTCAAAACACCACTTACGTTAGTCGTGCCGTTCCATTCGCCACCGTTAAAGCCACCATAATAATAGGTTGCGCCATTATTATCGGAATATCTAAAGGTGTAATAATAAGTGCCTGGTTGTAAATTCGCTAAAACGCCCATATATTCATCATTGTTTCCAACATCTAAATTGTAGAATGTTGGATTCCAATTAGTCCATGTGTTTGGATGTGTATTTTCTGTACTAAAACCTAATTCCGCAATGATTCCAGCACCTCGACCAGGTGCATTCGTGACGCCGCTTTTAAATATTTGCCCAAAAACATTTATTGAGCCGACTTCTGTAACTGTGGCAATTTGAGGAAATTGAAGGTTTCCAAAACCGATTTGTGAAAGTGATTTTTGTGAGCATATAAAAAACAAAAAAGCCAACAAAATCAATCGTTGGTTTGAGATGATAAGACATGATTTTAATATCTCTGACATTTTTTGTTTAAAATAGAAATCACTTATTATTGACCAAATTATGAAAATTTTAAGTAATTTGAATTGATTGTTAAATTGACATGCAGAAGTTTGTTCACGAAAACGTTATAGAAATTACTTTTGTTGATAACTTTTAAGTTTAAACCCTATAATTTCCGACAATCAAAAAAATACTACTGTTTCATTGTGACTTTCGTAAAATCTAAATCCTTGCGTTTTTGACATTGTAGCCCCAAAAAAAAAACGGAACATTCCTGTTGGAACATCCCGTTTTAAAATTGGTAATATTTTGTGAAGAAATCTACTTTTCTCTGATGTAAATATCAATCGGCACTCCAGAAAAATCCCATTTCTCTCTGATTTTATTTTCTAAAAATCGTTTGTAGGCTTCTTTTACATATTGTGGCAAATTGGCAAAAAATACAAATTGTGGTGTGGGAGTTGGCAATTGCATGCAATATTTAATTTTCACATATTTTCCTTTCAAGGCTGGCGGCGGATAAGTCTCGATGATTTTCAACATATATTCGTTGAATTTTGAAGTAGAAATCCGTTGTTTTCTATTTTCATGCACGCGCACTGTTTCTTCGAGCGCTTTGATCAATCTTTGTTTGGTCAATGCCGAAACGAACAAAATAGGAACATCTGTAAATGGTTCTAATTCTTCTCTGATTTTAGCTTCATAAGCCTTCGTGGACATTGTGTCTTTTTCAACCAAATCCCATTTATTGACTAAAATAATGACACCTTTTCTATTTTTTTCTGCCAACCAAAAAATACTTTGGTCTTGACCTTCGAAACCTCTTGTGGCATCAATCATCAAAATACAAACATCGCTGTGTTCGATGGCACGCACAGAGCGCATCACTGAATAAAACTCTAAATCTTCTTTTACTTTGGCTTTTCTTCGAATACCCGCCGTATCGACTAAATTGAATTCGAATCCAAAACGGTTGTATTTAGTATCAATCGAATCTCTAGTAGTTCCCGCAATATCTGTAACGATATAGCGATCTTCGCCAATCAAAGCGTTGATAAAACTCGATTTTCCTGCATTCGGACGTCCCACGACTGCAAATCTTGGCAACAAGTCGTCCATATTTTCGTCGGTGGGTTTGTCTGGAAAAGCTGCTACCAACACATCCATCAAATCGCCCGTTCCGCTTCCAGAATTACTCGAAATGGAAGTAAATTCGCCCAAACCTAAGTTATAAAACTCAAGCGCATCGTTTTCGCGCATCGCATTGTCCACTTTGTTGACGACCAACAAAACAGGTTTCGTTTCTTTTCTTAGCAATTTTGCCACCTCAGCATCCATCGGTGTGATGCCTTCTTCTACATCAACAACAAACAAAATTACATCGGCTTCATCTATTGCTAATTCCACTTGACGGCGGATTTCAGCTTCGAAAATATCATCCGAACCTTTGATGTATCCGCCCGTATCAATAACTGAAAAGTCTTTCCCGTTCCATTCGCTTTTGCCGTAATTTCTATCGCGGGTAACGCCACTCACAGAATCCACAATGGCTTCTCTTCTTTTGATTAATCTATTAAATAAGGTTGATTTTCCTACATTCGGTCGCCCAACAATGGCCACAATTACACTCATAAATATATTTTTAAAACCAAAAATCTGTATCGATTTTTTTCGGTTGCAAATTTAGTATTTAATTATTTGTGAATGACGATATTCCACATTGAGTATGGCTTATTTATGACATTTTGTTCAATTTTTGAAAAAAAATAGCTTGTAACAAGATTTTATTTGCTGATTTTCAATTGATTTTATTTAATTTTACCATTGCAACCTCAAACTACTACTATGGAACTTACGCAAGAAAAACCCATTGCCATCGACTCTCCTTTGCATTTGAGACCTCGATTCAAGCTTTTTTCAACAGAAACTGTGGAGGATTTAAAAATCCGTTTTGAAAAAGAAAAGACTAATATATCACCCGATTTTAAAATAAACTTGGCTGGAAACTATATTTATCTTGGCATCGGATTCAGCAAACGAGCCTATTGGTCGCCCAACCTTCAGCTCGAGTTAGAAGAACATGAAGATGGTCGCACGCACATCAGAGGAGTTTTTGGTCCCGACCCTGTTTTGTGGACACTATTTATGTTTCTGCATTTTGTAATTGCAGGCATCTTCTTGATTTTTGGTGTCATTGCTTATTCTAAATTCAACCTCAACGAATCATATCAGTTTGATTTAGCGGTAATGTTTGTAATGACCTGTTTTTGGTTTTTGCTCTATTTTATTGCTCGTTACAACCGAAGCAGAGGTGTTGACCAAGCAAAAGATTTAGAAGATTTAATGCGGGAAATTTTGGATTGAGCTCAAACATGTGGCGATTCGATAATAAAAACGATTTTTTTCATTTAAAATGATTCGAACAAAACCAATTTTCACAAAAGCAGTGGCAAACTTCTAAAAACCAAAAACCTCAATTCTCGCACTGTGATGTTTATTTGATCACTAACTTTTTGAAATTTCGAAGATAATTACAATAGTTACTGCCTTTCTATTGCCGTTTTTTTTTACTTTCGTTTTATGGAACTCATCAACTTTAGCGATTTTTCAAAAATTCAAATGGCGGTCGGAACGATTATGCACGCCGAACCATTTTTAAAAGCAAAAAAACCAGCCTACATTCTAACCATCGATTTTGGAAAATTTGGCATTAAAAAATCTTCCGCTCAAATCACAAAATTATACCCCTGCGATGCACTTGTAGGAAAGCAAATCGTAGCAGTAATCAATTTTCCAAAAAAACAAATCGCAAATGTGATGAGTGAATGTTTGGTTTTAGGAGTTGCCGACGACATTGGAAATGTTGTTTTACTTACCCCAGATTTTAAGACTGAAAACGGACTTCCCATTAGTTAATCAAACCATGACAAAAACAAATCCACACTTGCCCCTATTTGATTTTTCTCATTGGAAAAAACATCTGCCGAATCCAGAAACAATGACAGATTTCGAGTTAAACAACAGCGATAGTTTTGTGTTTAAAGGCGATAATCTACCTGTTATGAAAGCAATTAGGAATGTTTTCAATCAAAAAATCAAACTCATTTACATCGATCCGCCTTATAACACAGGCAACAACAAATTTCAATATGACGACAATCTCGCCTCAGACCATTGGTTGACGTTCATGGAAGAACGATTGCGCATTGCTTGGGATTTGTTATCAGATGATGGAGCACTTTTTATTCAGGTGGACGACAACGAATTTGCCTACTTGAAAGTACTCTGCGATACAATTTTCGGAAGAAAACATTGTAAAGAAACCATTGTTTTGAAATCGAGCACCGAAAGTGGTGTCAATGCTGTGAATGTGAAAAGAGGCGAACGACTTTTTAAAGTAAAAGAATACATTCTTTTTTATACAAAATCAGAAAATTTCAGGTTCAAACCATTCTATACAAAAGCCAATTATAATTTCAACTATAAATATTGGGTGGACGAAAACAACAAAACAACCCAACCGAAAGATGTTTTGCAAGAATTTTATCAGGAAGCTTTGCAAAATAGTTCGCCTGAAATAGCAAGAACCATTGCCCAAAAACAATTAGAAAAATTTGCACTTTCTAATCCTGAGAAAATATTCTCAATCGAAAAAAACATCAAAAAAGCAGGAGAAAAATTCAAAGCATTTGCCAAAAAAAATAAGGAATCTCAACAAATTGAATGTTTTATCAATAGCAAAAACCTCCCGATTTTGATGTTCGACGGCGGCACTTTGGTTCCTTTAAAAGACAGAATTGTAAATTTACAAGGAAAAAATCATTTTGGGATTTTGGCTTCTGATTTGTGGGTTGACATTGGCACAACGCCTGCAAAAGAAGGCAATGTGAAATTCACAAACGGCAAAAAACCCGAACGATTGCTCGCTAGAATCATTGAAATGTGCACCAACGAAAACGATTGGGTGCTCGATTTTTTTGCAGGAAGTGGCACAACGGCTGCGGTGGCTTTAAAAATGAACCGCCGTTTTGTAACCATCGAAAAATCTGATTATCAAGAAAACGATTGTTTGCAAAGACTTCAAAATGTGCTCGATGGCGAACAAACCGGCGTGAGCAAACAATATGCATGGAAAGGTGGAAAAAGTTTTGTTTCAGCACAATTGAAATCGCATAATGAAAAAATTATCAATATTTTAGAAAAATTAAAATCCTCAGAAGAAATTCTAAAATTGATTTCAGAAATTGAATTTTACAGTCAAACAACCGTCGATTTGAAGCTTTCAAACCAAACTGCATACGAAGAAATGCAACTTTCATTGTTGCAATGGCTTAGCGAACACCCAATCTATGCCTTCGATAGTAATGCAACTTTTGATTGGATCAAAAACAATGAAAAAGACCTTGAAATGAATCGTAAATTTTATCATTTACAAATATGACTTACTATTCATCCGATCGAAAATTTACAGATTTTGTGCATGCTCATTTAGCAATTCCACTGATTTACAATTCTTTAAATTGGAAACCTATTCTGTTGGACGCTGACGAAGCCAGAAAAATTGATGTCGAAATTGGAGTCGATTATGTGTTTGAAAGTAATGAAAGGCGAATCTCGGTGCAAGAACGATTTCGAGACAAAAAATATGTCAAATACAACGATTTTACCATTCGCTACGAACGTGAATTCAGCACGCTAGAAAACCAAGTCAAGTCGGAATTTTATAAAATGAAAGCAGATTATTTTGTGTATGGCATCATCAATCAAAGCAAAGAAGAATTTATTCAAGCCACTGATTTTCTGAAATTTGCAGTCATTGACATGGAAAAAATATACCAAAAAATAGCCCAAGGCGACATCCTCATCGAAAACAACCGCCACAATTATTGTTTCGCAAAAGGCAAAAAACTCTATTGTCCCATCAAACAAAATCCCGACAAATCCTCGAGCTTCTTTCCTATCGATGTGCAGATTTTGCTCAAACTTTGGGGTTCGGAAATGATTTTAATGCAAAAAGGTTTTGTGATATAATTTTGAAAACAACTTTTCACTGATTACTTTTACGACGATTAAACAAATACAAATTATGAGTACGCCCATCGTTTCTTTACAAGACGTTTCTATTTTTCAAGAAAAAAACCTCGTGCTATCGAAGGTCAATCTCGAAGTGCAACACGGCGAATTTATTTATTTAATCGGAAAAACAGGCTCTGGAAAAAGTAGTTTAATGAAAACGCTCTACGGCGATTTGCCTTTAACAGAAGGACAAGGAACGATTGTCGAGTTCGATTTAAGAACATTAAAAGAAAAAAACATCCCTTATTTACGCAGAAAAATCGGTATTGTTTTTCAAGATTTCAAACTTTTGCCCGACAGAAGTGTGCACGAAAACATGGTTTTTGTATTGAAAGCCACCGGCTGGACCGTAAAAGAAGACATGGAAGTAAAAATCGAAGAAGTGCTCGAAAAAGTCGGCATGAAATCGAAAGCTTATAAAATGCCCCATCAACTTTCGGGTGGCGAACAACAGCGCGTTGCCATTGCACGAGCTTTATTAAATGATCCCGAACTTATTTTGGCCGACGAGCCCACCGGAAATTTGGACCCACAAACCAGTGTCGAAATCATGGAAGTGCTCAAAAAAATCAACCAAAACGGAAAAACCATCATGATGGCAACCCACGATTATGCTTTGATCATGAAATTTCCCAACAAAACTTTGAAAGTAGATGAAAATACGATTTTTGAAGTCGTACAACGAACCGTTTAATTTGCATTGGAAAACACCCCACAAAATTATCTAATCACCATCATTGGTCCGACCGCCATTGGAAAAACCGCCTTGAGCATCCAATTGGCAAACCATTTTCAATGCAACATTATTTCGTCAGATAGTCGTCAGATTTACAAAGAATTAACCATCGGAACAGCTGTTCCAAACGCTACAGAATTAGAAGCTGCGCCCCATTTTTGTGTGCAGCACAAATCCATTTTTGAAAACTACAACAGCGGTCATTTTGAACTCGAAGCGTTGAAACTTTTAGATGGTTTTTTTATCGAAAATCCCATCCAAATCATGGTCGGAGGTTCAGGAATGTATGTGGATGCCGTTTTGAAAGGATTCGATTATTTCCCCGATCTTGACCCAAAAATTCGCACAGAAGTCATCGCAGCTTACGAACAAAATGGTCTCGAATATCTTCAAAATGAATTGTTGGAAAAAGATCCCGTTTTTTATCAAAAATTGGTAACCGAAAATCCGCAAACACTCAAAAATCCTCAACGAATGATGCGTTTTGTAGAAGTTTGTTTGGGCACAAACCTTCCCTACTCTAGCTTTTTGAACCAAGAAAAAAACAAACGCAATTTTACGCCCATCATCATCGGTTTAGAAGCGCCAAGAGACATTTTATACGACCGAATCAACCAACGCGTCGATATAATGATGCAAGAAGGATTGCTCGAAGAAGCCAAAGAAAATTACGCAAATAGAAATCTAAACGCCCTACAAACAGTAGGTTACAAAGAACTATTTGACCATCTCAACGGAAATTGCACCTTAGCATTCGCCATCGAAGAAATCAAAAAAAATACCCGCCGTTTTGCAAAAAGACAAATCACTTGGTTCAAACGAACTCCCAACGTGCAGTGGTTTGATTTCAGAACCGAGCCTTCGCAAATCATAGAATTGATCCAAAAAGAAATCCGCAAAAATTAATTTTTTCAGGAGCCATCTCCCGCTTTTCATTCCAAGCTTTTTCAGCAAAGCCTTTTTTTCTAAGGTTTGCCAAGAGCTTCCGTTGGTCGCTTTGGCAAACCAAGAAAAAATAGGCTTTGCTTTCAAAAGGCTTTCCATTTCAATCGGGGCTAATGACCAAATTGGCAATAAAAAAGGCTGTTTGCAATTTTTTTATTTCATTTCAAAACACAATAGCGCGATCAAAAACATCCATATAATTCGCAAAGTCCACGCACAAATTTTAATTCATTTCTAATAAATTCACTTAATTTGTAGAAACAATCACAAAAAATGCAATTTATTACACAAGACACAGATCCATCTGTTTTATACAAATTACTGACAGGCACAATCGTCCCTCGCCCCATCGGTTGGATTTCGACCATTGACGAGCAAGGAGTCAACAATTTAGCCCCATTTTCATATTTTAATATGGTTTCCAGCGATCCGCCTTGCGTTGTGTTTTCCACCAGAAGAGACAACAACCAAAACAAAGACACCTTAAACAACGTGCTTTCAAATGGTCAATTTGTAGTCAATTTGGTCACATTTGACGTTGTCGAACCAATGAATGCCACTTCCGAAGCTTTTGCTCCCGATGTGGACGAATTTTCCGCCACAAATCTAACGCCCATCGATGCTGTGTTTGTAAAACCAAAACGCGTCAAAGAAAGCCCAATCCATTTAGAATGTGAAATGATGCATCATTATTTTATGGACAACGAAACCGGTGGCGGTGCTTGTTTGATCGTGGGTCGTGTGAAAATAATCCACATCGATGATGCCATTTTAATGGAAAACAACCGCATCAATCTCGATGTTTACAAACCCGTAGCCCGTTTAGCAGGATCTAATTATGCCAAACTAGGCGAAATTTTTTCAATCAAAAGACAATAAATATGAATACAATCATTCCCCCTTCGGAAGTTAAGGGGCTTAAAATAAAAATTATAGGCGGTGGTCCTGGTGGACTCTATTTTTCGATTCTAACCAAAAAAGCAATGCCCGATTGCCAAATTGATGTTTATGAACGTAACAAACCCGATGATAGTTTTGGATTTGGAGTCGTTTTTTCAGATGAAACATTGGGCGAATTCCTCAAACGCGACATGGAATCTTACGAACTCATACGGTCTAATTTTGCCTATTGGGACGACATCATCATTGCCCGAGATGGCGAAACCGTGCATATTGCTGGCAATGGATTTTGTGGTTGTTCTCGAAAAACGCTCTTGAAATTATTGCACCAGCGTTGTCGCGAAGAAGGCGTAAATCTTCACTTTGAACAAAATGTGGACAATTTAAATCAGTTTTCAGATGCCGATTTGATTGTGGCTTGCGATGGTATTTCTAGTAACATAAGAAGTCAGTTTGCCTCAGATTTTGGAACTAATGTAACCTTGAAAAAGAACCGATTTGTATGGATGGGTTCCACCAAACCCTTGGATGCTTTTACTTATTTTTTCAGAAACACGCCCCACGGACTCATCGTTGCGCATTCCTATCAATATGAACCGGGCATGAGTACTTGGATTTTTGAATGTAGCGATGAAACTTGGCAAAAACATGGTTTTGAAGTGACCAATGAACAAGATACGATTCAAAAAATTGAGGCTATTTTCAAAGACGAATTAGATGGACATCCGCTGATTTCAAACAAATCACATTGGCGACAGTTTCCGCATGTAACCAACGAGAAATGGTCGCATAATAACATTGTTTTGTTGGGCGATGCCAAAGCCACGGCACATTATTCCATCGGTTCGGGCACCAAATTAGCGATGGATTCTGCCATCGGACTTTCAGATGCTGTGATTGCAAATCCTAACAACATACAAGCAGCTTTTGAACAATATGAAAAAACCAGAAGAAACACCGTAGAAATGATTCAATATGCGGCGTTGGTTTCTTTGGATTGGTTTGAAAACATGGACCGTCATAACCAACATTCGTTTCAGCAATTTGCTTTCGGTTGTATGACGCGCTCTAAAAAAGTAACGTATGAAAATTTAAAAATCAGAGATGCATCGTTTACGCAAAAAGTTTTAGAAGAATTCAATCAAAAGACTAACAATCAATTTACTTCTCCCGCTTTTTCGAGTTTTAAATTAAGAGATTTAAGCTTGTCCAACCGCATTGTGATGGCACCCATGGGTCAATATGCCGCAATCAATGGAATGGTCCAACCTTGGCATTTGGTTCATTACGGCAGTCGCGCCACAGGAGGCGTGGGTTTGATTATCACAGAAATGACCGCCATTTCAAAAACAGGTAGAATTACAGAAGGTTGCGCAGGAATTTACAACGAGGAACAAACTTTGGCTTGGAAAAATATCGTTGATTTTGTACATCAAAATTCAAAAGCTAAAATAGGCATGCAACTCGGACATTCAGGAAGAAAAGGAGCTGCAAAAAAACCTTGGGAAGAGTCGTTTACAGGAAAATCATGGGAATTAATCTCAGCTTCTGCGATTCCATTCAATGAAAAATGTGCCGTTCCAAGAGCAATGACATCTGAGGACATGCAACTTGTTAAAAATCAATTTGTGCAAGCCACCAAAAATGCACAAAAAGCAGGTTTTGACATGATTGAATTGCAAGCACATCATGGCTTTTTGTTGGCTTCCTTCTTATCGCCACTGACCAATATTCGTAAGGATGCATTTGGTGGAAGCATCGAAAATCGTTTGAAATATCCCTTAGAGGTTTTTAGCGCCATTCGAGAAGAGTTTCCATCTGAAAAACCTATTTCTGTTAGAATTTCAGCATCCGATTGGGCAGAAAATGGCATTTCAGAGGAAGATGTTTTGATGATTGCCGAAGCCTTTAAAAATGCAGGTGCAGACATCATCAATGTTTCCAC
>JBEILV010000098.1:0-10968 GCA_040379105.1 Flavobacterium sp.
TCTCTTCTAAAATATTTCTAAATATCTCAAAATCAATACCTTTAGAAAGTTTTTCTAATGGATCACCTAATTTACTAAGTTTCGTAAGTCGAAAATCTTGGTCGAAAAAACCGTAATCTCTATGTCGTTTAAATGCTTTCACAATGAATGCAAAATAATGATTATCAATAGTATAAACAAAAATTTTAAACCTTATTTTTAAAAATTTTAGTTATTAGAGGTTGCCTAAAGTGTAAATTCCTTTTTCTTTTGGAAAATTATTTTCAACAACCTTATTCTCAGAAAATAGATTGTAAAATACAAGATTCCAAGCAAAACCTTCAACAAGTTTTATGGTCAGTTTTTCTGTTTGTATTTTTTTATCCGCTGTGATTTGTATCATTTTGCTTTTAAATTCAGGGTTGGTCTGAGCAAATAAATTATATGTTAAAAATGAAATCAGAAATACCAAACGATTGATGCTCATAATGTTTCCATTTAAAATATAATAAAAAAAGCCATTTCAGAAAAATGACTTTTTTAACTTCTATTTGCTATTTTTTAGAGTTTTCAATTATTTAATATCAAATCTCGAGATTCTATTTTTTCGATTTTTTTAATTCTTTCGATTTTTTAAATTTTTCAATCATTTAATTCTTAAAATGTAGCTCTCATTTGGCTGCAACGCAACACTAAAACTACCGTCTTGATTTTGTATTTTCAATTGGGTTTTAAACTTCTTGTACAATTGGTCTTCCATTTCGTAATTGCCATCTTTCAACGACATCGATTTAATGACTGAAGCGGGAATTTTTACCGTACAATTCACGGGCGTGTTTTGATTGAAATTGGCAACAACGATCAATTGTTCTTCTTTGCTCCATCTTGCAAAACTGTACAATCCGAAATTATAATCGGTGCCGGCTTGTAAATTGAAATCTTGAATTTGTTCGTATTTTCCCATCAAAGCATGACTTTGAATCGTGAAATTGAGCAATCTTTTGTAGAAATCTCTCAAATTCTTTTCATCTTCTGAAAGCAAACCACCATCGAAAGCACCGCCATTCATCCAACGTTGGTGATGTGGAACTCCCACATAATCAAAGATGGAAGTTCTGGTTGGACTGCCAAATCCGCCTCTTTCCGCACCAGGTTCGCCCACTTCTTGACCAAAATAAATCATGGTTGGCGATGTGCTGATGGTTGCCGAAACGACCATCAAAGGTTTTCCGTTTGGCAAGTTTTTGGCAAAATCTGGACTTGCCAATCTTTGTTCATCGTGGTTGTCGAGAAAATGCAACATATTGTGTTCAATGTCTTTCAAACGCTCTTGAATCGGGCTGATGTTTTGTGGCAAACCACGACCTTGCACAATGCTTTTGAGCGTATCATACATTTCAACTTTGTCATATAAATAATCCATTTTACCTAAATGAATGTAATTTCTATATTCATTTGGATTGTAAACCTCAGCCAATAAAAATGCGTCTGGACTTTGCATTTTGATGGCAGAATTCATGTAACTCCAAAACTCAACCGGCACCATTTCCGCCATGTCATAACGGAAACCATCCACGCCTTTTCCAATCCAATAAAGCGCAATATCTTTGAACTTTACCCAAGAATTCGGCACGTCTTTTCCTTCCCAAAAAGCAGCATGGGCTTTGTAATCTTTCTGCGCAAAATCGGCTGGAAGCGTTGGAAAATCTTTACTTCCGTCGGGTTTTATGCCATAATTTATTTTTACGGTTTCATACCAATCATTAATGTCGGGTTTGGGAGCTCTCGAGCCGTTTCCTGTCCATTTGGCTGGAATTTCCTCAAATTTTCCGTCGGCCAAAGGATGCTTTTCGCCTCCTAGTGGTTTGTAATCTTGACTTGTAGGCACTTCAAATTTACTATTCGGAATGTAGTAAAAATTATTATTTCTGGCATATTCCACGCTTTTGTCATCATCGGCACCGAAATCTTTTACACCCGCAGGATTTGATTTTCCTTCATAACGCCGTGCAATATGATTAGGAACAATATCGATGATTAATTTCAATCCGTTTTTGTGGGTACGGGCAATCAAAGCTTCAAATTCTTCCAATCTTTTGGCTGGGTCAACCGCCAAATCTGGATTCACATTATAATAATCTTTCACAGCATAAGGCGAACCCGCACGGCCTTTCACCACATCTGGATCGTCGTTTGAAATACCAAAAGAGGTATAATCATTGATCAGTGCATGATGTGGAACGCCTGTGTACCAAATATGCGTAACTCCCAAAGCCTTAATTTCCTGCAAGGCTTTGTCTGTAAAGTCGTTAAACTTCCCTACTCCATTCTCTTCGATGGTGCCCCAAGGCTTGTTGGTGGTGTTGGTATTACCAAATAATCTTGTAAAGACTTGATAAACAACTTTTTTGTGTTCGTGATGATGTTCCATTGTTTCGGTGGGTTGTGAAGGTTCTTTCTGTTGACATGAAAAGGTTGCAAATAAAACAACACTGCTCAGAAGTCCTTTTTTAATAGTATTCATAAGAATTGAATTTTTGTTAAAAGTAGAAAAAAAGCGGATTAAAAATTAATTTGATTTGCATTTTATCGTCCATTCAAATTTGAAAGTAGAAACACAATCGCCTTTTTCATCGATTCCTGTTGCCGACATCCAAAAAGTTTGACCTTGATTTGTTTTGATGGCTTCGTCAATGGCATTTTGAACCATCAATCCATCTTGACAAGTGAATGTAATTTTTCCAGTTGCTTTTTTTGAAAAATTAGCTTGATTGTTGGCTACCAACATCGAAATATTTCTGCCAGATTTCTTGATGTATAGCATCACCAAAGCACCCGTTGAAAGTTCGGCTGCCATGGCTTGCACCGCAAAATACATCGATTTAAAAGGATTTTGATTGATCCATCGATGTCGAACTGAAACAACGCATTGTGCTTCAGTGATCGTTTTGACACGAACTCCAGACCAAAAAGCAGATGGTAATTTAAAAAACAAGAAAGTGTTGAGTTTGCGCGCTGTGAATTGCATTTCTTTTATATTTAAGCGTAAAAATACATGATTCGTAGGACTTATATTTGTTAATTTATTGTTAAATATAAATACTATGCAATACAAAATACCTGATTTAGGATATATATTTGCATAAGAAAATAATGTACGTAGTAAAGTACTGTGGAAATTATAATTTCTAAATCAATCAATCATCAATCAAAAAACGAATTATGAATCAAATCAAAAAAAAACATCATGAATATTGAAAACACGAAAGCCCAGATGCGCAAAGGGGTGTTAGAATTCTGTATTCTATCGGTATTGAAAGAAAAAGAAGCCTACACGTCTGAAATTTTAGACACCCTGAAAGAAGCCAAATTATTAGTTGTAGAAGGAACCATTTATCCGTTGTTGACTCGATTAAAAAACGATGGGATTTTAAGCTATCGATGGGAAGAATCTACCTCCGGACCGCCAAGAAAATATTACGGCCTGACAGAATTAGGTCAAATATTCCTTAAAGAATTAGACGCAACTTGGATAGAATTATCAAACGCAGTGACAACCATAACACAAAAAAACTAATCAAAATGAACAAAACAGTTAACATCAACATAGGTGGCATTTTTTTTCATATCGATGAAGATGCTTATCAAAAACTTAGCAAATATTTAGATGCTATCAAACGCTCTTTGAAGGGTTCGTCTGGGAAGGATGAAATCATGAAAGACATAGAAATGAGAATTGCCGAAATATTGTCTGGGCAACAAAAACAACAACTTCAAGTCATTGTAAATAAAGACATTGAAACAGTCATTGCCGTAATGGGACAACCCGAAGATTATATTATTGAGGATGAAGACAGCAAATCTTCTTCTAATGAAAGCACGTTTCAACCACAAATGAAGCGAAAATTATATCGTGATATGGACCACAATGTTTTGGGCGGTTTGGGTGCAGGTTTGGGCTATTATTTGGGCATTGAAACCATTTGGGTACGTTTGATTCTTGCATTCTTGCTTTTTGTAAGTGGAGGCACCGCTACGTTGCTTTACATTGTTTTATGGATTTTAGTGCCCGCAGCGAAAACAACGGCTGAAAAACTTGAAATGAGAGGCGAACCCGTCAACATTTCCAACATCGAACGAAAAGTAAAGGAAGGTTTTGACCGCATGACCGACGAAGTAAAAAACTTTGATTATGATGCACTTGGCAGAAAAACACAATCGGGTGCTGAGAAAATTGCCACAGGCGTTGGAAGCGTCATCACAGGCATCTTTAGTGTAATTGCCAAATTTATTGGCTTCTTGATTGTGTTGTTTTCTATCGGAATGCTTATTTCTTTGCTCATCGGAATGTTCACTATCGGCACAACGTCCATATTTTCAATTCCTTGGCAAACAGAAGCCAATTCGATTTTAACCTCTGGATTTCCTTTGTGGGTCATCGTCCTTTTGAGCACATTCGCCATTGGTATTCCGACTTTCTTTTTCATGATTTTAGGATTGAAAATATTGATTCCCAACATGAAATCGATTGGTAAAATTGTGAAATATACCTTGATTGCACTATGGATTATTTCCATCATCACGTTGATCACTTTTGGTATCAAACAATCAGTTGAATCTGCCTACGATAACCAAGTTTTTGTAAAAAAAGAACTCAATATTTTATCTCAAGACACGCTTCAAATCAAATTTAAAAGTTCAGAGTTGTATCAGTTTTCAAAATACAACGATGATTATGAAATGGTAGAAGACTTGAATAACAAAGAGCAAATTTTCTCTAAAAATGTAGATTTCAAAATAGAATCAAGCGATGATCTTAAATCTTACATCAAAATTGAAAAAAGAGCCAGCGGTAATTCATTTTCAGATGCAAGAAACCGAGCAGAAAAAATTGAATATCAATATGTATTTGACGAAAATAAATTAATTTTAGACGATTTTTTCATTACCAATGCCACAAACAAACAAAGAAACCAAGCCATCACGATTACACTTTATTTACCTAAAAATCTCTACGTGAATCCAGACAATAGCGTAGCAAATTATTTGAGTCAATATGATAATTCAACCTATTTCAACAAAGGTTACGACAGAAAAATTTATCAGATTCTTGACAATGGTATTAAATGCAGCAATTGCGATGAAGAAAATCAGGAAGTCATTGAAATGAAAAATTCCGATAATGAAGATAAATCAACCACCGTTACGATTGATAAAAACGGTGTGACGGTCGAAAGTAAAACCAACGATTCGAACGAATCTAAAGGATTAAAAATAGACGAAAACGGCGTAATTATTAAAACTAACTAATCAAAAAAAAAAACAAACCATCATGACAAAATTAATTTTAAACGCAACTAAAATAGTCCTTGTACTATTGTCAGCACTCTTCTTTGCAAGTTGCAACATTCAAATTGATGGCTTAAACTCCATCGAAGGAAGTCAAAACGTTACAACTGTGAAAAGAGATGTGACTGAAAACTTCACTTACGTGGAAGCCGCTACGGGTTTGGATGTCGAAATCATTCAGCAGGAAAAAGCAGAAATCACTGTCATTGCCGACGACAATTTGCACGAACACATCGAAACATCCATCAGTAACGGAGTTTTGAAACTCAAATTCACACACAGTGTTAAAGACGCCGCTTCAAAGAAAATCATTGTCGGGATGCCTATTTGCAACGGTTTATCTACTTCAAGTGGTGCATTTTTAGAAACAAAAGACAAAATGAAAGGTCAGAAAATTGATCTTTCTACCAGCAGTGGCTCAGAAATGAAAGTCCTTTTGGAATATGACGAAGTCAATGCAGATGCGAGCAGCGGTTCAGAAATGATTGTAAGCGGATTGAATTTGAATGCTAGATTTGAATCATCAAGCGGAAGCGAAATCAATGCAGAAAATTTGATTGCCAACGATGTCATTGCAGAATCATCAAGCGGCAGCGAAATTACGGTGCAACCTGTTTTGAGTTTGGAAGCCGAGGTGTCAAGCGGAAGTGAAATTAAATATGTGAAAACTCCCGAAAAAATCAGTATTCGAAAATCATCTGGTGGATCTGTTGTTCCAAAATAAATTATACTGTCGATAGATACATTCTAAAATTACAAACACATCCATCTTGCCTATCCATTTGAAAAACGATGGCGTAATTTTTGATTATATTTGCCGAAACAAAAAAAGAAATCGCCAAAAATAAAGCGTTTGCCCATCAAGCTCTTTAAAATTGGCGATTTTATTTGACTAAAAAACAGCACTTACCCATGAAAAAATCATTGCTTATTGTTTGTTTACTTTTTATTGCTTTGGCAAAAGGTCAAGAAAAAGACACGATCAAAGAGACGCCAAAAGAGGTTGTCAATGAATCTGACAAAATAAAAGGCTCAAAAATTGTGACCATCGAACAACGGGAAATTGAAACTTTTACCTCATTAGAAGTTGAAGACGACTTTGAAGTTTTACTAATAAAAGGAATCAAACAAGGACTTGAAGTAGAAGCCGACGATAATTTGCATGAAGTGATTTCGACCAATGTGGTGGGAGGCATTTTATACATTCGAAAACAAAAAAAGATTACAAGTGCCAAAAAAGTGAGCATTCGCGTCACTTACACCGACGATTTGAAAACCATCAATTGTAGAAACAAATCTAAAATTACGGCTTTGGCAACCATCGAGTTGACAGACTTGAAAATCAATGGATTTGAAGATTCTAAAATATTTTTAAATGTTGATGTAGCCGAATTCTTAATCAACGCCAACGACAAAACCGAAATTGAATTGAATTTAAAATCTGACCACGCAAAAATCGTTTTAGACAAAAATGCGTCTATGAAAGCATTAATCAATGCTAAAAAAATCGATTTTGATATGTATCAAAAAACCGAGGCAATCATCGAAGGCGATTGTGACAATTTACAATTAAGAATGGACAACAACGCCCGATTCAAAGGGCAAAATATGGTGACCAAAAATCTTAAAATTCTGGCGGAAATGAGTACTGAAACTTCCATTCAACATCTTGAAAATGCAACCGTTGAATCCAGGGGAAAAGCCAAAATCTATTTTTACGGCAAAGGAAAAATTACCTTAAACACTTTTGAAGACGAAGCAAGCATTTACAAGAAATCGCTTTCAAAATAAATTCTTTATAAAACGAAAAAACCGCTCAATAAGGCGGTTTTTTTGTTTTTCTTGTAAAGATTACGTTTTTTCTTCAAGAGATTATTCCAACGAAGCCAAATATCTTTCAGCATCCAAAGCAGCCATACAACCCGTTCCAGCAGCCGTAATCGCTTGACGATAGACATGGTCTGCCGCATCGCCGCCCACAAAAACCCCCGGAACATTCGTTAAGGTTCTGCCTGCCACATTTTTGATGTAGCCCGTTTCATCTAAATCTAAAAAGTCTTTGAAAATATCGGTGTTTGGCTTGTGACCAATCGCTAAGAAAAATCCTGTGGCTGGAATCACGCTTTCTTCATTTCTTGTTTTATCTATCACTTTAATGCCCGAAACCACTTGCCCATCTCCCATCACTTCCACAGTTTCTGTGTTGAGCATGATTTCGATGTTAGAAGTTTTTCTGACCCTATCTTGCATAATTTTTGAAGCTCTAAAATTGTCACTTCGCACCAAAAGCGTTACTTTTTTACAAAGTTTTGACAAATAATGCGCTTCCTCACAAGCAGAATCGCCTGCGCCTACCACAACCACTTCTTGATTACGATAGAAAAAACCATCGCAAATAGCGCAAGCAGAAACTCCACCACCCATTTTCAAATAATGTTGCTCTGATTCAATTCCTAAATATTTTGCGGAAGCGCCCGTAGAGATAATGACGGTTTCACAATGAATTTCTTTATCGTCATTGACCCAAATTTTATGAATAGGCCCAGAAAAATCAACTTTCGTAACCCAACCATCGCGCACATCGGTGCCAAATCTTTGGGCTTGCGCTTGCAATTGTACCATCATTTCTGGACCTGTAACACCTTCAGGGTAACCTGGAAAATTTTCAACCTCGTTGGTGGTGGTCAACTGTCCGCCGGGTTGCGTTCCTTGGTATAAAACTGGATTCATATTAGCTCTTGCTGCATAAATAGCCGCCGTATAACCCGCAGGCCCCGACCCGATGATCATGCATTTCACTTTTTCAATATCGTGTGACATTTTTATTATATTTTGGATTGAGGTACAAAAGTAAAATTTTTGAACAAATACTTCTCTTTAATTTAATAGGATTTGCAAATGAAGGTATTTAAAAAAATAAGATGCTTTTTTCAAATTGAAATAGTGCCATTGAACTTATTATATTTTGTGATATTCAAATTTAAAAACAAAAGTTTGAAATTTTTAAAACCGAAACAGTTGTTAAACTTACGCTTTTACGGGCCTAAATTTCTTATAAAAATAAGTAACTTTGCGGTTGATTTTTGAAAAAAAGCTATGCAATCCACTGATGATTTTATTGAAGTAATAGGCGCTCGTTCTCATAATTTAAAAAATATCGATGTAAAAATCCCTCGAAATCAATTGGTGGTCATCACAGGTTTGTCGGGTTCTGGCAAATCATCGTTGGCTTTTGACACGATTTATGCCGAAGGGCAACGACGCTATATCGAAACTTTTTCTGCCTACGCACGCCAGTTTTTGGGCGGTTTAGAACGACCCGATGTTGATAAAATTGACGGCCTATCGCCTGTGATTGCCATTGAGCAAAAAACCACGGGAAAAAGTCCACGTTCCACCGTTGGCACTATCACAGAAATTTATGATTTCTTGCGACTGTTGTTTGCACGAGCAGCGGATGCTTATAGTTACAACACCGGCGAGAAAATGGTTTCCTATTCTGACGATCAAATCAAAGCATTGATTATTGACGAATTCAAAAGCAAGAAAATCAATATTTTAGCACCGATTGTACGTTCTAGAAAAGGACATTACGGCGAGCTTTTTCAGCAAATTGCCAAACAAGGATTTGTGAAAGTACGTGTGGACGGCGTGATTCTGGATTTGGTGAAAGGTATGAAAGTGGACCGCTACAAAACCCACGACATCGAAATCGTAATTGATCGAATTGAAGTTTCTGAAAGTGAAGCCGTTTTGAAGCGACTTGCCGAAAGTATTCAAACCGCAATGCAACACGGCAATGACGTGATGATGGTTTTGGAGCAAGGTGCCAAAAAACCAGCCTATTTCAGCAGAACCCTGATGTGTCCAACCACAGGACTTTCCTACCCCAACCCCGAACCCAACAATTTTTCTTTCAATTCGCCGAAAGGGGCTTGCGAAAACTGTCACGGATTGGGCATTATCAACGAAGTCAATTTTGAAAAAATAGTACCCGACCCCGATTTGAGCATCAAACAAGGAGGTTTTTTGCCTTTGGGCGAATACAAAAACAATTGGATTTACAAACAATTGCAACTCATTTCCGAAAAATATGGATTTACGCTCAATACGCCCATCAAAGACATTCCAGCAGAAGCGATTGAAGTGATCATGAAAGGCAGCAACGAACAGTTTGAAATCACTTCGCAAACGGCTGGTGTGACCAAAAACTATAAAATTGAATTTGAAGGCATTTCGAATTTTATCAAAAATCAATATGATGAAAGTGCCACCGCTTCGTTAAAAAGATGGGCAAAAGAATTCATGGACGAGCTCAATTGTCCGACTTGCGAAGGTGCCCGATTGAAAAAAGAAGCGTTGTTTTTCAAAATCAATGAGAAAAATATTGGCGATTTGTGTGCTATGGACATTGCGGAATTGTCAGCATGGTTCAAAAATTTAGAACCCAAATTGTCTGAAAAACAAAAGCAGATCGGCACAGAAATTTTGAAAGAAATCAATGCCCGCATCGCTTTTTTGATGGATGTAGGTTTGAATTATTTGTCATTAAATAGAAGTTCAAAATCACTTTCGGGTGGCGAAGCTCAACGCATTCGTTTGGCCACACAAATTGGTTCGCAGTTGGTGGGAGTTTTGTATATTTTAGATGAACCCAGCATCGGTTTGCATCAGCGCGACAACGAAAGATTGATTCAATCGCTTGAGAATTTGCGCGATATTGGCAATTCGGTTTTGGTGGTCGAACACGACAAAGACATGATCATGCAAGCCGATTACGTAATCGACATTGGGCCAAAAGCAGGTCGATTTGGTGGCGAAATTATCAGCTGTTGCAAACCTTCCGAACTTTTGAACTACGACACAGAAACAGCCAAATACATCAGCAATCAAAAGCGGATTGAGTTGCCCGAAATCAGAAGAAAAGGCAACGGCAATTGGTTGAAATTATCAGGAGCTACGGGCAATAATTTGAAAAATGTGTCGATAGAAATGCCGTTAGGAACGCTCATTTGTGTGACGGGAGTTTCGGGCAGTGGCAAATCGACTTTGATCAACGAAACCCTCTACCCTATTTTGAACGCACACTTTTTTAGAGGCGTCAAAAAACCACAACCCTACAAAAAAATTGAAGGATTAGAATTCATCGATAAAGTCATTGACATTGACCAAAGTCCGATTGGGCGCACGCCACGAAGCAATCCAGCGACATACACCGATGTTTTTTCGGAAATCAGAACGTTGTTTACGCAAACTTCCGAAGCACAAATCAGAGGTTATAAACCCGGTAGGTTCAGTTTCAACGTAAAAGGCGGTCGATGCGAAACCTGCGAAGGATCGGGAGTTCGAACGATAGAAATGAGCTTTTTGCCCGACGTATATGTGGAATGCGAAACTTGTATGGGCAAGAGATTTAACCGAGAAACATTAGAAATCAGATACAAAGGAAAATCCATTTCCGATATTCTGGAAATGACCATTGACGACTCAGTGGTTTTCTTTGAAAATATTCCAAAAATCCATAGAAAAGTAAAAACAATTCAAGATGTTGGTTTGGGCTATATCACTTTAGGTCAACAAAGTACAACGCTTTCGGGTGGCGAAGCGCAAAGAATCAAATTGGCAAGTGAGCTTTCCAAA
>JBEILV010000099.1:0-10830 GCA_040379105.1 Flavobacterium sp.
ATTTTGAACGATGAAAATCTATCCCTACATAAAATTGATGCTCTTTGTTGTCTCTGCGAGTCCACTCTTCTTGTTTGCACAAGTAGAAAAAGAAATAGCACCACCTTATCATATCAAAACGATTACTTTTGTGCAAGGTGGGCAAAATCAAGTGCCTATTTTTAAATTAGGAGATTCATTTCAACTAGAATTTGACGATTTGTATGGAGATGAAGCCAATTATTACTACACAATAACACATTGCGATTACGATTGGAAACCTTCTCAATTAGCAATTAATGAGTATATTTTAGGTTTTGACAACCAGCGCATCATTGATTATGAAAATTCTTTCAATACACTTCAGATGTATTCTCACTATCGGTTAGCGTTTCCGAACCAGTTTACAAAACGGTTTAAGGTGAGCGGTAATTACATGATAAAAATTCTGAACGACAACCGAGATATTGTATTTTCGAAAAAATTTATTTTGTATGAAGATATTGTTGCTGTGCCTTTGCAGGTTAAAAATCCTCGTGATGTGGAGGTTTTACAGCAAAAACACAATTTAGAGTTTAGTGTCATTCCACCAGAATCGATGTTGCTCCAAGATCCGATTAAAAACATTAAAATCATGCTGTTGCAAAACGGTATTTTCAGCACAGCCATTCACAACATCAAACCCATGTTTACTATTGGCAATGAACTCAAATATAAATATGATAGAGAAACACAATTTTGGGCAGGGAACGAATTTTTGTTTTTTGATAATAAAGACATACGAAATGCGATCAATAATGTGGCAAGAGTTTCGTCGCAAGGCGGAATTTACAACACTTATTTGATGCGTAACGTTGCTAGAAAAAACTTAGAATACACTTTTGCACCCGACGTAAATGGTAATTTTGTGGTGCGAAACATCAATGCCCAACAAGCAGAAGTTGAAGCTGATTATTCTTGGGTGTTTTTCGAACTCGAGGCCAATGAATATGCGGGAAAAGAATCAATTTATATTGTTGGAATGTTTAACAATTATAAACTGTCTGAAGAAAACAAAATGGAATGGAACGAAAAAAAGGGATTGTTTGAAAAAGCCATCATGATCAAGCAAGGATTTACTAATTATGGATTTATGTTGGCCGATGATAAAGGAAAAATCAACCAAGAGGATGCTATTGACGGTAACTTCTTTCAAACAGAAAACAATTATCAAGCCATGGTTTACTATCGTGGCAACAACGACCGATATGATAGAGTGGTTGGAAAAGGCATGGCAAGTTCTGTTGACATTATCAATTAATTAAATCCGCATGATTTCGCATCAAAAATTCAGAAGCAAAACTTGCTTAAATTGCAATCATCCATTAGATGTAAGTGACAAATATTGTTCGAATTGCGGACAAGTCAATTCGAACAAACGTCTTTCCCTGAGCGATTTTATCAATGAATTTTTAGCCAACTTTTATGCTTACGATTCCAAAATTCGAAACACAATTATTTCATTTATCAAAAAACCAGGGCAAGCTGGACTTGAATTTATACAAGGTAAACGACAAACCTACGTCAATCCCTTTCGATTTTATTTGAGCATCTCCATTGTTTATTTTATTTTCTTAAGTTTTGAAATGAAAATTGAATCGTTTGAGCATTCGAACTCTGATCGTTTTGATCATTCAAAAAAAGATGCGAGTTTTATAGAGGAACAAAAACGAGATTCAATAAGGATAGATAGCTTGAGGGCTCATGCAAAATTTTTTACCGAAAAGGAAATTTCAAAGAAAAGCGCTTTTATTGCCATGTTTGAAAAAATCAATACCTTTTCAGATTTTCATGAAATCAATAAAGATATGAGCATTGAAGCGTCTTTAGACTCATTAAAATTTAAAAAATCTAAAATCAACAATTACTTATTTAAGAAAGCAATTGATAGCAACGAGATTTTCGGCGGATCAGAAAATAAAGGAGATATGTTTTGGCAATATTTCATGTCTAATCTACCTTTCATCCTTTTTGTATCGTTGCCGTTTTTTACCTCGGCATTTTCATTGGTTTACCTCAGTAAAAAATTGTATTATGCAGAACACATGGTTTTCATGTTTTCAATGATGAGCTTTGTTTTTTTTATTTTATTGATTGAAAAACTTCAAAGTTACTTGTTCAATTTTGAGCTTGGCGGCATTATATTCTTCGGAATGGTTTTATATTTTTACAAATCCTTAAGAAATTTTTATCAGCAATCGAGGTTGAAAACAATGCTTAAATTTGTACTTTTGACAATGATTTTCATGTTTTACACATTTATTGCTTTTTTAATTTCTATGGGATTGACATTTTTAACTTACTAATTTATGGTAACGCAAATAACACGAGGTATAAAAATTTCGGTTTTTACTAGTTTTGAAGGTACTTACTTCAAGAACTACAAGCTTCATTTTGCTTTTAGCTATCAAATTACGATTGAAAATCACAGTAAAGATTCTGTGCAATTAACCTCAAGACACTGGGAAATTTACGACGCCCTGAACGACGTAGAAATTGTTGATGGTGAAGGCGTTGTAGGCAAAAAGCCCGTCTTGAAACCCGGCGAATCACATTCTTACACTTCGGGTTGTTTATTAGGCTCGCCTTTTGGAGCGATGAAAGGCTATTTCAACATGGTCAATTTTACGACCACCAAAAACTTTCGTGTCATTGTACCAACTTTCCGTCTTTCTGCCCCTTTTGCACTCAACTAATTTAATATTATGTCAAAATTAAATACGCAAGAGCTTCACAACTTGGCTATGAACTTGGTTGGAAAAGAACTTGAAGAAAAGGGTTTCGAATTTATTGCTGTGAACAGTCAATTAAAAAAACACCCACAATTTGTGTGTTTTGACAAACCAACAAACACACTCCATTTTGTTTTGGTCAATGTCAAATCATATCCTGAGAATCCTAACGAGTATGATACTATTTGGATGGAAACTTTCAAAGCGCATGCGCAAAAACTCAAAGCAAAAGTGTTTTATGCTGGCGTTGGCATTGCGAATGCTGATGATTATGAACAACCCGTGACCAAAACCCAAGACTATGTTATCAATTATCAAGGTATTCAAGAAATTCTTTAGTGTTGTTGTTTTTGGCTTGTTCTTTATTGGCTGCCAACAAAAATCGGAAACAGGCCACAACATCGAACGCTATTTTACAATTCAAGGCAATACCCAAGGCACTACCTACACCATTAAATATGCCGCTACAAGCGAAATGATTTCGCAAAAAAGTATAGATTCTCTGTTGCAAGTTTTTGATAGGTCTCTCTCTACTTACATTCCTGATTCGGATGTTTCAAAAATTAATCAGGGCGACACTACAGTAGTTGTGGATGATTATTTTGCAACAACATTCCGAACATCTTTCAAAATTTATGAAGATACCGACGGACTTTTTGATCCAACCATCGGTGTTTTGATAGATGCTTATGGTTTTGGAGCTTCAAAAAGCGCGTATACCATCAACGATGCTTCCATTGAGCGTTTGTTGCCATTGGTAGGTTTTGACAAAGTGAAGTTAACTACTGACAATAAAATTGTAAAAACCGAGCCTAACATCAGTTTCAACTTCAATGCCATTGCACAAGGATATGCCGTGGATGTGGTTGCTAATTTGTTGGAGAAAAAAGGCATACAAAGTTATATGGTGGAAATTGGCGGAGAGCTCAAAACCAAAGGAACTAATATCGAATCGGAAAAACCTTGGATTGTTGGCATTGAAAATCCTACCATCGAACCAGAAAAAAGAGCAATTTTCAAAAAAATAAAACTACAAGATCTATCAATGGCTACTTCTGGCAATTATCGAAAAATCGCCACCGATAGTGTAACGGGTCAAAAATATGTTCACATCATTCATCCTAAAACAGGAAAAGCCAATAAAACAAACATCCTGAGCGTTACGATTGTTACCAAAAACTGTATTGATGCCGATGGCTATGCAACAGCGCTGATGCTGATGTCGCTCGAAGAAAGTAAAAAATTCTTGGCAGAAAGACCCCATTTGTTTGGCTTAATTATTTACAACAACGACACTGGAAAAGTGGATTTCTATGCGACCGAAAATATGCAATCTTTGAACGTCGAATAATTCAATCTTTGTAGCAAACAGGGATGATTTCCCCTTTTGCCAATCCAAATTTTTTGATTTCAGAGGCTGTATATTCTTTTGTCAAGTCAACTTCCTCCACTCGCAATCCAATTTTGCGAAGTTGTTCGAAAAAATCATATCCGTAAATACGTACATGGTCGTATTGTCCGAAAATAGCAGCGCGCTCTTTAGGATTTGTAATTTGATTGTCTTCGAAAGTGACCGCTCTCGATAAATCTTGAGGAATTTGAAAAATGCCCATGCCGCCGGGTTTCAACACCCTAAAAAGTTCTTGCATTGCTTTTTGGTCGTCGGGAATGTGTTCCAAAACATGATTACACAAAATCAAATCATACGCATTGTCTTCAAATGGTAAATTACAGATATCCGCTTTCACATCTGCCAACGGCGAATTGAGATCAGTGGTGGTGTAATTCCAATGATTGAACTTTTTAAATCTACTATAAAAAGCTTGCTCGGGCGCAAAATGCAATACCTTAAAATTCTTATTTACGTCGAAGAAAGAAGTTTTTTCTTTCAAAAAAATCCATAACAATCGATGTCTTTCCAACGATAATGTGCCTGGTGCCAAAACATTTTCGCGTGTTTTTCCGTAGCCATAAGGCAGGAACGTTCGATAGCCTTTTCCATCGATTGGGTCAACAAACTGATTTCCTCTTAAAAAAAACGCAAAAACAGGCCGCAACAAATAGCTCACTCTGATGAGCAAAGGACGCGGAAACAAATTGAGAAAAAAACGAAAGATTGATTTCAAAACGATATTATTGGTTGTTTAATTCAAAAGGAACTCTATGAATGATGCTTCTTCCGAGGGTTACTTCGTCGGCATATTCGAGCGTGTCGCCAACGGCAATCCCTCGTGCAATGGTAGAAATCTTGATTGATTTATCTTTGATTTGCTTGTAGATATAAAAATTGGTTGTATCGCCCTCGATGGTTGAGCTCAAGGCAAAAATAACTTCGGTAAATTGGTCATTGTTGACTTTTTCCACAAAAGGCGCAATCTTAAGTTGATGAGGCCCAACGCCTTCCATGGGGGAAATTTTACCACCCAAGACATGGTAAATCCCGTTGAATTGGGCAGTGTTTTCGATGGCCATCACATCGCGAATGTCTTCTACAAGACAAACCAACTGACGGTTTCTTTTCGGATTTCTACAAATTTCGCAGATTGCAACATCAGAAATATTGAAACACGATTCGCAATATTTAATTTTTGAACGCAAATCGAGCAAAGCGTTGGTTAAGTGCATTGTATGCTCTTCGGGCTGCTTCAGTAAGTGCAACGCCAAACGCAGCGCCGATCTTTTGCCGATGCCCGGAAGTTGTGCAATTTCTTCAACTGCTTTTTCTAATAATTTAGATGAAAATTCCATGGCGGCAAAAGTAAGACATTCTCAGAAAGCGTACTTCAAAACCTGTTGATTTATTACTCGGTAAAAATGAAGTAAATGCTCAATTTTATTAAACTAAAAACAAAAAAACAGGTTGATTTCATTGATTTTAGCGGCTGGATTAGACCTCATTTAATTACTTTTCCATGCAAAAATAAAAATCATTGCACACTTTGACGTCCTTTTTTTTTGACAAATGTCCCAACGATTTTCAACTGTACGGATCAATTTAGGTGAGGAAAAAAAAACCGCAATGCCACTTCATCCAGCCAGAACAACAAGCTAAAACATCATGATTGATAGAATAGAATGCGCAAAGATGAGGGCAGCCGTAGTCCTACGAAGCTCAAAAGCAAAGCACTATAGCATGTTTTTAAAAATTAAGTGCATTATTTTTTTGTGTTTTTAAATTTTTTTAACCATTTTGCATCAACAATTTTTTATCTTCGCAATAGATTTCAAATACGATAGCTGTAACTATCCTGAATCTACTTGAAAACAATTATAAACTCAATTTAGCAATAGATTGGGTTTTTTTATGCTTTATAAAAATAGTTTTGGGGCTTTCAAACGCTGAAAACATTTTTTTCGCAATGCTTTGAAGTGTTTTTACATAAATTATCAGAAGGTTTGAAAAAAGTTGCGCAACAAATAAAAAAAGTTGGACAAGTTCCGATAAAAAGTTGGGCAAGTTTTGAAGAAAAGTGGCGCAGTAAATAAAAAAAGTTGCGCAACAAATGGATATCAATTTTCGAAAAAAGGCAAAAAAAAACAGGGGGCTGTAACCCCCTGAATCTACTTGAAAACAATAATAAACTACAACTAGTCTATTTTTTGGAAATCCAAACCTGCTTTGAGCATGCGTTTGAATTCCTTGCCTGGTCTGAAACGCAAGCGCGCTTTCTTAACCACATTCGCATTGATTTCCTCAGTGGTGTCGCGTCCTTCGGAAAGAATCCCAACTTGGAATGTGCCCAATTCGCCTAGATCGACAATGCGGCCTTCTTGGAGTTCCATAATCACGTTTTCTTCCAAAGAGCTCAGCACTGCCAAACAATCGGCTTTGCTCACTGTGCACTGCATTGAGATTAGCTTCGCTAACCTTTTGAAATCTGTTCTTCCATCGCCAACCGCAGTTGCGTAGAATTTCTGTGGAGCTTCCACATCTTGAGGGTTGACCCGATTTACGGATCTAAATTTAATAGACATTTTTTACATTTTTTTGTCTTTAAACATATTACTTTTGATAAGTAGCCATTTTTATTTTGGCTCTTACTTCACTACAAATATCAAAAAGTATTTTTTAATAAAAAAATAAAATGAATAAAATTTAATACAAAATTATTTTCTTAATTGCGCAAAAAAAGTGTTAAATTTTTACAACAAACCCTTTATTTATAATGATTTTAAAAAAATTGAGCCTTCAAATTGTAAATTCTTGGTTTTAAAAGTGTGTCGAAATCTCCACGAGTTCATCAACAACCGCCAAGAAAAAACGTCAGACCACCTCAAAAAAGACTTCAAAATGTTTCATTTTTGATGTACATTTTTCAAATGCATGCACCATCAGCAAACCGAACCAATCAAAAAATCAAAAGCAGTTTTGATACAAAAAACATTTTGTAAAGAAAAAATAACTACTTTTAAACCAAACATTATTGCCATGCAAATCAAACCCCAAAAAGCGCTCAATCCCGCTTATAGGAAACACAAACCCCTCCGTAGTGACGTGTCGCATTTTTTTGAAGCTCTCAAAACTTGTATGGCTTCCATCCTACTCAGCGACCAAAAAGGCGAAAGCGAAGAGCATCTGAAAGAACCGATGAAGCAGTTTTTTCAAAACACGTTTTACCAAGAAAACCTCATCAATACCAAAGACCGGATTGATTTGGCGATTTATTTGGACAAAACCGCTAAAAGTGATGTGGGCGTGATCATTGAAGCCAAAAGACCAAGCAACAAAGCAGAGTTTCTTTCTGTAAACAACCTCAACAAAAAAGCCTTGCAAGAATTGCTGCTTTACTATTTGCGGGAACGTTTAGACGGCAAAAACAACAACATCAAACACCTCATTGCAACCAATGGTTTTGAATGGTTTTTGTTCAAAGCAGAAGATTTCTACAATTTGTTTTTCAAAAACAAAACTCTCATCAAAGAATATGAAGCTTTTAGGGACGGACTGAAAGACACCACTAAAAACGAATTGTTCTATAACGAAATAGCCAAAAAACACATTGCAACCGTGCAAGACGATTTGCCTTTTGTGCATTTGGATTTTACGCAAGTCGATTTCAATCAATTGAATGATGCGGAATTGATTACCTATTTCAAGATTTTCTCCAATGTGCATTTGCTCGGACATAGTTTTGGCAACGACAGCAACCAACTGAACAAATCTTTCTATCACGAACTTTTGCACATCATCGGATTGGAAGAAACCGCCGACAAGGGCAAAAAAGTGATTCAACGCAAAGCACCGAAAGCGAGAGATTATGCTTCGTTGCTTGAAAATACGATTTTTATTCTCGAAGACCGCGATTACATCCGGCAAGTGCGCTCGGTGGAAGCCTCTCCAGACAAAACTTTTAATGTAGGTTTGGAATTGTGTTTGACCTGGATCAACAGGATTTTGTTTCTGAAGTTGCTCGAATCTCAATTGTCCACCTATCAAAAAGGCGCTAAAGAATACAAGTTTCTCAACAATGGTTTTATTAATGGTTTTGACGACTTGAACAATTTGTTCTTTTCTGCCTTGGCAAAAAACATCCACGAAAGGCATCCAAAATATGCCGAAAAGTTCCAATACATTCCTTATCTGAACAGTTCGCTTTTTGAAAGAAACGAACTCGAAACCGAAACTTTCGAAATTTCTGCGCTTTCCGACGATGCCATGGAAGTCTATTCCAACACCATTTTGAAAGATGCGCAAGGCAAACGCTTGAAAGGCAAACTCAAAACCTTAGATTATTTGTTTCAATTCTTAGATGCTTATGATTTTGCCACCGATGGCACAGAAGGCATTGCAGAGGGACAAGAATCTAAAACCCTGATTAACGCCTCGGTGTTGGGTTTGATTTTCGAAAAAATCAACGGCTACAAAGACGGCTCTTTCTATACGCCTGCCTACATCACAATGTATATGTGCAAGGAAACCATCCGAAGAGCGGTGGCGCAAAAATTCAAAGAACTCGAAAACGACAGCATCGAAACTTTTGAAGATGTGAAAGCCTATTGCCACCGATATTTTAAGGTGGAAGATACCCGCAGGTTTAACCGCCACATCAACAGTTTGAAGATTTGCGACCCCGCCGTGGGTTCGGGGCACTTTTTGGTTTCGGCACTCAATGAGCTCATCAGCATCAAAAATGATTTGGGCGTGCTCGTGGACGCACAAGGGTTTCCGCTGCGGGTGGACATACAAATAGACAACGACGAACTTTATATTACCGATGCCAACGGACGCCTTTTTGAATACAATCCGCATGATGTGGAAAGCAGCAGAGTGCAACAAACCCTCTTTCTGGAGAAGCAAATCCTGATTGAAAACTGTTTGTTTGGTGTGGACATCAACCCCAATTCTGTGAAAATTTGCCGTTTGCGCTTGTGGATTGAACTTTTGAAAAACGCCTATTACACCGACCAAAAACAACTGCACACCCTGCCGAATATTGACATCAACATCAAATGTGGCAATTCGTTGATTTCAAGATTTGCCCTCGATGCCGACCTCAAGCAAGCCCTCAAACAAAGCAAATGGAACATCGACAGCTACAAAACAGCCGTGGCAACCTACCGAAATGCGCAAAGCAAAGACGAAAAACGCGCCATGGAAGCCTTGATTGCCGACATTAAAAGCAATTTTAGAAGCGAAATAGGCATCAACGACCCCAAAAAATTAAAACTCGAACGACTGAAAGGCGAACTCTTTAACTACACCCAGCAAGTGGGCCTTTTTGAACGCAGCAAAAAAGAACAAGCCGAATGGAACAAACGCGTGAACACACTGAGTGCCGACGTGAAGAAACTCAGCACCGAGATAGAAGAAATCAAGAGCAACAAGATTTATGAAAATGCCTTTGAATGGCGCTTTGAGTTTCCGGAAGTACTGAACGATGCGGGCGACTTTGTGGGATTTGATGTGGTGATTGGGAATCCGCCTTATCTATTGGTTTTTGATGAAATGATTAAAAACTATTTAACTAATAATTTTGATACTGGAAAACAGAATTATGATTTATATGTAATTTTTATAATCCAAGCAAATAGAATACTTAAGACAAACGGTAATTTTTCATTTATCACACCAAATACATTTTTAAAGGGTTTAACTTTTGTAAACCTTAGAAATTATATCATTAATAATTTTCAAATCAATGAAATAGTTGATTTTGGTAATGAATTAATTTTTGAGGATGCAAATGTATTTTGTTCAATTTTAAATGGAAGTAAGACGAAACAAACAAAAGACTGGATTCTTAAAAGTTCAACTGAGCATTTAAAAGGCGTTGTGGATAAATGCACAAATGAATTTATTGTTTTATCGGATTTAGTTAGAAAATTAGCTAGGTTAGAAAAATTGGAACAATACTTTTTAGTTAAAGACGTAGGTTTTAATTATTGGTCAGAAGGAAGAGGGAAAGTAAGAGGTGAATCGATTGGAAGTAGAGTTTTTTATAAAGGACAAAAGGCAAATGATTTAGATTTACCATATATTAAAGGAACAAATATTGAAAAATTTAATATTTCTGAACCAACAAATTTTTTGAAGCACGACTGGAAAAAGTATTTAAATGAAAATGACACATTTAGGTTTAGTGAAGATTTATTAAAGTCCAATGAAAAAATTGTTTATAGGCAAACTAGCAACAAAATAATTGCATCTTTAGATATTAAACAAAATTATTGTGATAAAACGGTGCATATAATCGTGAATAAAAATGATAACGAAATACCCTTAAAGTATGCGCTAGGTCTATTAAACTCTAATATGATTGATTATTTCTTTAAATCATTTAAAGAAGAAGAAGGAAGAGCTTTTGCACAAGTAAAAACTGTAGATATAAAAAGTTTACCATTTGTTTACGATAAAACACAAGGCAAAGTAATAATTGAAAAAGTTGACCAAATATTATCCCTGAAAAAAGAAAACCCCGATTCGGACACAAGTGTTTTAGAGCGTGAAATTGATTTGATGGTTTATGGGTTGTATGGATTGACGGAAGAGGAGATAGAGATTGTGGAGCGGGGTTAGAGATTTGACAACTTTCCAAAAGTTGTCAAATCTGGGAAAAACAAAAGTTGTCTTCTCAAGAGA
>JBEILV010000100.1:0-10752 GCA_040379105.1 Flavobacterium sp.
CCATCTTTTCCAAATCAACTTGCATTCAAAAAAAACACCACTTTCAACTCAGTTTCAATTGTAACTTACCTCAAAACAGCGGTTCATTTATTTCGGATTGCTTTCAATGTGTTTTTAACTTCCCAAATCTAAACCTTAATTCTTTTAAATGCAATACCTAAAAACACTACATTTTATACGTAAAAACACGTAATTTTTGAGCTTTTTCAGAAAATGGAACATTAGCAATCTATTTTTTTTAAGAAGTAACTTGAAATGTTTTCCTTGGTTTTGTTTTGAACTCGTTCGTGTGTTGTTTGTAAAAATGGGCTTTTTACTTGGAGGCAGTCATTTTTCTAATTTTTTAATAACACCATTTTTTTATCCTAATCAATCATGCTTTCAAAGGTTTTAATGATTCCATCTTTGGCTATAAATATTCAAAGAGAAGAAAAGAAATTGAAATGTTTTTGTGACAAAACAAAAAATAAAATTCACGTTGTCACGAAAGTGTGATAAGATGAATTGTAGCAAATCAAATTGTCACAATTCTGTGGCAAAATAATTTTTCATTTTCAAATTGCCACAAATCTGTGGCAAAAAAATATTTTATTTTCAAATTGCCACAAAACTGTGGCAAAAAATATAAAACTTTGAAAATTGCCACAACAGTAGAAATCAAAGCGGGTTTTCATCCGTATCAAAGCAGCTTTATTTCAATAAAAACTTTTTCCCAACCACTTTACAATCCATCCAATTTTAATTTATATTTGAAAAATTATAAAATCAAATCACCATTAAAAACAAATTGTATGAATTTCGAAAACAACGTCTTGTTATCTTATGCCAGTGCTGCTGAGCGCGCTGCTTTTTTTAGAAAAACGTATAGCCATGTGGCTTTCGCTATTTTAGGTTTTATTTTAGTTGAAGCAATTTTGCTTCAAGTGGTTCCGATGGATTGGATTCTGATGATGATGAGCGGCAAGTTTGTATGGCTTTTTATCTTGGGTTTGTTTTGGATGGGTTCTATGCTCACCGACAAATTAGTGTTTCATCCTGATAGAAACCAACAATATTTGGGCTTGTCTATTTACATTTTCTTGCAAGCCATCATTTTCCTTCCCATGATTGCGATTGCAATGTTTTATTCGGGCAGCGAAATGATTTTACAAGCGGCGATTATCACGCTGTTTATGTTTTCTGGATTAACGGCGGTGGTGTTCTTATCTAACAAAGATTTTTCATTTCTACGAACAGCCGTTACAGTGGGCGGTTTCATTGCTTTGGGTTTGATTGTGGCGGGCGCTATTTTCGGATTTAATCTAGGATTGTGGTTTTCTGTCGGCATGGTGGTTTTGGCTTCTGCCGGCATTTTATACCAAACCAGTCAAATCAAAGACCAGTTTACAACCGATCAATATGTGGGTGCAGCCTTGCAATTGTTTGCTTCTATCATGATTTTGTTTTGGTATGTTTTGCGCATTTTGATGAGTAGAAAATAAATTTATAAAGTACAAACAGATGACCCTGAAATGGATTGTTTCAGGGTTTTTTGTTGATAAAAACTTCCATTTTATGCGATTATTTTTACTCTTCATCAGTCTGTGTTTGCTGGCTTGCCAACCCAAAGTCAATACAGAAACGGTTGTCGGCATCCAACCTTACCAAGGTTTTCCAACAGACAAAACCGACACGATTGCAAAGGTCATTGCCGATTTTTATCAGGTAAAAACCATCGTTTTGCCCGTACAACCTTTGCCTGAATCGGCTTTTACAAATTTTAAAGCTCCACGTTATCGTGCGGATAGTTTGATCAGGATTCAAAACCGCCAGCTCGATGCGTCGATGGATTATATTTTGGGCTTAACTCATCGCGATGTTTGCATTACGAAATACGAATCTAAAGGCGTAGTTAAAAAACCTGCTCACAAATACACCGATTTTGGCATTATGGGTTTGGCATTTTGTCCCGGCGAGAGCAGCGTGGTTTCTTCGTTCAGATTGCAACACAAAAACCAAGCGGTTCATTTTTCGAGGTTCAAAAAAGTGGCGGTACACGAATTTGGTCATAATTTGGGTTTGCCACATTGCCCCAACAAAAAATGTGTCATGACCGATGCCGTCGAAAGCGTTTCGACCATCGATCGAGCCAATATGGCGTTGTGTGCCCAATGCCAATCGAAAATATAGACATCAAAACGCCATAATTTTCACAAAAAATCTAAAATAGGGCAGGGGCTTCCGTTTTTACGACACCATCATTTTCACTCCCAAAATGTGTTTGCAAATGCCTCTTTTGCCTTGATAATTCGTAAACCATTGGCAGGTGCAGTGTTGGTTTTCGCCTTCTAAAATCACACGGTGGTGCACATCCGTGCCTTTCACGGACGCTTCGATGTAGCCGTTTCTTTTGGCAATAATTTGAATGTCATCGTTTTCTATCAATTTTTTGGCGTTTTTCAATCGTGGGTTCAAACTCAAAATGCGTTCGGTTTTGAAAGGCAAACGGCGGTAAAAATGATTTCTCGCTTCGAGGTCGTAGCCCAACAATCCCATCGACGACAAGCTTGAGGTGAGGCTGTCCATGGTGCTAAATTCGATGTCGTTTTCGATGGAAAGCAGCGCAGGATCAAACAATTCGTTAGATTTCAGCAAACTGTTCAGTCCATAAATCCATTCCATCGGCACGTGTTCTGCCATAGTGTCGAGTGCTTTGCCTTCTCCAGAAAATCCACGGTTCGCATCGGGCGAAAATGCCATGAGCAATTCCATTTTTCCAAAATCAGCCACCACGGCACAGGTTTCTTTGTCGGAAGACTCATAGACCCTGATTTTTTCTACAATCGGCAAAATGCCCTCCAACAACCGCAACCGATGGATGCCACCCACCCGTACACTGTCTGCCGTTGCCAACGTGGAAAACATACATTTGCCCGCTCGCTGCGTGAGATGAAATTCGCCTTTTACATTCCCTTTCGGAAGCGTTTGAAACAATTGGATGGTTTGGATTTTGTTGAGTTCAAATTTTTGATCCATGTCGGCCAGATATAACTGCACGCTCGTCAATCCTTTGATCCAGCGAGGCGGCAACGTTACTTTTTTTTCAATCACTTTGGCTTTGGAAGTGATGACTTGCAGCTCTTTTTGTCCGACGGCAAGCGTTACTTTTTCGTTTTTCTGAATGGCGTTCAAGGCGTTCAACATCGGTTCGTTGAAATCGACATTCGTGGTGCCCGATGCGATGAACTCGCCATCAATCGCAGCAGGCTTCATGTCCAATCGCACATAAACACCGTTGCAAGATGAAAATCCTTCAAACCGCAACCTCGACGCACCCGCAGAAACAATCGGATCGCGCAAACTTGGCGGAATCGGACTAAAACTCGACCGCACTACTTTCGCAATCGTGCTCCAACATTTGGCGGTGACGTAAGGTTCGGTCAAACTGCCCCAAAAAAAGCAGGGAATATTGTTGATTTCCTCAATTTCGGTTTGATGCGCCATGACCAAATGGTTGATGCCTTTGGTTTTTTCTATCGTAGAAACGGCGGCGTATTGGTATTGTAAATCGTTCATGGGTTAGGGGATGATTTGTTTTAATAAAGGCTTGAGGGAGTTCACGTTGTTGTATTTTTTTAGAAAATCGATGGAGGTTTCGGAAGGTTTTTGGTTTGTTTTTCCGAGTAAATCTAAATAATGTTCCACCATTTTCTTAAAGTGATTGGGCAATTTTTCGTCGAGTTGCATCCATTTAAAAAGGGCTTCAAAAAGTTGAAACAAAAACGAATTGTGCAACGAAGAAACATCTTTGATGGCGGCCACACTGTCAATAAATCGACCGAAAGGACCGTATTTTTTACTGATTAAAAGGGCTAGTTTTTCGGCAAAAAGTGAAATGTCAATATTTTGTTTGTCAATACATTGAATCAATACTTCGGATGCTAAAAGGCGAAGCGATTTGTCGTCTTTAAAAAAGCAACACGCAAAAACCAAAGTGGATGTTTTTTGGAATCGGAACCCACGAAGATTGACGATGTTGAGGAATCCTGTCAATTCACTATGCGAACCGTCGGAGGTTTTGCAGTTTTTAGCCAAAAGCAAGCAAGCCAAAGGGTCGTTGTTTTGAGGCATCAAACTGTTCCAATAGTAGGCATTTTGTTCTGATTGCAAGCGATATTCGGTGTGCCAATCGTATTTTTCTTTGTGTGGATACAAATCGAGGTTGTACATAAAATGCGGCATGGCTTCAAATCGGTCGGGATATTTGTAAGTCAATTCCACCCAAGCATCCGAACGTTCTATTTCCTTGGTTTGATGGTTTTTCCATTCGTTGTATTTTTCCTTCAAAAAAACCACAGGCACAAAAGGTGTCGCCACGCATGGAAGTTCGCTCAGGCTCGTTTTGTCAAAAGCCCTGAAAATTTGATCAGGATAATAAGTGCGTGCTGCCATGGCCCAAGTGGCTGTTTTTTCAATGTCTTGCAACGGGCCCACCACTTTCTGAAATAATTTCGACACTAGGTTTTGCTTTTCGATTTTTAATTCCGAGGAAATGCCCAAGCAATACTCCATCAAATCTTTGGCTTCGGGAGTGAGTTGCGATAAAAGCGGCAAGGCTTCTTCCACTTGCTCGCGAGGCATCCGGCTGATGGCAATGCTCAAATCGACTCTGTCCACGGGTTCGTTGGTTTTTTCGTAAGCAATCAAGCGTTCAACAAGCGTTTTGGGGGCAATCCAATAAGGTTTGTGCGATGGAAAACTCAACAAAGGCAACACCGATCGATCTGCATTTTTTTGCAGCACTTTCTGCACCAAATAGCGCGTCAATTTTAAGGTTGTCAGTGCAGTGAAGTCTTTGTCAGTGAGGCGATACACGATGTCTTTGTTTGGAATTTTGTTCACGATGAGGTTGCGCACATACACTTTTTGAATATTGGGAAAATAAGTTTGTTCCAATTGTTTCAAATAGGGTTGGAGTTGATGCGTGTAATCGTCTGGAAACAAATGTTTTTGCGAAATAAACACGTTCAAAAGCGTTTCCGCATCGATAATTTCATCAGACGATATGAACCGCCCGATCAGAAACAAGATGTCATTCCAATCTTTCGGAATTTCCACCAATTCTTGCAACAAGGTTTCTTTTTCAGGATGAAAATGATAGGAATTAAGCGCTGCTTCATTCATCATCAAATCTTCTTCGTTGATGAATGGGCGCAAGTTGTTTTTGACAGTGCCTTGCATATAGGCAATGTAGGCACTGAGTTTTTCGGTCAAAAGACGGTCTTTTTCCTCACCGATTTTGAGGATGAATTTGGTGGTTCTTTCCTGCAAATTCAAATCGGAAATAATGAAAACATCGGCAGCTATCAACGCTAGTTTTTGGTTGAAGGCAGGCTGTAGTTTGCTGAGTTTTTCAAAAATCATCAAACTATTTTTAATTGCAATTTTGCAATCATCGCGCATCATCAACGCTTCCACCCATTCTAAATAGGCATCCACATTGAATTTCGGATGGTTGTAAAACTGCTTGACCAACACCGAACCATAATTGACAATGGTATTGTTAGCATTGTGGAAAAACGGAAAAATAAATTCTTGAAAAGGAATCAAATCATCGGCAGTCAGCGCAAGATCTTCCAATATTTTTCGGAAAAAGAGCTTTAAGTTGTTGTTCCAATCTTTGGTTTGAATCAAGATGGCTTTTTCGATAAAATTTTCTTTGTCCCATTTTTTTTCATCGATCAATTGCTTCATCAAAATTGCCCAAGTGTTGCATTCTCGATAGCTGGCGTTTTCATTTTCACGAAAAGTGGAGTTCTGAATGTTGGTTTCATACTCAAACAACAGCGGCATGTCTCTTTGGATGGCGCGTTCGTTTTGCATCATGTCCGAAATAAAATCTCGGGGTTTCACTTTGCCATGCCAACTATTAAAACCCGAAAGACACAAGGCGTACAACTCGGGGTTGAATTCAATCAAGCCTTGGTCTTCCAGAAAAAGTAAAGATTTGTAATCTAAAAGGTTCCAAGATTGTTTTCTGAATTGATCTAAAATATAAGATGCAATCCAATTGGGCTGAGCCCAATGTAAAATGTCGAGGGTGTCTTTTTTGTCAGGTTGATTCAAAACCTGCATTACTTCTGTGATTGAAAAAACAGAGACTTTATCGAAAGTAGCAATCACGCTCAAAATAATAATTTCCTGTGTTTTTTCATCACCACGTCTTCCATATTCCCATCGGTTTTCATTCGTTCTCACATAGCCGGGTTCCAAAGTTAGATCGACGTAGGTCATCCAATAATTTTTCGCTTTTTTGATGTGTTTCCGAATCGGATCTAAATTTCCTTTGCTGTATTTTTCGAAAAAAGGCAAGAGCAAACGGGTGTCTTTTCGTTGGATGATTTCGTCATATTCTTTGAGAATGATGGCAATATCAATTTTTTCACTCGGCTTTTTCTCCGATTTTACTCGGGATGATTGGCTTGTTTTTGGCACTACGTTCACTTCTCCATCTTCGGAATAGCCTTTTTTTGTTTTCTCAGCAATGAGTTTTTCGGCGGCTGCCAAACATGCTTCCGGGTTTTCAAACGATTTTGTTTTCGAAACACCCGAAGTGCCATTTTTGCCATACGTAACCGTAAATTCACTTTCGGTAACTTCAATGTTCCAAAATTTATCCGATGTGCCGTCGATGTATTTGAGATGTTTGATCATAAGTGTCAAAATTTTTACTAATCACCTAATGACTTCAAAAATAACGGAATTATTGAAAAGGGATCCATTCTTTTTTGGTTAATTCATTTTTTGAAGTGCTATTTTTTTCTTGTAACATCGTGTGTACACTTCGTGTGAATGCATTTTGAAACTTCGTGTAACTTTGTGTGACTGCTTTGCGAAACTTTGTGAAATAGCTATTACACAAAACACACAAAGTAAATCACAAAAAACACAAAGTAAAACACAAAGTGAATCTTGTTTTGGTGGAATAAAAATATTTTTTGAAACATCGGAACATCGATTGCGATGCAGTTTTTATAAACGTTCAAATAAATGTTTGTAAGCACTGATTTTTTGATCATCAGTTAATGAAATGGTGCACAAAGAATGCTTTCGCTACATGGAAAGGCTCGGCTGTTGGTTTTTGGAAGGGAGTATTTGATTTGTGACTGCCGTTTTGTCTATTATAAATATTTTAATAATTCTCTTACCAATCTGAATACCGTTGTCGATGATTCTTCATTTGCAGGATTATGATGGTCAAATCTGTTGTAAATTTTTTCAGCTCTTTCAATAGCTAGAATTTTTCGCTCTTTTCCAGATTTTTGATCTATTCCATCGAGTAAATCAAAAATTTCTTCAGTGATCATTTTGCTTTTTTTGCCATCATAAGTAATATTAAATTCTTTCAAAGATTTATTTAATTTCTCGTTATATTCATCTCTGTGCATTCCACCACCTTGATGGTCATTAAAATGAAGTAAAATCCAATATTCAAATGCTTGATTAGAATATGCTATACCAAAACCATTGGCATCAGCTAGTAAAATAGCATTATTAAAGTCCGTATTATCAAAATCATCTTTATCAAAAACACACCAAACTTGTTCATAACTAGTTTGATTCGCTAATTGTATTGCTCGATTAACTAAAGATATTGTATTAAATCCCTCTCCAACTGGTTCGATGGTAGCTGATGTAAGTCTAAATTGATTAAAGTATGATGGTTCTGTGTTTTTACCCTCACAAACTATTAAAATTGTTGGTTTTTTGGTTAAATCGGGTTCTGGTCTTTCAATACGGGTTTCTGCTCTACGTTTTGCTTTTAATTGTGCTCTGTGCTTTTCTTTATCTAGCGCCTGTTCTGCTTTTTTATCTTTCATTCTCATATTAGGGCAGAATATGATTAAGACTATTAAAAAAACCTAAATATGGAATTGCTCCATATTTGCCCTTAATGTAATTTACTTCAAATGATTCGGTTTTTCTTACTTCGTCAGATTTAAAATCCGCTAAAGAATAAAGTTTGGCTTCACCAAATTTATTTTTTTCAGTAAACCAAATTTGGTCACGTCTAAATAATCCAGAACTTAGAAGATTTGTATCGTGAGTATTAAAAATTAATTGCGCATTCTTTTTATTAAATTCTTTTGAATTAAATAAGGAAACGATTTTACAAACTAGATTAGGATGTAGTTTTGAATCAAGCTCATCAACAATTAGTGTGTAACCATTTTCAATAACATCTAAAATAGGACCAGTTAAAGCAAAGAATTTTTTAGTTCCAGATGATTCATCATCAAACATTGAAAAATGAACAGAGTCAATGACTTTTTTGTGTGAATCATATTTTTTGTGAAAAGTTAAAACGTCTGAAAAAATTTCTTTCTTGTCGTCAATAACTTCTTTCGTAATTCTATCTTTAAGTTCTTTTGGCATTTCTTTAGGAAGATTTGCTAAATCAATCTTTTCAAGGTTAATATCTTGAATTCCCAAATCAGCTGCTTTTAACAAATTTAAAATTTTAACTTTTTGATTAGGATCTTCTGTTTTGCTTAATGTAAAACCTCTATAACCAAATTCATTGAGTCCCGAAATAGTCTTAAGTTCTTTGAACCAATCCATTACTTCAATAGAAGTTTTGTCGTTAAATTGAGCAGAAACAGATAATAGGAGGGCGTTGTTTCTCACAAGTCCTTCTTTAATAACTGTTTTACCTTTAGTGAAGTTTCTAGTATGTGTTTCGAAAATATTACCATCTCTGTAAAAAAGTTCAATTTCTTTAGTTTTAGGTTTGTAATAAAGCCATTCAGAAATCACACTTTTTTTATCAACTTCAAAGCCATAGCGGAACATCACATCATTGTGTGTAAATACAACTTCGAATTCTGATGGAGAATTTTCAGTTTCGCTACTTAATTTAAATGGCTCAGTGTCGATTTCATCTCCTTTTTGGCTGTCTTTTGAGCTTGAAATAACAAAATATTTCATAAAATTTAATGCTTCAAAAAATTTGCTTTTTCCGCTTGCATTTGCCCCATAAACTACAGCGCTTTTAAGTAGTCTAATATCGAATTTATTGTCAAAATAAATATTATCGACTTCACGGGTATCTTTGTCATAGTTTGACGCAACAAGGTTTAAAGAAGTTTTCTCTTTAAAAGTTTTGAAATTCTTAACTGAAAATTGCAACAACATAATAATGCTATTTATTTGTAAATAATAAACAAATATAAACATTATTTTGCAATAAAATGTAAAATTAAAACAGTTTTCGAAATTTTGTTGTTTTAAAAGAGTTCTATTATGCAAATTTTTAGCACTTGCTTCCAACTCATTTATATCCCAAACAAACTTTTCCGCATCCACCTGTATTTTGAGAAGATAGCCGCTACTTTCAACTTTGCTTCAATTCTACCTCAAAACAGCGGTTCATTTACTTCATATTACTTTCAGTGTGTTTTTAATTTCCCAAATCTAAACCTTAATTTTTTTAAAAACAATACGTGTAAACACCTGTTTTTTATGTTAAAATGGGTCTTTTTTGGGCTTTTTAAGAAAATGGAACGTCAGCCATCTGTTTTTTTAAGAAGAAGTTTGAAATATTTTCTTTGGTTTTGTTTTGGAATTGTGAGTGTGTTGATCGCAAAAAGGGCATTTTGGGAAGCGTTTGTGAGTAGCGCAAAATCAGAAACGCTTGGTTAAGGCTTAACCTGTTAGTTTCTAGCAGGGCAGTGCTCTTCCTATACATTGATTTTTTGAGTTCTGCCTTATAAGATGATATGGCATAAGGATTTTTAATTGTCGCACTTAAACTATTAAGTCAAGTAGTCCACATAAGCCTGCACCAATTATAATTGACCAAGAAATCCAATCTTTAAATTCATTGTTTTTGTGTTTAAGAAACAAAATATGAAGTCCTAAATGCACAATCATAAAAATATTAAACCCCTTTATAAACGCTTCTATGTCGTGGCTGTGCGTTAGCTGCCAAAATATAAAGAAGAATAAAGGAATATGTGCGAAAATAAATATTATGTTTCCTAGTTTGTCACTGAGCATTGAAAGTCCTGGAAAAATTCGCCATTCTCGGCAACGAATTGCGTCCATTTCGTGCATTGTCAAAAGTGAAAGTCCTAAATAAAAGAAAATGTGACCTGTCATAATATTTTGTCGGATTAATTTTATGTCTTTTCGTTTCTATTTGGTTTGTCACTAACTCATTTACACCCAAAACAAAATTCTGCATATCCACTTATATTTCTGGGATATACCGCCACTTTCAACGTTGCTTTAATTCTACCTCAAAACAGCGCTTCATTTATTTCGGATTGTTTTCAGTGTGTTTTAACTTCCCAAATCTAAACCTTAATTTTTTAAATGCAATACGTAGAAACATGTAAATTTTATGTTAAAATGGGGCTTTTTTGGTGTTTTTCAGAAAATGGAACGTCAGCAATCTATTTTTTTAAGAAGAAATTTCTTTGGTTTTGTTTTCGTTAATAGTTCGTAAAAAAGGGCTTTTTTTGAAGCGTTTGTGAGTCTTTTAAAATCAAAAATGCTATGGTGATGCGCTCAATTTTTTGCTTGGTTTTTTATAGGTTTTTGAGATAAGGTTGTAATAAATTGATAGGATCGCTTATTGGATTTTAGACGAGTGGTTTACTTGAATTTTACTAGAGCTTATTGATTTCGTTTTCAGAAAGTCCAGTGAGCTTCACAATATCTGCAATCGAAAGTCCAATTTGTTTGGCTGTTTTCGCAATTTCTAATTTA
>JBEILV010000101.1:0-10723 GCA_040379105.1 Flavobacterium sp.
AGATTTTTTTAAATCCGAAATCTGTAAATGGGTTTAAGTATTTTGCTTTCATCTTATCGTTATGCCGTAAAAAAAATCAGCGTTACAAATTTACTATTATTTTTTTAAGTTTCTGTCTTAGTGTTTGTTTTGTAATGTTTTACAACGATTTGTAACTTAATATTTGCCAAATACTCAGAAGGGATTGTCGTCTTCGAAGCGCAGTTTACTTCGGCAAGCCAGTTGATTGTTTAGAGCTTTTCTATTTCTTGTTTTGTAAGCCCCGTTGCTTCCATAATGGTTTCAACTGAAACTCCCAGCTTCTTTAACGATTTGGCTGTTTCAAGTTTTCCTTCAAGTTTTCCTTCTTCAAAAGCGGTATCGATTACACCTTTCAAATCTCGGTATATTTTCAGACTATTTTCATAGCTCATCAATTCGGCTTGTCCAAATTTGGCAAGTTCAGCTTTCGCAAAAGCTTGATTAAAAACTTCGTCTGCAATAATGGTTGGAATGGTTTGAAAGTCTTCTAAATTTTTAATAAAATAAAGCCATTTGTCCAGACGTGTTTTAAGATCTGCTTCTGTCTTTTTAAAATTGGGCATTTCTAGATAAATAAAAGTCAATTTATCATAGAATATTTTACCGTTTTGGTTTTTTAGCTTTATAGTATGCACAACTTCGCCTTTTTCTGGTTCGTTTTCGTAGTCGTCAAAAGTAAAGTCTAAAATCCCCACACAATAAACCGCCTTTAAATTATAATTCCATTCGCCTTTTTCGGCTTGTTCACGAATTGGAAAAGTGGCATAGTAAATCGTTCTTTCTTTGAAATAGTTTTGTTTGGCTTTTTGAAGTTCAACAATGAATTTTTCGCCTTTTTCGTTTTCGCAATAAATATCATAAATCGCTTTCCTGTCAAGATCGGTTTGACCAAGCTGCTCGTTGTTCTTGAAAGTTAAATCAACAATTTTATCCGCATGAGGCAATAAGGCATTGAGGAAGTCAATCAGCAAGGGTTTGCTTGCTTCTTCGCCAAAGATTTTTTTAAATCCGAAATCTGTAAATGGGTTTAAGTATTTTGCTTTCATCTTATCGTTATGCCGTAAAAAAAATCAGCGTTACAAATTTACTATTATTTTTTTAAGTTTCTGTCTTAGTGTTTGTTTTGTAATGCTCTAGGGTGATCCTTCGGAAGCAAAAGCTGAAAATGAGTCAAAAAACATTAAAGTTTAGATTAAAACTGATGTTTACGCTTAACAAAAACTTAAAGCCCAAACCTTCCTTTTTCCTCAAAATCAAACAAAAAACCAATGTTTTAAACATAAAAAATCTCGTCTTCGATCAATAAATCTTCTCGTCGGAAACGAAGGATTACTTGCGCCACTGCCACAACGTCTCTTTGGCAGTAGAGGATGATGCGCTCGAGTTCGTTGTCTTGATAATAAACTTTGCCCACTTGGCTCCCGTCGATGTCTTCTTTTGGCGAAGCGATGCCAAGCACGTGTGTGAGCAATTTGAGGGAGGTGAAATGTTTATAATCGCCAAAACGCCAGAGTTCCATCGTGTCTAAATGGTTGATTTCCCATGGTTTTTTGCCAGAAATGCTCAAAATGTTCGGGATTTTGATGCGGTGAATGATCATTCTTCGAACGATGTACGGAAAATCGAATTCTTTGGCATTGTGCCCACAAAGCAATTGGTGTGGCATTCTGTAAAATTCGTTGAGCATGTTGGCAAAATCGGTAAGTAATTGTTTTTCATTGCCTGCGCCGTCAAAACTCGTCACTCGAAATTGTCTTACATCGTTGTCTATTTTGAAATAGCCCACCGAAATACAAATGATTTTTCCGAATTCTGCCCAAATACCAGCACGTTCATAAAAATCTTCTGCCGACTCTTCTTTGCGCTGATAGGCGGTTTTTTGTGCAAACAAAACTTGGGCTTCTTCGCTTAAATCAGCAAAATGTTCGTGTTCTGAAACGGTTTCTATGTCGAGAAACAAAATGCTGTCTAGTTTTATTTTTTCAATCATTTTCCGAGCATTTTGTAGGTTTCTTCTACATATATATAAAAATCTGTGGCATGCGGATCGTCGCCTTTGCTTTTTCCGTGTTGATGTCCTAAACGAACAATTATCAAATCGTCTTCGGGAATCACAATCACATTTTGACCCAAATGACCGCGCATGTAGAAAATTTCTTTTCCTAAATGATTGGCCAACCACCAACCGTAGCCATATTCAGGCGATTCTTTGAACCTCGGTTGTACGGATTTTTCAACAAAAGCAGTGTCGAGAATTTGAACTCCGTTCCAGTTGCCTTTTTGTTTGTATAACTTTCCGAAACGAGCAAAATCTTTGGCATTTGAAGCAAAACAGCAGTAGGCTTTTTCCATGCCATTTTCGTGGTCGGTTTGCCAAAAAGCATCGTGCTCGGCGCCCATGGGCTGCCAAAAACTTTCCGAAACATAAGTGGATAAATCTTTGCCCACCGCTTTTGTGATGATCATGGCGAGCAATTGGGTGTTGCCACTCAAATATTTATAAGCTTTGCCGGGTTGGTCTTTGAAAGTCAAACCGAGCATGAGTTGGTCTAGTTCATCGTCAAAATAGGCGCGGGTGGTGATTGACAGCGGACTGTAATAGGCTTCGTCCCAATCCAAACCTGAAGCCATCGAAGACAAATCGCCAACGGTGACTTCCTTGGCATATTCGCCTGTCATTTCTGGGAAAAAATCGTGCACTTTTTGGTCCAAACTCTTGATTTTTCCTTCCTGAATGGCTTTGCCCAACGCTGCCGAAACAATGCTTTTTGCCTTTGAAAATGAATTAGTTTTGCTGTCGTTGGCATAACCATCAAAATAACTTTCGTGCCAAACACTGTCATTTTTTATGATAACAAAAGCCACAGCTCCCAACGAATCGATGGTTTTTTGCAATTTATCGGTGATCGGTTTTTGATTGTATTCTTTATGGTTTGCCCAAGGTTGCGGTTGTTTGCTTTTTTGAATCACTCGGTTGTCAAAAGCGTGATAATCATCTAAAAACGCAGTAGTGTGCCCTTTAAAATAAATGGTTCGGACGGCTTTCAACAAATAATCTACATTGAAAATATAGCTCAATCCGGCAATGAGTAGGAAAAGAATCAGGAGGGAAACGACAATTTTTTTGATGATTTTCATAAGTGCTTGCTTTTGATTTTGAAGTACTAAGATACAGAAAAATGTTAACGATGACTTTTGAAATGAAAATAAAAAAACCGCCTTCAAAAAAGGCGGTTGATTGTTTATGCTTCTTTGTACTCGAAAGCTTTGAGTTTTTTGATTTTTTTCATTCTTCGTTTTTTGCTAACGCCAATTTTTCCTTTTTGCAACAAGAAAAACATAACGGGCACTACAACAAGTGTGAGGAAAGTAGCGAAAATCAAACCATAAATAACGGTTTTTGCCAAAGGTCCCCAAAAGATGACATTGTCGCCACCGAGGTAAATTCTCGCATCATAATTGATAAACAAACCAAAGAAATCAATGTTAAGTCCTATTGCCAATGGAATCAAACCTAAAACGGTAGTGATGGCCGTGAGCAAAACAGGGCGCAAACGCGATTTTCCACCTTCAATAATCGCATTGGCATATTCGCGTTTGGTGAGCAATCCATCTTCGTCTAGTTTTTTCTCTTCTAGTTTTCTATCGATGAGCAATTGGGTATAATCTATCAAAACGATGGCGTTGTTGACCACAATTCCCGCCAAGGAAATGATACCCATCATGGTCATAATAATCACGAAATCGTTTCTAAACAGCACCATGCCAAGAAATACTCCCCCAAAGCTGAGCAAAACTGCCACCATGATGATGATGGGTTTTGAGATAGAATTGAATTGAGCCACCAAAATCAAAATGATGCCGCCCAAAGCAATCAACAAGGCATTGATCAAGAAACTCATGTTTTTGGCTTGCTCTTCTTGCTCGCCTGTGAAAGCAAAATTGACATCTTTGCTCATTTCAAAACCTTCCAATTCTGCTTTGATGGCATTGACCAAATCATTGCCGTTGTAGCCTTCCAGAACATTGGAATAAACCGTGATGATTCTTTTGAGGTTTTTACGTTTGATTTTGTTGAATGTAAACGTGTTTTCGCCTTTGGCAATCGCTGAAATTGGCACTTGCAAAAGCTGACCGCTGGCTTGATCTCTAAAAGTGATGGGTTGGTTGAACACCGCATTCGGATCGTTGCGTTGCGATTCTTCTAAACGTACATTGATTTCGAAATCGTCTTTTCCGTCTTTATAAGTTGAAATTTTTTCACCGTAAATAGAACGGCGCAAGGTTTGCCCGATTTGAGCGGTTGTGATGCCCAACTGTCCGCTCACATCTTGATCTACCGTAATGTCGAATGCAGGTTTGATTTTGTTGATATCGATTTTCAGTTCTTCAATGCCCGCAATGTTTTTGCTGTCGATGAATTCTTTCATTCTTTGTGCATCCAACAACATTTGATTGTAATCATCGCCTGAAATTTCGATGTTGATTGGGTAACCTGCCGGTGGACCGTTTTGGTCTTTTTCAACATTGATAGAAACTCCCGCATAACCTTTAAGCGCTTCACGAACATCCGACATCAAATCGCTTGATTTTGCATCGCGACGGTATTTGAATTCGCGCATACTCAATGTGATTTTTCCGCGATTGGGCATTTCGTTGGTCGAACCTGCATCGGTTTGATTGTTGCCAGCGCCTTCACCCACTTGCGCAATAGCACTTTCAACCATGTAGTTAGATCCGTCGGCTTCGTATTTTTTAATAACATTGTGAACCTTGGCTTCAATTTCTTTGGTAAATGCATTCGTTTTTGGAATGTCGGTACCTTCGGGAAATTCGATGTAAACCATGATTTGATTTGGTTCATTTGCTGGGAAAAATTCAACTTTTGGTTGCACAACTCCTATTAAAATAACCGAAAAAATCAAAATTCCACAGGTGCCCAAAAGGAACGCCCAAGGTTTAAAACCTTTGATGGCAAAAGCTAAAAATCGTTCGTAGGCATTTTCGAGCCAAACCAAAATAATTCTTTGAAAACAATCTTGTGCGGGAACCAAAGCATATTTATAAACCCAAAGCATGATGGCAAAAAACACCATCAAATTTCCGATGCCTTTGAAACCATTGGACGAAATTAAATAGCCAGAAACCACTAAAATGATACCTAAAGCCAATAAAATACTGCTCAATAAAAACAGTCCTTTTTTTGATAATTTGTCTTCTTTCAGTTTCATGAATCTTGCAGTGAGCATTGCGTTGATGACCAAAGCAACAAACAACGAAGAGAATAAAACCACCGACAGCGTCATGGGGAAATAAATCATGAATTTACCCATCGTTCCAGGCCACAAGCCTAATGGGAAAAATGCTGCCAAAGTGGTGGCGGTTGAAGATATGATGGGCCAAGCAATTTCGCCTACTCCCTGAATGGTGGCTTCTTTTAGTGACATTCCTTTGCTGTAGAGCGAATAGACGTTTTCGACCACCACAATTCCGTTGTCAACCAACATTCCGAGTCCCATGACCAAGGCAAAAAGCACCATCGTGTTGAGCGTGATGCCAAAAGACGCCAAAATAATGTAGGACATAAACATAGACAATGGAATGGCGAATCCGACGAAAAGTGCATTTCTTAAACCTAAGAAAAACATTAAAACGGCTACCACCAAAATAACTCCAAAAATGATGTTGTTCACCAAATCGTCCACTTGGTTGATCGTTTTTTCCGACTGGTCGTTAGCAAACGTAATTTTTAACCCTTCTGGTAAAAAATCTTCTTGTGCTTTTGCAATGATGGCTCTTACGCCTTCATTGGCTTCTACCATGTTTTTGCCACTTCGTTTTTTTACATCGAGCATCACAACGCTTTCGCCATTTTCTCTAGCAAACGTGGTGCGTTCTTTTTCTTTAAAAGTAATCGTTGCGATGTCTTTCAAAAACACATTGCCATCTTCTTTTTTGATGATGATGTTTTCAAGTTCTTTCGGATCTGAAATTTCACCAATCACTTTGATGTTTCTTTTCAATCCGCCGCTCACCATGCCACCACCCGAAATGGTTTTGTTTTTATAGTTTACTTTACTTACAATATCGTCAAAACTCACTTCGGCCGCCATCATTTTATAGACATCAACAGCAATTTCGACTTCTTTGTCTTCTACTCCTCTGATGGCAATTTCTTTGATTTGTGGCAAACGCTCGATGCGGTCTTCTAAATATTCAGCATATTCTTTCAGTTTTTCAGATGGGAAATCGCCAGATAAATTGACATTTAAAATCGGCACTTCCTCCGCAATATTCAAATCGAAAATCGTAGGTTCTACTTTTCCTCCACCATCAATTACGGGCCAATCGGTGTCGGCTTTCACGATGTCGGCTTTGTCTTTCACACGTTGTTTGGCGTCTTCAATTGTGATGTCTTCATCAAATTCTACCAACAACATCGAATAGTCTTCAACAGTGGTTGAGGTAATTTTTGTGACACCCGAAATATTGTTGATTTCTTCCTCTAAAGGCTTGGTAATCAGTTTTTCCACATCCTCGGCTGCGTTACCAGGATTGAGCGAACTCACATAAATTTTCGTTTCCCGAATTTCAGGAAAACTCTCGCGAGGCATTGCGTAATACGACATCAAACCGCCAATCAAAATAATCGCTGTAATGACATAAACCGTCATTCGATTGTTGATGGCCCACGTAGAGATGCCGAAACTTTTATCTAATTTTTGACTCATTTTTTGTTTATTAAAAAATTATTCAACGATTTGAACCTCCATTTTGTCTTTCAAACTGCGCACGCCTTCTGTCACCACATTTTCACCTGGTTCTAAGCCTTTCAATATTTCGATTTTGTCTCCGCTTGTTGTGCCGATTTCTACTTCTTTTTTAGTCACGGTCGCTTCTTTTTTAGCGTTGAGTTTTCCTGCCACAAAAACGATGAATTTATCATCAGCCGCTTCAATGACAGCACTATTGGGCACAAGCACCGCTTTATTGTTTACATAATCTTCAATTTTCAAAACAGCGGTTTGGTTTGGACGCAATAAATTTTCCTTGTTGTCGATTGCCACTTCAATTCCGAAACTGCGGTTGTTAGGTTTGATGTAATTGTCTATTTGACGAATCTTTCCGATGTAGGTTTTGTTCAAACTTTTCACGAAAATTGCCACAGGTGCGTTTAATTTGATGTCTTCCAAATAGGTTTCGGGCACTTGCGCTTGCACATACATATTGTTGATGTTCACGATGCGCATCAAAGGCGTTCCGGGACTTACCACTTGACCACGTTCTACGGTTACATCCTCAATCGTGCCATTAAAAGGCGCTTTTACGAAAGTTCTTTCCAACATAGATTGCATTTGTTTCACTGCTTTTTCTTGCGCTTCATAAGTTGCTTTGGCTTGCAAATACTGAATTTCACTTCCTATTTTCTGATTCCAAAGATTTTGCTGTCTTTCGTAAGTTGTTTTTGCCAAAGCCAATTGCGTTTTGGTTTGTTCTAGTTGGGCTGATAAACCGCCATCGTCCACAGTAGCTACAATTTGACCTTTGCTTACTTTTTGCCCCGATTTTACTCGAAGTTGCGTTAAAACCCCACTAGCTTCTGGCGAAATCAAAATATTTTCTTTGGTTTCGATGTTTCCGACAATTTCTAAATAGTGCGTAAAAGATTCTGTTTTTACTGGGATTGTTTTCACCAAAACGATGTTTTTTGCACCGCTCAATTCGTTGATGACAGCATCTAATTTTGCTAATTCGGCCGTCATCGCTGCATGCTTTTTTTGAACAACTGCTCTCTGCGCCTTGATTTTGCTTAATTCTTTGGTTGCAATTACTTTGTCTGTTTTTGCGCCGTTGTCAGCACCGCAACCGATGGCTACTATTGCCCACAAGGCAAGGATAATAATTTTTTTCATTTTATTGATTTTCTGATGATTAGTTAGAGGTTAGTTTTTCGAGCGCGGCTCTTTTATTGATGATTTCAACCATACTGCTCAATAAATTTTGCTGGGCAGCATACAATTGACGTTGTGCTTCTGTAAATTCGAAACTTGTGGAAATTCCTTCTCTGAATTTGATTTGCTGTTTGTTTTCGATGCGTTCAGAAAGGCGTAAATTATTTTTGGCAGTTTGATAGGTTTCAATGCTGAATTGATATTCGCTTTTGGCCATTTGATGTTGCAATTTTAAATTTTGCTCCAATTGTGTTAGACTTGTTTTGGCTTTGTCAAATTCAATCTGCGCTTGCTGTGTTCTTGCACTTCTTGCCAAACTACTAAAAATAGGTACATTCAAACTCACGCCCACAAACGAATAATTCAACCATTTTTGTTGTGAAGTGAAAAATTGAAACTGATCGTTAAAAGCATTGTATCCAAAATTGGCATTGGCAGCAAGTGTAGGCAATGCTTTGCTTTTTTCTTGCAACATCAACAGACGTTTTTGTTCAGAAAAATTCAAACCCAATCGATAGTCTATATTTTTTTCGAGTTCAAAATTAGATGCCGCATTGTCAAGCACAATATTTTGCTCCGTCAATTGATCTAACGAATCTGTTAAAACCAGCGAATCGTTGATTTCAATTCCAATCATCACTTTGAGCATTTTTTGAGTGATTTCTCTCAATCGGATGTTGTTGTTGATTGTGTTTGTTAGCGTTGCGAGGTTGATTTGAATTTGCTCCACCGATTCTTCTTCTGCCAAACCATTATCGAAGGCCGCTTTTGTTTCTTTTAAGTTGGCTTCTAAAGTCAGTTTGTTTTTTTGAAAAATCTTGATGGTTTCTTCCACCAAAAGCACTTGTCCGTAGGCTTCGATGATGCTCGCTTTGGTGTCGATATCGGTTTTGTTTTTGGACTGTTCAAAAAAGTCTAAATAGGTTTTTGAAGCTTTCAATGCCACTAAATACGAACCATCAAATAAAATCTGCGTGAGCGTTGCACCTGCGTTCATGTTTTGCTTGGTGCCAAAAGCCACTTCCACAAACTCGCCTTGGTTGCCACCAAAAAATTCGGCGGGCACCACACTCTTCTGAATCACAATGTTGTTTTGATAATCCACTCTTGCCGAAACTTGTGGTAGTCCGATGGCGGTGGTTTCCCATTTTTTCTTTCTGGCAGCCACAATGTCTCTTCCAGAATTGATCACGCTGTAGTTATATTCCAAACCATGCGCAATGGCTTCTTGCAAGCTAAAAGAATAGCTTCTCGGTGTTTCTTGCGCCCAAAGCGAACAAACACTCATGAATAAAATAAATAAACGAACTGACTTCATATATTTGAATTGGGGTTTTTAGGTTGATTTTAATATGTTTTCTAAAACAGAAAGTCCTTTTGGAGTACAAATGGCACGGACGTGATATTCTAAATAGAATTCTTCCAATTGTCGGATGGTAAATCCTGCATCTTCAAAATTGTTTTTTTCTTTAATCAAATGGACGTTCGCATAATAAATTCTGCTCACAAAATCGATGTTGATATCACTTCTGTACAAACCTTCGCGTATTCCTTTTTCCAAATTGCTGTTCACGCACTCTTGCATTTTGCAATATTCTTTTTCGTGTAAGGTTTTGTATGTTTTTGGAAAATATTTTTGAAGTTGAAACATCGGAGAGGTTTTCTCGTCTTTTAAATATTGCAACACAAAATTCTTGATTTCAAAAAGTTCTTCTACGGCATTGATATTGTTTTCGCAAATCAAGTCAATTCCTTCCGAAATTAAATGAAACATCCGCAAGGTGGTTGCTTCTACTAAATTGTTTTTGTTGCTGAAATGTTGGTAGATTGTTTTTTTAGAAATGCCCATTTCATTGGCAATGTCGTCCATCGTAACGCTCTTAAAACCATAGTTTAAGAACATTTCCGCCGCCTTTTCTAAAATTTCATCTTGCACAATTTTTTTCTCAAATTTGCGGCAAATGTAATCCGGAAACTATTAATACAAAAAAAGTTTCCTAAGTTTTTACAATAATTTAACATAAAAACACAAGCATAAGATTTTTGATTGCGAATGGTTTTCTATTTTTGAATTTTAAAATCAATTTATGGAAGCCATTGCGCAACTTCAAGGGTTATTTACTGCTTATTTAGAAGAAAAAAACTGGGTAAAATCGCCTGAAAATTTATACAATCCCGTTGCTTATATTTTAGGTTTGGGCGGCAAAAGAATGCGGCCAGTGCTCACGCTTTTGGCAACCGAAGTTTTTGATGGCGATGTCAAAGAAGCGCTCCCGGCGGCTTTGGCTATTGAAGTTTTTCATAATTTTTCGTTGGTACACGACGATATTATGGACGATGCTCCACTCAGACGAGGCAACATCACTGTGCATGAAAAATGGGATTTGAACACCGCGATTCTTTCTGGAGATGCCATGTTGATTTTGGCTTATCAAACTTTTGAAAACTACGAACCTGTTCAATTCAAGGCTTTGATGCAATTGTTTTCTCAAACCGCACTTGAAGTATGCGAAGGACAACAATGGGATGTAGATTTTGAAACCCGCAACGATGTTTCTGAGTCGGAATATTTGAAAATGATTTCCTTCAAAACGGCAGTTTTAGTGGCTGCTGCCATGAAAATGGGAGCTATTATTGCCAAAACTTCCGAACAGCAAGCCCAATTGATGTACGATTTCGGGCTGAATCTCGGCATTGCTTTTCAAATTCAAGACGATTATTTGGACGCTTTCGGAAATCCAGAAACTTTC
>JBEILV010000102.1:0-10565 GCA_040379105.1 Flavobacterium sp.
CAAAAAGCAACAAGGTTGATGTCAAAAGCAACAAGGTTGATGCAAAAAGCAACAAGGTTGATGTCAAAAGCAACAAGGCTTATGCAAAAAGCAACAAGGCTTATGTCAAAAGCAACAAGGCTTATGTCAAAAGCAACAAGACTTATGCAAAAAGCAACAATGCTTATGCAAAAAGCAACAAGGCTTATGTCAAAATCAACAAAGAAGCGAATAATTTTGAGATGTCAATCCTAGCAAACGCAAAAAGTAGTTACCTAAAAAAAACAGCGGACTTTCAAATCGAAAATCCGCTGTTTTTATGCTTTATATTGAGCAATAATCTGTTGCACTGTTTTATGCTCCAATGCCTTGGGAAATATTTTTTCTAAAAGTGAAATCTTTTTCAAATCTTGTCTCAAAGCGTTGTGCAAATGAAACGAACCTTCAGACAACTTCTTTAAATCTGTAAAATAAAGTCCTGCCAATCGATATTCTATGCAAGCATGGTCTGGAAAACTGTTGGCAGCGAGTAGGAGGGAAGCTTCTGCACATTCAAAATCTTTGATTTTACACAACGAATCTACCCATTTCATCCAAGTGGTTAGTTTTTTATCGCCGTATTCAATCGATTTTCTGTAGCCCATTTCTGCTTCAAAAAAAGTGCCTATTTCATTCTGAATCAAAGCATATTTGCTCCAATACATCGCATTTTCTCCATCAATTTCGATGGCTTTCTTAATGCATTTAAGTGCTTCTCTGAAGTTTTTTTGCTTCAAATTGAAAAGTGCAAAAGCCAACCAACCTTTGTCCAATAATGGGTCTTCGTGGGTTGTTTTTTCGTAATATTTTTTGGCTTCTTCTATGTTTTTGACTTTTTCGTAGCATTTTCCAAGCCTCAAAAATGTGAATGAATTGGGCTCGTCAATTTCTAAAGTTTCGAGGTAGCTTTCTATGGCTTCGTCAAACCTTTTGAGTTTTTCCAAACATTTGCCTTTTTCAATAAAAGCTCCCGAAAAATCTTCGTCAATCAAGGTGGCATAATCGAAAGCAACGTAGGCTTCTTCGTATTTCTTTTGTTGATACAACAATCTTCCTTTGTGGTGCCAACCGAGTTCGCTGTATGGATTTTTGTCAATAAAATGATTCAAAAATTCGATGCCATTGTCCATTTGATCTAATAATTCATAGCAATAAACCACGTGGTAAAGTGCCACTTGGTCTTCAATATCTTCATCTAAACATTTAGCGAAAGCGAAACGTGCCTGCTCTAAATCGTCCATAAAAAGATATTCCATGCCGATGAATCCATAAATATCTGCTTGACTGTCTGTAAATTGTAAAGCAATTTCTAGTTGTTCAATTGCTTTTGTATGTTGGTCTCTTTTGGAAAAAACATTGGCTCTTTGCACATAAATTTCATCGTTGTTGGGTTCAACAAGGATGATTTCATCTAAAATCCGATCAGCAATGTCTAGTTTGTCATCGTATATAAATAGTTCAACCTGAACGAGTTTCACAGAAACCGAATTCGGATGTTGTTCCAAAGCAAGTTTTAAAGCTTTACGCGCCATCGGTAGTTTACCCATGTCAATGTAATGCACAATGATGTCGGCAAACTCTTCTGAATCGAAAAAATAGATTTTATTGGTACGTAGCATGGATTCAAATTTCTTAAGAGACATGCTGTACTCTTCTTCTTCGTGATCTAGCTCCATGTATTTTAATTTAATTTTATAAAATTAGAGAAATTTGATTTGAATCTTGCATAATATTCAATAAAGATGCGGTTTTAATAAACAATTTTATTAACAACGAATGGCTCTTTTTTGAATATTGTTCAAAACCTCAAGAATGATCTCGCAGCCCTCCAAAATTTCTTCCTCCGAAATAGTGAGTGGTGGCGTGATTCGAACGGCGCAACCTTCAAAAAGCAACCAAAATAAGATCAAACCTCTTTTTTGAGATTCGAAGATGATTTCATTCGTAATGTCTGCACTTTCAACCATGGCGGCCAACATCAAACCTCTTCCTCTGATTTCTTTGATCAATGGATGCACAAGCGTTTTTCTGAAAAGTTGCTCTTTTTCCAGAGCTTGCGCCATCAAATCGGTGGTCAATATTTCTGTCAGCGTTGCCAAACAAGCCGCTGCAATCACGGGATGTCCGCCAAAAGTGGTGATGTGACCGAGTTTTGGACTGTCGGAAAGCAAATCCATGTATTCGGGTTTTGCCGTAAAAGCTCCCACCGGCATCCCGCCTCCCATGCCTTTGCCCATAATCACGACATCGGGCACCACATTGTAATTTTCAAAACCAAAGAGTTTGCCTGTGCGTCCAAAGCCTGGTTGAATTTCATCGACGAGCATCAAAGCGCCTACCGCTTCACATCGTTGTTTTACTTTTAATAGAAAGTCGTTTTCAGGTTCAATAAATCCTGCACCACCTTGAATACTTTCTAAAATAATTCCTGCGGTTTTGGTCGTTATTTTCTCTAAATCAGCTTCGCAATTGAATGTAATGAAATCAACATCAGGAATCAAAGGCCGGAATACTTGCTTGCGTTCTTCAAAACCCATCACGCTCATCGAACCCATCGTGTTGCCGTGATACGCATTGTGACAAGAAATGAATTGACTTCTTCCTGTGACTCTTCTTGCGAGTTTCAACGCGCCTTCTGTGGCTTCTGTGCCTGAGTTTACTAAGTAAGTCTTAGTGAGTGGTTCGGGCATGTTTTCAGCTAAAAGTTTGCAAAATGCCACTGCTGGATTTTGTGCATATTCTCCATAAACCATCACATGAGAATATAAATCGAGTTGTTTTTTGATGGCGTTGTTCACTTTTGGATGCTGATGTCCCAAACTGCAAGCGGAAACTCCCGCTACAAAATCGAGGTATTTTTTGCCACAAACATCATAAATGTAAGATCCTTTGGCGTAAGCCACTTCCATCGACAATGGATAAGGACTTGTTTGTGCTTGATAGGTTAAAAAATCGTTTTTCATTCTTTGGATTCTTCAGATTCTTTATACTCTAAGGTTTCTTTTCTAATTTCGAGTGGTTTGTTTTCAGTGGCTTCTTTTTTGAGGGCTTCCTGCTCGGCTTTGTCTAACCAAACGGCTTCTTCCTCTGGAAAAATATCGTCTTTGGATTTGATTCTTTCATCGCCACGCCAAATAAAACCCCTGAGTTTTCGTGTGTTTTCGGGCAAATCCTTCTCTGGATAAATGTCGCCATCTACTTTTTTGATTTCCCGAATTTTTTCAATGGTATTGTCTTTTAGCGTCAGCTTAATTTTGCTACACACACTTTTATTGATGCCGATGAGTTCTTGTTGGTCATTTCGGAGGTAATAAATCACTTCCGTATTTTTGATGATATCGACTTCTCGAAGTTTGTTTTCTTCAAATCTTCCAAACAAATTTTGCCCTTTCACTTGGTTAAATCCGGTGCCAATCGTGTCTTTAGAAATGATAAAAGCATTGTTTAATACCTTTAGAGAATCTAATTTTTCGGTTTTTGAATTGGATAAAAGCAACATCAAATCGCCAGTGAGTTGGTTTTCAAAATTCCATAGAATCGGCTTGCCAATGAGTTGTGTGATCGAAGTTTTTTCGCTAGTATGAAGTGAATCGCATTTGCCACTCATATCAATTTTATAAAATCGTACGTTATTGAAAGCCCGTACCACTCTCGATTCGGGTTTTCCTGTCACTATGATTTTCTTTCCATGAATGTAAAAAGTGTCTTTTTCCACCAAAATCATTGCTACTGCCCGACGTGTCATCATCAGCGAATCTTTGTTTTTATACACTTCGCCATAATGCCCTTTGATGATGGAATTATTGATAGAATCAGTAATTTTTACATGATTGGTGGCTGAGGCAAATTCAATGTTTCGGTTGTAGTACAAACTATCGCCTTCAATCCGCCGATTGTTGTATTTGATATGTGAATTTTTTACAAAATGCGAGACGTTTTTGTCGGTGTCGTAAAAACCTTTTTCTGTATAAATATAATTTTCTTTGCTCGTAATGGTCGATGGCCCAAACAAATATGCATGTCCTGAATTGGTAAAATAATCAAGATAATTGGTTTTGATCACATATTTTGGATTGGTAATTGTGACCGTTTTTCTGAAAATATACTTTTTTTGAACCATGTAATATTTTCCAGCGGTACTTCTCAAGGTGTTGTCTTTATTAACTATAACGCCTTTTGTGCGGTAAAAAGATTCTTGTTTTGCGCGATCAAAATACAGCGTGTCGGTGCGTAAAGTCATTTCGGTGCCCGCTAAAACTACTTCGCCAGAGGCAAATGCAAGTTCAGTATCGCCGTTGTATTCGGCATATTTACTGTTCATTTGAATGGTGTCGCCTTGCGTAATGACCACGTCGCCAAAAGCTTTGATGTAGTTTTCCTCTTTGTATAGATAGGCTTTGTTGCAAATTAAAAAAGCACCGTCGAGTTTTACCCTCACATTTCCGATGAGCAAAGCCGCATTGGGCACTTCCGATTGGTTATAATCAAACAAATCAGCATGTTCAACAATAATAGTTTTGTTAGATTGTGTGTAAATTTTTGTGAAAGAACACAACAGAATCAATATAAAAGCGAATCGTAATTTCAAGTGTAATTTTTTTTCAAAAGTAGAAAAAATGCTTGCATTAAGCGTTGTGTTAAGTATTATTTACCAAAAAAGGAACACTTTTCAGTATTCCTTTTTGGTATTAAATTTTAATAATCGTCTTCATCGTCCTCGTCGTCGGCCACATCCTCTGCATTGAAGTCGTCTTCATCGTCTTCATCAGCATCGTCTTGCTCGTCTTTACGTTTTTTGGAAGCAATTTCTTCTTCATCTTCGTCGGTATCGTCATCATCAAGATCGATTCCTTTTACTGGTGCAATCAAATCTACATCAGCTGTGATGTCGTCGTCATCTTCTTCAAAACTGTCCATTCTCGACACTAATTTTTTACTCACTTTGACCAAATAAATAGTATCAGAAGTTCTTACTTCTACTGCTTCAACCAATTCATTTTGAGCATTTTTGAATCTAATAATGTCGGATTCTTCATATCCGTCGGGAAATTTATCCACTAACAATGACAAAATGTCGTTGGTCAATTTTGCGTAATCTACAATTACTCTCTTCATAAATATAAACGGTTATAATCCTAAAATGTAAGCGAAAACTAAAGGTGCTACAATCGTAGCGTCCGATTCAATAATAAATTTTGGGGTTGCAATGTCTAGTTTTCCCCAAGTGATTTTCTCATTGGGTACAGCTCCCGAATACGAACCATAGCTCGTTGTGGAATCGGAAATTTGACAAAAATAACTCCAAAACGGAACGTCGTGCATTTCCATGTCTTGGTATAACATTGGCACTACACAAATCGGGAAATCTCCAGCAATTCCACCACCGATTTGGAAAAATCCAACTCCTTTTCCAGTTGAATTTTTTGGATACCAATCTGCCAACCACATCATGTATTCAATCCCACTTTTCATGGTCGTAGGTTTGAAAGTACCTTTAATACAATAAGAGGCAAAAATATTTCCCATCGTGCTGTCTTCCCAACCTGGCACAACAATCGGTAGGTTTTTTTCAGCCGCAGCCACCATCCAAGAGTCTTTTGGATCAATTTCGTAGTATTGTTGCAAAACCCCCGAGTTGATCATTTGATACATAAATTCATGCGGGAAATAACGCTCGCCTTTCGAATCGGCATTGTTCCAAATATCAAATAAATGCGATTGTAATCTGCGGAAAGCCTCTTCTTCTGGAATACAAGTATCGGTTACTCTATTGTAATGATTTTCAAGTAAATCCCATTCTTCTTGAGGACTCAAATCACGATAATTGGGCACTCTTTTGTAAGAATTGTGTGCCACCAAATTCATAATGTCTTCTTCTAAATTGGCGCCTGTACACGAAATGATGTGTACTTTGTCTTGACGAATCATTTCTGCCAAGGATTTTCCTAATTCAGCTGTACTCATCGCACCTGCTAAAGTAATCATCATTTTACCGTTTTCAAGCAAATGTTGTTCATATCCTTTTGCAGCATCTACCAAAGCAGCGGCATTGAAATGAAGATAGTTTTGTTCAATAAATTGACTTACAGGTCCTTTGTTCATGTTTTCTTTATTTCGATTATTGTCCTTCGCCAATAAGGCATTTTTGAGGCAACAAATTTATATTATTTTTTATCGTATCCTAAAATTTTCATCACGTCTTCGGCTTTTTGTTGCTCAGAAAATACTTCTGTTCCAAAAATTCCGTTTTCGTCTCTGTCGATTAAAATATGTTTGGGTTGCGGAATCAAACAGTGGCGCAAACCGCCAAAACCGCCAATGGTTTCTTGATAAGCGCCCGTGTTGAAAAATCCGATGTAAAGTGGTTTGTCTTTGTTGTATTTTGGCAAATAAACCGCGTTCATGTTTTGCTCTGAATTGTAATAATCATCGCTATCGCAGGTCAGTCCGCCCAAAAGTACACGTTCGTACGTATCGTTCCAACGGTTGATGGCCAACATCACAAAACGCTTGTTAATCGCCCAAGTATCGGGCAAAGTCGTGATGAATGAGGAATCAATCATGTTCCATTTCTCACGGTCGTTTTGTTGTTTTTGATACAAAACTTGATAAATTGCTCCGCCACTTTCGCCTACTGTAAACGAACCAAATTCTGTGAAAATGTGAGGTACTTCTACCTCGGCATCATCGCAAGAAATTTTAATTTGATTGATAATTTCATCAATCATATACTGGTAATCATATTCGAAAGCCAGCGAATTTTTAATTGGAAAACCACCGCCAATATTCAAACTATCGAGGGTTGGACATTCTTTTTTCAAAGCAATGTAAACCTTCATACATTTCAATAGTTCGTTCCAATAATAAGCCGTGTCGCGAATGCCTGTATTGATGAAAAAATGCAACATTTTGAGCTCTACATTGTCATTTTCTTCAATTTGTTTGCGGTAAAAAGGTAGAATATTTCTGTAACCAATTCCTAATCTTGAAGTATAAAATTCAAATTTTGGTTCTTCTTCGGCGGCAATTCTAATTCCGATTTGGAATTTTCCGGGAATCGCTTCTTGCAATAAATCTAATTCTTCGTAATTATCGATGATCGGAATCGTTTTTTCGTGGCCGCCATTGATTAATCTGGCAATGTTTTCGATGTATTGTTCTCTTTTGAAACCATTACAAATCACGAAAGTGTTTTTATTGATTTTGCCATCGCGCATCAAATTTTCTACAATATTAATGTCGAAAGCTGAAGAAGTTTCGATGTGAATACTGTTTTTGAAGGCTTCATTCATCACAAAACTAAAATGCGAACTTTTGGTGCAATAGCAATAGTAATAATTGGCTTCGTATTTGTTTTTTTCCATCGCTTTTCTAAACCAACCTTTTGCACGATTGATGTTTTTAGAAATTTGAGGTAAATAGGTGAATTTTAAAGGTGTGCCGTATTGTTCAACTAATTTCATCAAGTCGATTTGATGAAATTGTAGCGAATCTTTGTTTAAAGTGAATTCCTCTTGAGGGAAATAATAGGTTTGATTAATTAAATCTGTGTATTTTGTATTCATTAGATGTTTTTCTTAAAGATTAAAAAAATGGAACAATTGACGTGAAAAACACCGAGATTCAAACCCTAATATTGGCATAGACGTATGCCAATTCTTCGTGCTCATCATATTCAAATACGAACAATCCACATAAAATCAATAAGAGTTTATTGAAAGAGTTTTCACACAATTTGAATAAACACAAATTGTATATTTTGTGAAGGGTTGATGTTAAAATGATGCGTGAGAGAAAAATTTTCATTAGCGCAAATGTAAAAAATATTTTAAGTTTTTTGAATAGCTTCACATTAAAAAATCACTAATTTATATAGACTTCAAAAGCTTCTTGAATAAGTGCGTCTTCGCAATTTTGATCCAAAACAAATTGTCCTATTTCTTGAAGCAAAACAAACTTTATTTTTTGACCGATATTTTTTTTATCGTGTAATAAATAGGGGAGAATGGCTTCGATATTTTCATGGTTCAAAGGAAGCGGTGCAAAATATTGATCGATGCCTTTTTTTATGTTTTCGTAAGTTGAAAAATCAATCAGTTCTTTTTTATAAGAAAGATAGCTTTCAATGATCATGCCTGCTGCTACAGCTTCTCCATGCAAAACGGGAGTTGTTGGATTCAATGCCAGAAAATAGCTTTCGATGGCATGACCAATCGTGTGACCAAAATTGAGGGCTTTTCGAATGTTCTGTTCAAAAGGATCGTTGGTTACAATTGCAGTTTTGATTTTGACCGAAGTCTGAATCAAATCGAGTAGGTTATGTTCGTTTAAATCTTCCAAATGATTCAATTGCTTCCAATAAATTGGGTCTTGAATCAAACCGTGTTTTAGCATTTCTGCCAAACCAGAGCGCATCTGGTTTTGCGGCAAAGTGGTGAGGAATTGATCGTAAATCAAAATCGCTTTAGGTGGTTGAAACATACCAATTTGATTTTTTAAAACTCCCAAGTCCACGCCGGTTTTTCCGCCAAGTGCTGCATCGACCATCGCCAATAACGTGGTGGGAACATGAATAAAATCAATCCCTCGCTTGAAAGTAGCCGCCACAAAACCACCCAAATCAGTAATGACGCCACCGCCAAGGTTGATGAACAAACTTTTCCGATCGGCTTGTAATGCCGTTAAGGCTTCCCAAATTCCGACACAAGTTTCGATGTTTTTATGTGGTTCGCCCGCCTCAATTTCGATGATTTCAAAAGGAACTTCTGTGGCCAAACCATATAGAAAAGATGGCAAACAGTGCTCGTTGGTATTGGTGTCCACCAAAATAAAAATTTTAGAATATTGCGCTTCTTGAATGGTTTTGTTCAAAAAATCATAAATTTCTTCTCCATAAACAATGGGAGTGAGCAAGGCAGAAGGGTTGTGAGCGTGCATGTTGATTGTCTCTTTTTGTTTTCAAAAATCAGGTTGCAAAATTACATATTATCAAAGCAAAAAATGGCATACACTCATTATCTTTGCGTGGCAAAAAAATACTATGGACAAGATTTTTACAAACACGCAAATTGCCTTTTCGCTCAAGAGCGATTCTGAGTTAGACAGGGCTTATTTTCTTTTTAAAATGATTGAATCTCAGCCTTTGGTTCGGATCGGGACAGCGGTGACGAATTTTGCTTTGAAAGCCAATTTGCCAGTAGAAGGGTTGATTCGTGCCACGGTTTTCGATCATTTTTGCGGGGGAGTCAACGAAAATGATTGTTTGAGTGTGGTCGATAAAATGTTCACAAAAGGCGTTTCGTCTGTTTTGGACTATTCTGTGGAAGGCAAAGAAGAAGAAGCACAGTTTGACGCCGCGCTGGAAATGACCATCAAAACAATCTATTTTGCCAAAGAACGTGCGTCAATTCCGTTTGCGGTTTTCAAACCTACAGGTTTTGGACGGTTGAATCTGTATGAAAAAATAGGGAAGGGCACGCCCATTTCAGCGCAAGAAACCCAAGAATGGGAAGCTGTGAAAAAGCGATTTGAAAAAGTGTGTCAATTGGCGCATGATTTAGATGTTTCATTGCTGATTGATGCGGAAGAAAGCTGGATGCAAGATGCTGCAGACCAATTGGTAGAACAAATGATGGAACGCTTTAACAAAGAAAAAGCAGTGGTTTTCAATACGCTACAAATGTATCGTTGGGACAGAATGGATTATTTGAAAGCGTTGCATGAACGAGCCAAAACCAAAGGTTTTCACATCGGAATGAAATTGGTGCGTGGTGCTTACATGGAAAAGGAAAACAAACGTGCGGAGGAGAAAGGCTATAAAAGTCCGATTTGCGAAAGTAAAAATGCCACCGACGAAAACTATAACAAAGCAGTGCGCTACATGATGCAAAACATTGACCGCATGGCAATTTTTGCAGGCACGCACAACGAAGAAAGTTCGTATTTACTGATGAACTTGGTCAATGAAGGCGGGATGTTGCGCAATGATCAAAGAATCTTTTTCGGACAACTGTATGGCATGAGCGACAACATCAGCTACAATTTAGCAGATCACGGTTATAATGTAGCGAAATATTTACCATTTGGTCCTGTGAAAGATGTGATGCCCTATTTGATCCGTCGGGCGGAAGAAAACACTTCTGTGGCGGGACAAACGAGCCGCGAATTGACTTTAATCAAATCTGAAAGAAAACGACGCAAACTTGAGGATGAATAAATATATAAAAACGCAGAGGTTGAATTCTGCGTTTTTTTTGGGATTAATTTTACAGTAATCGAAGATTTTTTAAATACTTATTTGCGTATTTGTTGGCTGATTGCTTTTGAGTAGGATCAAAAATAGTTATCAAAATTTTCTAAGTACATGACAAAAAGAAAAATAGAGTGTTTTCCAATCGATTAACACCTGTAAAAAGAAATTTAGACAAGTAATCTAAGCCATATTTGAAAGCACTTATGGCTCTTCTGCCGTGTTTTTTTATTTCTAGTTTTTTGACATTATCATCTAAAAAGTCCCCAATTTTATAGCACCATACAAAAGCAATCAA
>JBEILV010000103.1:0-10383 GCA_040379105.1 Flavobacterium sp.
AATTCAAGTACTTCGCTTGGGTGGTTGATTCTTGACCAAGAAAGGTCTGTAATGTGAATCAAACCATCTACTCCACCTAAATCGATGAAAACGCCATAAGAAGTAATGTTTTTAACCACACCTTCTAATACTTGACCTTTTTCTAATTGACCAATGATTTCTTTTTTCTGGATTTCGATGTCTGCTTCGATCAAAGCTTTGTGAGAAACCACTACGTTTTTGAATTCGTGGTTGATTTTCACTACTTTGAACTCCATCATTTTGTTTACATATTGATCGTAGTCACGGATTGGTTTCACATCAATTTGTGAACCTGGTAAGAATGCTTCGATGCCGAAAACATCCACAATCATACCACCTTTTGTTCTGCATTTCACGAAACCATTAACGATTTCGCCCGTTTCATTAGCAGCAATCACGCGATCCCATGCTTTGATTGTTCTAGCTTTTCTGTGCGATAAAACCAATTGACCTGTTTTGTCCTCACGAACGTCGATCAAAACTTCTACCTTATCGCCTACTTTTAAACCTGGATTGTAGCGGAATTCGTTCAATGAAATTACGCCTTCAGATTTTGCATTGATGTCAACAATGGCGTCTCTGTCTGTGATTCTTACAACCACACCTTCTACTACATCGTCGCTTTCTGTTGAAATGAAGGTTTTAGCAACTAATTCTTCAAATTCTTGTAAGTTTTTTTCATCTACTGGATCAATTCCTTCTTCGAAATTGTGCCAGTTAAAGTTGGCTAAAAACTCTTCGTTTGTTTTGTTAATTTCAGACATGCTGATTAAAAAATTTGTATTCTGTGTTTTTACGAGTTTAGTTTCAGATTAAAAACTGCAGAAGTTATGATACTTAATGATTTGATACCTAGTGTAAACTCTTATCTGACAAAAGGTGTGCAAAAGTAGTCTTTTTTTAAAATATGACAATTAGAAGCGATATTTTTTTACTTAAAAAAGCATTTTAATCTCTTTTAGCTTGAATTTCTTCAACGTATCGTCTTCCAACATGAGTTCCAAAGCGCCATGTTCATCTACGCCCTTAATAATTCCCATAAAATTTTGTCCATCTTCACCCTTAAAAACAGCTGGTTTTTCTCTTTTAAATAGCAACTGATTGTAATTTTCATTGATTACAGATGATTTGTATTGGTAGAACTTCAAATTCTTTTGAAAAAGTTCACAAAATGAAACCAACAATTCGTCCAATGAATTTTCCTTCTCTGTTTCCAAAAAAATCGACGTGGCTTGCACCAAATCGCCAAAAATCTTTTGATTGACATTCAACCCAATACCCACAATACAATCAATCGTTCCATTATGCCTGAAGTTGTTTTCAATCAATACACCCGCAATTTTTTTCGAACCTGCCATTATGTCGTTTGGCCATTTTATTTTGACATTTGGCACATTGCATTGCTCAAGAAACTGAAATAAAGACAACGCCACCACTTTATTCAGCAAAAAAACATCCTCAATTTGACTCGTTAAATCTTTTAATAAGATGCTAAATGTCAGATTCTTGGAGCTTTCTGCTGTCCAAATCGACCCCAACTGTCCTTTGCCTTTAGATTGATGTTTTGCGCTGACCACCATAAAGTTTTCGAGACGCATTTCACTGGATATTTTTTTCAAATAATCATTGGTCGAGTCTATGGCATCTAATTTGATAAAATACATTCTTATATTACAATTTTTAATCTTGTGTTAAGGTTCAAAAATAAATACAAAAAATGATACCTTTGCATTTAATCTAATAAAAGTTCATGGCTGATAAAAATTTAAAAAACGACGAACTACTTACGCTCATCATACAAGGAATCGAAGACGTTAAAGGTTCCGATATTACCCTCCTAGATTTACGAAAAATTGACACTGCTGTTTGTGATTATTTTGTGATTTGTAATGGAAATTCTAACACACAAGTGAATGCCATTGTGAATTCTGTGCAACGCGTGGTATCTAAAGCCATTCACGACAAGCCTTGGCACGTGGAAGGTGCAGACAATGGCGAGTGGGTGTTGATGGACTATGTTAACGTTGTATTGCACGTGTTTCAAACACATATTCGAACTTACTATAATATTGAAGGACTCTGGGGCGACGCCAAAATTACGCACATCGAATCTAAACTTTAATCATCATTCATGGCAACAAACAACAATTCTAATAATCCAAAAAAGATTAAAGTAAATCCGTGGATTATTTACGTAGCAGCAATTGCTATTTTTATAGGAATTCAAATCGTATCGGGTGGCTCAAGTTGGAGTGAGCCTGTCCGCACCTCAACTTCAGAATTCAGTAAACTTATTAACGAAGGCGATGTTGAAAAGGTAATTGTTTACAACCAAAAGGAAGCAGAAATATTTTTAACCGAAGCTTCTCTTGACAAAGAAAAACACAAAAACGTTGTCAAAGACGCTTTTGGAAGAAAAAACAAAGGCCCGCATTATTTAATGGATGACGTGGGCGATATGGCTACCTTTCAAAAAACTTTGGAAGAAGCCAAAAATAAAGGTGTTCTTGCAGAATTTGACTTCAAATCAAGAAGCAATTGGGGCGATATATTCATTTCATTTTTGCCATTAATTGTGATTATTGGAATTTGGATTTTCGTCATGCGAAGAATGTCTGGTGGTGCGGGAGGCGGTCCTGGTGGACAACTTTTCAATATTGGCAAATCGAAAGCAAAACTTTTTGATGAAAAAGGTGAAATCAAGACCACTTTTAAAGATGTTGCAGGATTAGAAGGTGCTAAAGAAGAAATTCAAGAAATTGTTGAATTTTTGAAAAACCCACAAAAATATACAAGTTTAGGCGGTAAAATCCCGAAAGGTGCCTTGTTAGTAGGACCTCCAGGAACTGGTAAAACGTTGTTAGCAAAAGCGGTTGCTGGCGAAGCAAAAGTGCCATTTTTCTCTCTTTCAGGTTCTGATTTTGTGGAAATGTTTGTAGGTGTGGGAGCGTCTCGAGTAAGAGATTTATTCAAACAAGCCAAAGACAAATCGCCAGCAATCATTTTCATTGATGAAATTGATGCCGTAGGTCGAGCCAGAGGCAAAAACAATTTTTCTGGTTCAAACGACGAAAGAGAAAACACATTAAACCAATTGCTGACAGAAATGGACGGATTTGGTTCTAATTCGAACGTGATTGTTTTAGCAGCTACCAACCGTGCGGATGTTTTAGACAAAGCATTGATGAGAGCGGGAAGATTTGACCGACAAATTTATGTGGATTTACCAGATGTGAACGAAAGAAGAGAAATCTTTGAAGTACATTTAAAACCGATTAAAAAATTGGATGAAACGCTAGACATAGAGTTTTTAGCCAAACAAACGCCGGGATTTTCAGGAGCTGATATTGCCAACGTTTGTAACGAAGCGGCGTTAATTGCAGCGAGAAAAGACAAACAAGGTGTTGAAAAACAAGATTTCTTGGATGCTGTTGATAGAATAGTAGGTGGTTTAGAAAAGAAAAATAAAATCATTTCTGTAGAGGAAAAAAGAGCCATCGCTATCCATGAAGCGGGTCACGCCACCGTGAGTTGGATGTTGGAACACGCTGCACCTTTAGTAAAAGTAACCATTGTGCCGAGAGGACAAAGTTTGGGTGCGGCTTGGTATTTGCCAGAAGAGCGATCGATTGTGAGAACCGATCAAATGCTTGACGAAATGTGCGCAACGATGGGCGGAAGAGCTGCTGAAAAAGTGACTTTCGATAGAATCTCAACAGGCGCATTGAGCGATTTAGAAAAAGTAACCAAACAAGCCCGTGCGATGGTTTCTATTTACGGATTGAATGATAAAATTGGAAACATTACGTACTACGATTCGTCAGGGCAAAGTGAATACAGTTTTGCAAAACCTTATTCGGAAGAAACCGCAAGAGTGATAGATCATGAAATTTCAAAATTAATTGAGAGCCAATACCAAAGAGCGATTCAAATTTTGACTGAAAATAAAGACAAATTGAATCAGTTGGCTGATATTTTAATTGAAAAAGAAGTGATTTTCAAAGACGATTTACAAGAAATATTTGGTCACAGACCGTTCTCAAAATTAGAAGAATTGACTTAGACTTTTAGTTTTCAATACATTCAAAAAACTCAACTAAAACAATTGTTTAAGTTGAGTTTTTTTTATCTTTGCAACATCTGAACAAAATTTTCTCAAACCTTTTTATGAGTATTTTCAAAAAAATTTTCAAATCTGGAACAGACAGTTCCTCGCATCCTCATGAAGACGATGTCAATTTGTTCCATGAAGAAAATAACTTGCCTGTTGACGAACTTTTCACAAAAAACTTCAAAGCAAATGGTGGTAAGTTTATTTATTGTGAAAATTTGGAAGAACTTTCAGAACAATTTTTGAATATTTTGGTTGAAAATGACTGGTTTGAAAACGAAGTTACATGCTTTGATCCAAAAATCATGCATCTATTGTCCGAAAACAGATTGGTTTACGAAAATGTGAAAAATCCTAAATTTTCATTCATCAGTTGCGAAAGCTTAATTGCAGATGAAGGTTCTGTTTTACTTACCTCTAATCAAATAAAACAACTAAAACCTCAAGATTTAACAACAGACATTATTGTTTTTGCTACTACAAGTCAAATTCTTGAAAGCAAAACAGAAGGCTTGAGAGCGATTAAAAACAAATATTTAAAACAAATTCCCAACAATATCACTACGATAAAATTCTTCAAAAAACCATCTGAAAACAACTTTCTAACTTATGGCAGTGTGCAAAAAAATCTTTATTTGCTGCTTCTTGAAGATTTTTAAAAATGAATGAAACACTCACACGCCTTTTATCAGGCATTGTTTACATCATCTTACTTTTTTACGCAACACTGACATCGCCAGTAACATTTTTTATCTTTTTTAGTTTCGTCTTGTTTGTTTGTGTTTATGAATTTAAAAAACTCATCCATTTAAAAAGTGTGGTTGTTTATCCAATTACAGCACTTTTAATGGGCTTTCATATCTTTTTTATATATAAAAACGTCCATGATTTTGATTGGGCGTTCATCTCTCTGTCTCTATTTGTAAGTATTTTGTTAATGATGAACTTGAAATCTAACAAAACGCTTTATTTAGACCGGAATTTCAAATTCGTTTTGCTGATCGGATACGTTATTTTCCCATTTTTAATTCTTACGGCACTTCCCTTTACCCAAGGGTTTTACGATTATAAAATCATTTTTGTATTGTTCGTCTTGATTTGGACCAATGATACCTTTGCTTACGTGGTAGGAAAATCTATCGGAAAACGAAAGCTCTTTCCAAGCGTTTCGCCGAAAAAAACAGTTGAAGGTTTTTTTGGTGGGTTTGTTTTTACTATTTTAGCGAGCATAATTATGAACAATATCATGCAACTTTACAGCACTGTTTTTTTAATATTGATGTCTGTTATTGTCAGTGTTTTCGGCACTATTGGCGATTTGGTGGAATCTAAATTCAAAAGAACTGCACAAGTGAAAGACAGTGGTAAAATCATGCCCGGCCACGGTGGTATTTTAGATCGATTTGATAGTGTTATTTTTGTGGCACCATTTATACTTTTATTACTTAAAATTATTACTTATGTTTCATAAAGAAGGCGCAAAAATTATTTTGTTCAGTACCATTGCTATCGCTGCAATCATTTTATTGTCCGATGAATTTATCACGATTTTTTGGCTCAAAAAACTAATTCAAGTAGCCTCTTTGGTTTTTTTGGTATTGATTTTACAATTTTTTAGAAACCCCAAACGAAAAACTATTGTTGACGATAACCATATCATTGCCCCTGTTGATGGAAAAGTGGTGGTTATTGAAGAAGTATTTGAACCAGAATATTTTAAAGACAAAAGATTGCAAGTGTCGATTTTTATGTCGCCCATCAATGTGCATGTCACACGATACGCCATCAGCGGAAAAGTATTGTTCAGCAAATACCATCCTGGCAAATATTTAGTGGCTTGGCATCCAAAAGCAAGTACTGAAAACGAACGCACCACGGTGGTGGTAGAAGGAAGTGCTTGGGGAGCTGTTTTATACCGTCAAATTGCGGGAGCTTTGGCACGAAGAATTGTCAATTATGCTGAAGAAGGTACTTTTGTTAGACAAGGAACAGATGCCGGATTTATAAAATTTGGTTCAAGAGTCGATTTGTTTCTACCTTTGGGCACTCAAGTGGAAGTACAACTCAATCAAAAAGCAATTGGTGGCGAAACCATCATTGCCATTGCAAAGAAAAATGCAACCAAATAATCTAGACGAACAGTTTAAAGCTGCTTTTGAAGCCGCTTCGCAAATGACTATTCCATTACCGCCCGATGTAATGCTGCGAATCTATGCTTATTACAAACAAGCCACAGACGATCCGAATAGTTTTGCATTAAACAATAATTACGACTTAAGAAATGCTTTTAAAATGAATGCTTGGCTGCAAATCAGTCACATCAGTCAAGATGAAGCTAAAATGAGATACATTGAGATTATAAACGAAATTTTAAACAACAAATAAATATGAAAAATTCTTTTAAAAAATTGTGCCTTTTGAGTTTAAGTGCTCTTGTTTTTTCTTGTAATGACAAAAAAGTGGAGGAAGTGGAAGTGCCGCTTCCGGAAGCAGAAGTTGCTGTTACTTACGGAAATCCTGCCGACGTTGTAGCCAACGAAGGTGTGTTCAAAATTAAAGGATTCGACTTTGCTTATGATGCACTTGAGCCCCATATCGACGGAAAAACAATGGAAATTCACTATTCTAAACACCATGTAGGCTACACCAACAATTTGAATGCAGCCATTGTTGGCACTGAAATGGAAAAAATGACCATTGAACAAATTTTGGCAACCATTGATGCTACTAACAATGCCGTTCGAAACAATGCAGGTGGCTACTACAACCACATTTTCTTTTGGGAAACTATTGCACCCAACAAAGGCGGACAACCCACGGGAGCGCTATTGGAAGCAATCAACGCAAGTTTTGGTTCTTATGATGCTTTTGTAACCGCTTTTTCTGAAGCTGCTACCAAACAATTTGGCTCAGGTTGGGCATGGTTGGTGAAAGGTGCTGATGGGAAATTATCCGTTTTGGGCACACCAAATCAAGACAATCCATTGATGACTAAATTAGGCTATACCGGCACTCCTGTTTTAGGTATTGATGTATGGGAACATGCTTACTATTTAAATTATCAAAACAAAAGAGCTGACTACATCAAAGCATTTTTCAATGTTGTGAATTGGGATGCAGTGGCACAAAAATTTGACAACGCAAAATAAAAATCATTAGATTTGACCACATTAAATCCCTTTCATTAGGGATTTTTTGTTTCTAAAAATATCATTCAACTAAAACTAGATTTTATGCGTTTAAAAACACTATTTTCAATCCTTATCATTGCTTTTGTGGCAGTTTCTTGCAAGAAAGACGTTTCAGAGCAAGAAGATCCAACCATAGTTCATGAAGATTTTAAAGACTATGATTTGAATGCTTCCGTTAAATCAATTTTGATCACAACGAAAGTTCCTGTAAACGATAAAAATGATTCTACAAGTTTAAAAATTAGCCATAAAGAGCAAATCTTTTTCAATGAGAAAGGACAACTCACTCAGAAAAAGATGTTAGGTAGCGATGATAAAATTTACGAAGAACATTTTTTTAGTGGGAAAAGTCAGTTAGAAAAGACCATTAAATACAACAATGGGATTGTATTTGAAACAACTGTTATTAAAAGAAATTCAAAAAATGAAATCTATTCAATTTCAAAATTTGACAGCAATGAACAATTAAATGAAATCGAAAAGTACGAATATCAAAATGATTTATTGTTTAGAAAAATAAAATTAAACAACCAAAATTACGAGATTGAAAAAATTGTTTACGAATATAAAAATGCGCAACTTCTTGAAAAAGAAACACTTTATGGAAGAAACAACCAGATCAGAATCATCAAAAAATATGCTTACGACGAACGTGAAAATTTGATTGAAGTTACGGACATCAATGCACAAAATGAAATTGTGCTAAAAACAATCAACACTTATTCGGCAAACAATGAACTTGTCCAAACTGATTATTTAAACAAAAAACAACAGCTGGTGCGTTCGGAAAAGAAAAAATACGATGAAAAAGGCCGTTTGATATACTTTGTGGTTTTAGACGAAACTGGGAAGCAAATTGCCACAGAAACCAAATACAATGATTTGGGAAAAATATTGGGTTATCAACAATATGAAGATGATGTGATGACTGAATCGGTTTCCTATAGTTATGATTCCAACGGTTTTTTGCTTGAAACATTGGACAACATTGAAAGAAATTCGCCATTAAACAGCCAATTTGAATACGAAATTGACGACAAGAAGAATTGGACAAAAAAAACCTTATTGATTAAAAACACGCCTTTAGAAATTGTTGAAAGAACAATTGTTTATTTCTAAAAATGCATTTTCGATTTTCCTTTTTTCTTCCGTATTTTGACAAAATGAGACAATTTTGTACCTCAACAAGCAAAACCGAAAAGTATAAAAACAAAAAAACCACTGATTTTCAGTGGTTTTTTTGTGATCCCGTCAGGATTCGAACCTGAGACCTACTGCTTAGAAGGCAGTTGCTCTATCCAGCTGAGCTACGAGACCTAAATTTGTCGGGGTGGCAGGATTCGAACCTACGACCTCCTGCTCCCAAAGCAGGCGCGATACCGGGCTACGCTACACCCCGAAGCGGAGAGACAGGGACTCGAACCCTGGCGACGGTTGCCCGTCGACAGATTAGCAATCTGCTCCGTTACCACTCCGGCACCTCTCCTATTTCGTGACAATAATTTCAATGACTAGCTTTCTTTAAAGCGGTTGCAAATGTAAGATTTCATAAAGTAGTTTACAACTATTTACTGTTGTTTTTTTGAAAAAATATTTCTTTTGAAGGTTATGCTTTCAAATTCAAATTATTAGGTAAATGTTAAATCAGGTTTTGCATCAACATTTCCTAAATTAGTTACGACCCACTTGCGTAAAATCTAGCTTCATCGCTTGGTTTGGATGTGATTTTCTAATCTAGTGAATCAACCGAACGCTGTTTAAAAAATTTATCTTTGCAAAATCAACTCAACAAATCAATGGATTTAAAGCCCACAGAACTGAAAGAATTTTTAGACGCTAAAGTAACGGCATTCAATACGCTAGATTTTATCGAACCCGATCCAATCAGCGTACCGCATCGGTTTTCAAGCAAAGAAGACATCGAGATTGCCAGTTTTCTAGCAGCTTCTATCGCTTGGGGCAATCGGAAAATGATCACCAAAAATGGGCACCGCATGATGGATTTGTTGGGCACCGCGCCTTTCGATTTTGTGATGTCGCACAATGAAGCCCAGCTAGAACGCTTGGATGGATTTGTGCACCGCACTTTCAACAGCGAAGATTTCAAATATTTCATCAAAGCGTTGCAACACATTTATCGAAACCACGGCGGACTCGAAGCTATTTTTGCTCAACATCAAACGGAAACCTCACTGCAACCCGCTATTCATGCGCTAAATCAAATTTTCTTTGAAATTCCGCATCCGCCAAGAACTGAAAAGCACGTGGCCGACCCCATGAAAGGCAGTGTGGCGAAAAGAATTAATATGTGTTTGCGATGGTTGTGCCGAAAAGACCACACAGGCGTTGATTTTGGTATATGGAACATTGACCCCGCCAAATTGTCTTGTCCGCTCGATGTGCACAGCGGCAATGTGGCCCGAAAACTAGGTTTGATCCAACAAAAAAACAACAATTTAAAAGCCCTGCAAGAGCTCGATGCATCCCTAAGAGCTTTGGACCCGAAAGACCCCGTGAAATATGATTTCGCTTTGTTTGGATTGGGGATTTTTGAGGGGTTTTAGGTAGAAATAAAAAAAGCGACAAGTCTTAGTTGCCGCTTTGAATGTTTTCACAACGGAATAATCCTTATTGTGAATTGCTTCAAAATTGTATTGCAATATTACAAAAAAAATCATTAAAAATTACACTTAAGTACGAGAGAATTACTTTTTTTCATAAATTTATAAAAATTTATACAACCATGAAAAAAATATTAGGATTAGACTTAGGAACAAACAGTATTGGATGGGCGTTAGTAGAACAAGACTTTGAAAATAAACAAGGTAAAATTCTTGGCATGGGAAGTCGCATTATTCCAATGACACAAGATAGAAAAGACGAATTTGGGAAAGGAAATTCCATTTCTCAAACTGCCGACAGAACAGGTTTTAGAGGAACAAGAAGACTACGAGAACGTCATCTATTAAGAAGAGAACGACTACACCGAATTTTAAATGTATTAGGTTTTCTGCCACAACATTACGCAAATGATATAGATTTTAAAAAAAGTTTAGGGCA
>JBEILV010000104.1:0-10318 GCA_040379105.1 Flavobacterium sp.
AAGGTCAAATATGGATACAATATTCGATATGCTAATAAGAAAGATGGTGGATTATAAATAAAAATCAATGAAATCAATGCTTAACAAGTGCGAACTAAACGCTTATACCTATAATTTTATTGTTGGCGAACTAGCTGTTTTTACTGCCAATGACAATCAAGATAATTCACTTAGTGGTGGTTTTACAAACGCAACAACATTGACTACATTAAGTATTCAAGAAAACAATTTGAGCGGTTTGAACGTTTTGATCTACCCAAATCCAACCACTGATGTACTGCAAATCAAAGTAAATAACATGGCTCTTGCATCATTTTCTATTACATTGAATAATTTTGAGGGGAAAACTTTGTATGCAGAAAAATTTGCTGGTATTTCTAACACAATAGGCATCAATACACAAAGTTTTCCCAATGGCACTTATCTTTTAAGCATGGAAGATGACAAAGGCCAATTGATTTGTGTGCATAAAATCATAAAAAAATAAAAATCAACAATATGAAAAATTTCATACTTCTATTCTTAACGCTTGCTACGTTGGGTGTTTTTTCACAAACTTTATCACCACCACAAGCCTTCACTTATAGCGCTGTTGCAAGAAATACTTCCGGACAACCTATTGCAAATGCGCCCATTGGAATTCAAATATCTATTTTAAAAAATGCATCAAATGGTGATATTCAATATACTGAAAACCATGTAGTCAACACTGACGCATTTGGACTCTTTAACCTCATTATTGGAGGTGGCGCAATACAGAGTGGTGCAATGAACGCAATTAACTGGAGTGACGGCATCTATTTTTTAGAAGTTGGAATGGACGTTAATGGTGGAATCAATTTTACAACCATGGGAACGACGCAATTTCTCAGTGTTCCTTACGCATTGCATGCTAAAACAGCCGAAAGTATTTCAGGAGGCGGATCTGCCAACAATGCCAATTCTCACTACATTGGTGAATTTTATGAAAACGGAGTAATATTTCATTTATGGAAAGACGCACAGGGAGTAGAGCACGGACTTATCGTTGATATTCAAGACATAAGCAGCGCCCAATCATGGAGTAATGTTTTTGCAAACTCAGTTGGATCAGAATCTAAAAGCGTTTGGAACGGCTTAAACAATAGTCTTGCCATCATTTCTCAATCAGGCCATGAAAACAGTGCTGTGAAACTATGTTTAGATTCAACCAATCAAGGGGCAAACGACTGGTATCTACCTTCCATACAAGAATTGAATTTATTGTGGAATCAATATTACACCATTTCGAGAGTGCTATCAGAAATTCAAGGAGCTAGTTTACTTCATGAAGGATATTATTGGAGCAGTACTGAAACAGATGCATTCAGTGCTTGGAATTTCGATTTCAGCTATGGAGCTGCTAATTATAATGATTCAAGTTCGGCAAAAAACAATCTTTATCACGTGAGAGCCATTCGATCTTTTTAATTTAATCAGTGTCAAGTTCCGTGAAATTATTGATTCAATTTTAGGTTAAAAGTGTTGGTCTTATTTGAATCAAAAAATTCTGTTGTTCGTCAGTCAATCATCTAAGTGTGAATTACTTCAAATTATTTTTCTTTGCATCATAATTTGTCATGATGGTTACAAAACTCACAATCGTGATGGTGCTCAAAGGCATGATAATGGCCGCCACCAAAGGCGATAAAACTCCCATCACGGCGAAAGTCAACCCAATAACGTTGTAAATCAGCGAAAGCGTAAAGCTCATGCGGATGGTTTGCATGGCGTTTTTGGAATAGTTCAAATAGTTGGGCAATTTCTTTAAAATGGCGGCATCTATAATTCCATCGCAGGCAGGCGAAAACACATTCACGTTTTCTGCCACCGCAATCCCGACGTTGCTTTGCGCCAAAGCACCCGCATCGTTCAGACCGTCGCCAATCATCATCACATTTTTGCCTTCGCTTTGCAATTGTTCAATAAATTTCAGTTTTTCATCAGGTTTTTGGTTGAATACCATGCGAACTTCTTTTGGCAAAAATTGTTCTAAAAAAGGTTTTTCGCCTTCGTTATCGCCCGATAAAATCACCAAATGATATTTGTCTTTGAGCCTCGAAAACAATTCCGACATGCCTTCTCTGTATTGGTTATGAAACAAAAAATATCCTTTCAATTCGTTGTTGATTTTAACGTAAATTCGGGTTTGCAAATCGAGTGTGGTTTCCTGAATTTCGAGAAATTTTGCCGAACCAATCCTAAAATTCAATCCATCAATCGTCGCTTCGATGCCTTTGCCAGCCAATTCTTCAAAACTTGTGACGTTCTTAGCGCCGTTTTCCGAAGGAAGAAAATCGTACATCTTTCGGCTCAACGGATGGTTCGATCCGCGCACTACTTGCTTGAGTAATGATTGTTCGGACGCCGACAAAATGCCTTCAAATTTGATTTCCGATTGTTTGTGAGAAGTCAAAGTGCCCGTTTTGTCAAACACAATTGTATCGATGTTTGCCATTTGTTCAATCACGGTGGCATTTTTCAAATACATTTTCAATTTGCCCATGATCCGCAACACATTTCCTAAAGTGAAAGGCGCAGTGAGTGCCAATGCGCACGGACAAGCCACAATGAGCACTGCCGTGAAAACATTGAAAGCGATGTTCCAATCTGTAAATGACCAAAAAATGGCACCCACAATCGCAATCAGAAAAAGGACGGGAGTGAAGTATCGACTGATCGTGTCGGTGATGGTTTTGTATTTTTCGGTGTGTTTTTTCTTAAAAATATCATTGCCCCACAATTGCGTCAAATAGCTTTGCGAGACCGAGTGAAGCACTTCCATTTCAATGACTTGCCCCATTTGCTTACCGCCTGCAAAAAGTGTGTCGCCCGATTTTTTCTGAATCGGTAGGGCTTCGCCTGTCACAAAACTGTAATCAATCGAAGCTTGGGTAGAAATCAAAATACCATCCACGGGAATCAGTTCTTGGTTGCGAATCAACAAACGATTGCCTTTTTCGATGTCGTAAATTTGAATGTGCGATTCGATGCCGTTTTCAATTTTGGTTACGGCAATCGGAAAATAAGATTTGTAATCGCGCTCGAACGAAAGGAAACTGTAGGTTTTTTGTTGAAACAATTTGCCAAGCAACATAAAGAAAATCAAGCCCGTCATGCTGTCAAAAAAACCAGCTCCGTAGTCGAAAAACATGTCAATCGTGCTTCTTACAAACATCACGATGATGCCCACGGCAATCGGGACATCTATTGACAAAATGCCCGATTTGATGTTTTTCCAAGCACTTACATAATAATCGGAAGCGGAATAGAAAAAAGCAGGCAGCGACAAGGCGAAAATGAGTGCACGGAAAAAATTGCGGTATTGATTGATCCAAAATTCTTCCACTTCGAAATATTCTGGAAACGAAAGCAACATCACATTGCCAAAACAAAAGAACGCAATCCCGATTTTGTAAATCAAGGAACGATTCACATCTTTTTTGGGTGCGTCCATGTTTTCCAAACTCACATAAGGCTCATAGCCAATCGAACTCAACAGATAAACAATATCTTTGAGCGAAACCAACGTCGGATTGAACGTGATTCTTACCTTTTTCTCAGGGAAATTTACCTGCGAACTCGCAATACCTGGGTTGAGTTTTTGTAGATTTTCCAAAATCCAAATGCATGAACTGCAGTGAATATGAGGAATGAAGAGTGAAACAATATGCGCTGTATCCTCTTTGAATTCAAGTAGTTTTGTACTGATTTCATCTTTGTCTAAAAAGTCGTATTTTCCATTAATGTCTTGTGGAGTTGCGCCGGGCGACGATTGAAAATCATAATAACACGTTAAATCGTTTTCATTAAAAATTTCATACACTGTCTTACAACCGTTGCAACAAAAAATTTTAACATCAAATTCAATCCGTGATTGTTGTACAATCGGATTTCCACAATGGAAACATTTTTCAATGTCCATAATTTGCTCATTTTACCTGAGGCAAAGTTCAGAATTTACCATGTTAAGATTCATGATATTTGTCATGGTTTATGTAAGTTTGTAAAAATTATCTTAAAGAAAATATGAACAAGTGTGAACAATGTATCGTTCGTCAATTTAGCGATCTTAAAGCACTCAACAAAGACGAGTTGATTAAACTAGCGAAATGCAAAACATCCTATACCATCAAAAAAGGTGAAACTATTTTTGAAGAAGGTGAGCATATTAATGGTATTTTTTGTGTGAAATCTGGAGTTGGAAAACTTTCTAAATTGAATTCAAACGGCAAAGACCAAATTGTAAAATTGGTAAAACAAGGAGAATTGTTAGGTCAGCGTTCTGTAATAACGGAAGAAGCTGCCAATTTAAGTGCAGTTGCATTGGAAGACATGGAAGTTTGTTTTGTACCTCAGAAAGAAATTCTTGGTTTTTTTAATGATAATAACCAATTTTCGATGAACGTGATGAAAACCATGTGCGGCGATTTGAAAGAAGCCGACCAGCAAGTGATTGCGATGGCACAAAAAACCGTCAAAGAGCGTTTGGCGATTTTGTTGTTATATTTAGAAGAAACCTTTGGTTTGGATGAAGACCAATCTTTGAAAATGCACTTAACCCGAGAGGAAATGGCGAATATGTTGGGCACAGCTACTGAAAGTTGCATCCGATTGTTGTCAGAATTCAATAAAAACAATTTGATTGAATTGAAAGGAAAAAAGATATTTCTAAAAAACAAAAAGGAACTCAAGCAAATGTCTGAATAAAAAAAGGGACGCATTTCTAAGAAATACGTCCCTTTTTAATTATAAGCAATCGTTAGTTTTTCACTAATTTGAAGGTTTTTTGTCCATTTTCGCCTCTTAAAGTAGCAAAATAAACACCTTGTTGTAAAGCTGAAGCATCAATTGAAACATCAGAAAGAATATTGTTCATGCTTACAATCACTTTTCCTGAAATGTCCGAAAGTTGTAATGAAGTTGCAGCAGCGTTTCCTAAAGAAACATTCCATTGGTTGAAAGTTGGGTTAGGATAGATTTTTACATTAGAAAATTCGTTTTCTGGATTTGATAAAGTAGAAGTAAACGTGTACGTCAAGGCAACTCTATCGAAAGTAATATCATACGTTCCAGCCACAGCCACAATTGCTGCTTCATTCACGCTGTTTGGATTGGCAGTTCCGTTTGGAAAAGTAGTACCGCCATAATTCAAAGACCAAGCATTGTTAACTCTAAATTTCATTTCGCCCGCAGACAAAGCCACATCTTCTGCTGTAAAAGTTTTTCCGCCATCGGCAGTTGTCATTGCCACGTCCGTATTCCAATCTGAAACTGCAGGCCCGATCATCGTGATAGGAGCTGGTTGGAAATCGTAAGTCAATTCATCTAAGTCAAAAGTGATGTTATAAAAACCAGTAGTTAGCGGAATATATGTTGGTGCATCGTAAATGGCATCGCCAGAAGGAAAGGTTGTTCCTCCCCAATTGTCATTCCAAGCGTTGTCTTTTCTAAATTTCACGCTAGAATCGTTAAAATAAAAGTCTTTGTAGGTGTAAACATCGCCATCAGTTGTAAGCATCGGTACACTTTCTGAAAACCAATTGAAACCACCAATAAATCCAATATTATCGAAATCAGTTACAACGGCTTCAAACGCATAAGCACCCGAAACAATGTTTATTGAAATGTCATAAATACCTGCTAACACCGGAATATCTGGACCGTTTTGAGTTCCCGTTCCTGTTGGAAAAGTGTTGCTTCCCCAATTAATTGTCCACGCACCGTCTTGTCTGAATTTTGCATTACCATTAGCAGGAATTACAACGCCCTCAAGATAATACTCAACATTGTCATCGGTCATCATGTTTTGATCTTGCCAACTGCTAAAATCGCCCAAAACACTGATGGTTTGTGCATTCGTTGAAAATACCGCACATAGTGCAACGCACAATAAAAGTAATTTTTGTTTCATAATTGTATATTTTTAGAAATTATTACCAAAAGTAAAATATTTTATGAAATTCATAACACAAAAAACTTAAATTTCGTAAAAATTAAATTATCAGCAATAATAGCGATGAAATCACGAAAAAAAAGTTTCATTTTACATCAAATGACAAGAATAAGTGAATGAATTACGAAAACGTTTTCTCTTTTGCGTTTATTGTAATTTTTTGGCTTCATTCCAGAAAACCTCCATTTCTGCAAAAGTCATGTCTGCCAATGATTTGCCCAATTCAGCAGCTTTTGATTCAAGGTATTGAAACCGATGAATAAACTTTTTGTTGGTTCGTTCCAAAGCATTTTCAGGATTGATTTTCAAAAATCGAGCATAATTGATCATTGAAAAAAGCAAATCGCCAAATTCGGCTTCCATTGCCTCTTGATTTCCGAGGTTGACCTCTGCCTGAAATTCGGCCATTTCCTCTTGCACTTTGTCCCAAACTTGGTGCGGCTCTTCCCAATCAAAACCCACACCCCTAGCCTTTTCTTGAATTCTGCTCGCTTTGACCAAGGCTGGCAAACCTTCTGGTACCCCCTCTAAAACTGATTTTTTGCCTTCTTTCAATTTTAGTTTTTCCCAATTTTGCTTCACTTCTTCTTCATTTGCCACCACCACATCGCCATAAATATGCGGATGTCGGTCAATCAGCTTATCACAAATGGAGTTGGCAACATCTGCAATGTCAAAACTATTGGTTTCGCTGCCAATTTTGGCATAAAAAACAATATGCAACAGCACATCGCCTAGTTCCTTTTTGATTTCAGTGGGGTCATTGTTCAAAATAGCATCGGCCAATTCGTAGGTTTCTTCGATGGTCAAATGTCGCAGGGTTTCGTTGGTTTGTTTCCGATCCCACGGACATTTTTCGCGCAAATCGTCCATGATGTTCAATAATCTGCCGAAAGCTTCTAGTTGTTGTGCTCTGTTGTTCATGTGTTGTTTTATTACTTTGTAAAGTTACAAATGTGGAAAAAGAAAGAATCGAAGCGTTGATAAAACTATTCTAATTCCCTATTTAAAATGAAGAATATGTTGCGTTTTCAATAAACCGAAATCGATTTTCTAAACACTACTGGTGATTAATTTATTAATTATTTCAAAGTGTCCATAAAAAGTCTTCATAAAGTATCACTTTCCTAAATCCTTGCTTTCGCAAACCCTCATACAGCGCAATATCTCTGGTCAAAAGTGGCAAGTCTAATTGCATGGCTAACGCAACATAAGTCACATCTTTTATATCTATTTTACTAAGCAACTTTAATGACTTTTCAAGACTTTCTTTAGTTAATGTATATTTTGGTAAAATGGTTAATTGTGAAAAAACAAAATACGTCCATTGCAAAAATTCATCATCTTGCGTTTTGGTCTTACTTCGCAAAATAGGTTCATACTTCTCGACTTCAACCAAGGCAAATTCAGGAAGTTTAAAATGAAAATATGATGATATCGGTTTATAACTAGACTTTCCGCTAATTAAAATACTCATTAAAACATTTGCATCAATTACAAAGTCTGTCATTGTTGCACAAAATATTTATGTTGTTCTTGTTGCCATGCCAAATTTCTTGCCACTTGCCATTCTTTATCATTTTTAATATCAATACTTTCTAAATCTTTAAGAATGTCTTTTGCAGCAAGTTTCAGAACCGCCTGATGCATTATTTCTTGCAAATAGTCTTCAATCTGCTTGTACCCCATCGTTTGCACTAAGCTTTCCTCTACTTGTATTTTAAACTCTACCATTTTTTTAAAATTTAAAGTTATTACAAACTTACGAATAGTTTATTGATTTTATCATTCCGACAAATTGTTGTTTTAGCCACGAATTTCATTCAAAATTTACGGATCAATCCAATAAGTTTGACAAAAAAACAAGAAAATGAAAACCTGTTTTCGGTAAACGATTCTAAAATGTATCTTTGCCCAAACACAACTACAAAATGAAAAACACCCTGATTGCCCCTTCCATTTTAGCGGCCGACTTTGCCAATTTACAACGAGACATCGAAATGGTCAATGCCAGTGAAGCTGATTGGTTCCATATCGACATTATGGATGGAGTTTTTGTGCCCAACATTTCCTTCGGAATGCCTGTTTTGGGTGCTATTGCCAAACATGCACAAAAAACCATCGATGTGCATTTAATGATTGTGGATCCAGTCCGTTATTTGAAAACCTTTGCCGATTTGGGAGCACATGTTTTGACAGTGCATTATGAAGCTTGCACGCATTTGCACCGCACTTTGCAAGCCATCAAAGCCTTAGGAATGAAAGCAGGAGTGGCATTGAATCCGCACACCAATGTAGATTTATTAGAAGATGTGATTCAAGACATTGATTTGGTATGTTTGATGAGCGTGAATCCGGGTTTTGGCGGACAAAGTTTTATTGAAAACACCTATACGAAAGTAGCGAAATTGAAAGCCTTGATTCAAAGCCGAAACGCTTCGACGTTGATAGAAATTGATGGTGGAGTTACTTCTTTGAATGCGAAAGCTTTGGCAGATGCAGGTGCGGACGTGTTGGTGGCAGGAAGTTTTGTTTTCAGTGCAAAAAACCCCACCGAAACAATTCATCAATTGAAAGAAATGACGAAATAAAGTTTCGATACTATTTTTTCAATGCTCAATTAAATCATCAAATGCAACGAAAATAATATTTCAAGAAGTTAGATCTTCTGAATGTTTTTGAACGGTTTTAGCTGCTTTCGATGGCTTTCTGATATGATTTAACGACGATACCTATTTCAACCCCTTTTCGTAGGGGTTTTGTTCGTAGTTTGTTCGCATGTTGTTCGTAAGCGCTTCGCAAAAAGGGCTTTTTTGCGAAGAACACCCGAAGAAAGGCACAACTAAACACTAAAAACGGCGGCGTTTACTGAAAACTCAAATCGAATTGTTCGCTATTTTTTTGCAATAAACAGCAATCATTTACACGCTTGTGCGCACTTAAAATATTTAGCTAGTAAAAAATTCGTTTGATGATTTGCTGTGATTTTTTCTTTATTTTTGAAAAGAAAACAAAACAGACCTTCGCATAACTGTCGAAATTTTGATGTTTATGCGAAATTATGTTTTACGTATAAACTAGTTGGCAGAAATCTAAAAATGAAAAACGATGAATATGTATTTAAAAATATTGATATTTATTTTACTTGGTTTTAGCGGGTGTAAAAAAACTGATATTAATCAAGTAAATGTAAATGGTATTACAGGTGGATATAAAATCAGGCACACAGGAGTTTATAAATATTACGATACAATTTCTGTCATAAGTAATCCCAAAAGTCAATCTGTATTTTTTATCCAAGATGCTAAAAATTATGATGTATCTGATAATTTTATTGACAATGGAGATGGTACTATTACAGATAAGGTTACAGGTTTAATGTGGACAAAAAATTTAACACCTAAACTAAGGTTGGAAGACGTGAAAGTCAATTTAAGTCAAATTAATGCAGGCAAATACAATGATTGGCGAATTCCCAGCATTAAAGAACTTTTCTCGTTGATTGACTACACTGGTCAAGTATTTGGTGATAAATCTATTCGTTTATTTATAGACACAACATATTTTAACCAACCATTAGGCAATACTGCTATTGGAGAAAGGGAAATAGATGCACAAACATGGTCGTCAACCGATTGCCAGTCATTGACAATGGGAAAGGATAAGTCAAGATATGGTGTCAATTTTATTGATGGACGTATTAAGGCATATCCCATTACTGAACCATTTTCAGGACTGCCTAATAAACTACACTTTCGTTTTGTAAGAGGTAATCTATATTATGGTTACAATAAGTTTATTGACAATGGTGACGGAACAATAACAGATGAAGCGACCGGATTAATTTGGCAAAAAGAAGATAGTAAAATTGCTCTTGATTGGAAATCAGCTCTAGAATATGCTAGAAATTTGAATCTGGTTGACCATAACGATTGGCGCCTTCCGACCATAAAAGAATTACAAAGTTTGGTCGTCTATGAAAACCAAGTTGATGAAACAGGGAATGCTAGTATTTCAGAGCTATTTCAAACCAGTAGGCGCAACAATCCTAACGGTACATTAAACTATCCATACTATTGGTCGTCAACTACGTTGCTTGACGGCCCGCAACCAGGAAACCAGGCAGCCTATGTTTGCTTTGGAAAAGCATCCGCTTTTTTTAATGGACAGTATGTTGATGCCCACGGCACCGGTGCTGTAAGAAGCGATTTGAAATACTTGCAGCACGCTAATTATCCAATTTCATTCGGACCTCAAGGTGACTTGGTTTATGTGAGAAATTATGTTAGATGTGTTAGAAATGTTAAATAATAAAATAGACTTCTGCTAACAGCAAGCAAGCGT
>JBEILV010000105.1:0-10125 GCA_040379105.1 Flavobacterium sp.
AATTGAGAGAGAAAGAGCTTCTTTTAGAGAACTGTTATCTTTACCTTTTTTGCTTGAAAACAATGAAATAATAGAAATTTCTAATAAGGTTTCTGAAATAATTTCAATAAAAAAATCAAACGAAGTCAATCAAAACATTTCTCATTTAGAAAAAGAAATTGACCAAATCATTTATAATGATGTTTTAAAATTAACAAAAGACGAGCAAATCATCATTCAAGACACCTTAGATTATAGTTTAGATTTATTTGAAAAACAAGAAAAATCTAAAGCTGTTTTGCCTGTTCATAATATAGACGTTTATTCTAAAAGAGTAACAACCGAGCTCAATGATTGGCTTGATGATGTGGAAATGAAGGTTTCGGCAACGCATTACAATATCAATTCAAACTGTCCATTATATATGGTAAAATTGTCTTTTGGAAATCAACAAAAAGAAACAGAAATTTCAAAAGAAGATATTTATAAAGAACTGAAAACATTAAATCATAAACTTTGGAATGAAGAAGCACAAAATCTATATTTCAGAAAAAAATTAAATTATTATGATAACGAAGATGTTTACATCATAAAACCAAATCAAAGAAGATTTTGGAGTGAAACAGCTGCTATGGAAGATTATAGGACATTACTAATTGAAATATCAAAAGGTAATGGCTAAAAGTATTTTTCTAATTAAATCAATAAATTCAAGTTTTGAATTAAAATGTTTAGACCTTTTGACCAAATCTTATGTTTTATCTATTACAGAAAATTTGATTTTTAAAGATTGGGAAGAGGAATCAATTTCAGCACATATTGTAAAGCATCTGAGGAATATCAAAAATGATTTTATTATAAATTATGAAGTACCATTATTTGAAGAAGATGTAGTTAACTCAAAAAAAAGGGTGAAAAATTCAAACAGAATTGATATTTTATTTCAAGCAAATCAATTTGGTCAATTAAATTATTTGGAATATCACGTTGAAGCGAAAAATATTTCATCAACTGAATGGAAAAAGTCAAATGAAAAAAAAGTAAATGCATCACAACAACAAACCGAATATATCACCAAGGGAATTGACAGGTTTTTAACAGGCCATTTTAAAGATAAAAATGGTTGTATGTTAGGCTATATTGTAAATGGAAAATTAGATGATTTATTATTGAAAATAAACAATAAAATTGAGTTGCAAAAGAACAGTCCTGGAATAATTCAATTTAAAGAGTTAATAATCAATAATCATAAAATTTTTGAATCATCTCATGCACAGCGAAATATAAAGCATTTGTTTTTTGACTATACAAATTAATATTCATGACCAACATCGAAACTAAAATTTTAAAAGTATTAAAAACCAACAAACTAAATCCGCAAATTTTAGGGGAAAGGAATTGGTACAATTATTTTATAAGAGTTACCGAATTAGTTTGGAGAAGCAATATTTATGATGGATATAAAATTGAAGTTTATAATGAAAAATATGGCATTTATTTAATAACAATTATTGTATGAAATTATCAAATCTATTTAACCACCTAAATTTAGTTTTCTAAGTCAAAATCCCAAAACAAAAAGAAGTCGTTCTAAAGAAACATTTATAATTCCCTCATGCAACTCATCGACCAAACCATTTTATTTGTAAAAGAAACGCTTCAAAACGCTGAGGCTGGCCACGATTGGTTTCATATTGAAAGAGTTTATAAAAATGCACTCCAAATTGCCGACACGGAAGATTGCGATTTGGAAATTGTGAAGTTATCGGCGTTGTTGCACGACATTGCCGATAGCAAATTCCATGGTGGCGATGAAACCATCGGTCCAGAAAAAGCAAAGCAGTTTCTGCAATCCGTTAATGCACCCGAAGCAATGATTGCAAAAGTTGTTAACATCATTGCGCATATTTCCTATCGTGGTGGTCATAAAAAATCAGATTTTAGATCCAAAGAATTGGATATTGTGCAAGATGCTGACCGCTTGGATGCAATAGGCGCCATCGGGATTGCAAGAACTTTTCACTATGGCGGTTTTAAAAACAGACCGATTTATGATCCAAAAATAAATCCTGTTTTGAATCGTTCCGTAGAAGATTACAAAAGCAATCAAGACCCGACCATCAATCACTTTTATGAAAAATTGTTGCTCTTAAAACACCGCATGAACACCGAAAAAGGTAAAGAACTTGCCGAAAAAAGACACGTTTTTATGGAAAGATTCCTGTCGCAATTTTATTCGGAATGGGACGGCGAATCTTAAACAATGCACTAATGGAATCGATGACAGCCTTTTTTGACAGCCAACAAAAGTTTCGAAAAGTAAGTGCTCTTATTTTTTATTGAAACTGATGCATCAGCTCAAAAGCAAACACTAAAAATGACAAACGCTATTTTTTAAAACTTTCGAATTATGAACCCAACTTCTTTTCAAATTCCTGCTTATTTACAAAAAGGCGACACTGTGGCTATCGTGGCAACAGCCCGCAAACACATTGAAGACCAAGTCGAAAATGCAGTTTCTTTTTTGACTGACTTGGGTTTGCGTGTGATGATTGGAAAATCTATCGGGTTAGAAAACAATCAATTGGCGGGAAGTGATTCGGAAAGAGCACAAGATTTTCAACACCATCTTGACCATCCAGAAGTGAAAGCCATTTGGTGTGTGCGTGGTGGTTATGGCACTGTTCGGATGATTGATTTGATTGATTTTTCTTCTTTCGTAAAAAACCCAAAATGGATCATCGGGTTTAGCGATGTCACGGTTTTGCACCAACACATCAATCGATTGGGAATCGCAACATTACATGGCATCATGGCGGTAAATGTGCCAAAAGCAACTGCCGAAGCCAAAACTACTTTCGTAAAAGCGTTGTTTGGCGAACCTCTATATTACGAAACAAACTCACATCCTTTGAATCAAATAGGCGAAACGACTGCCGAAATAGTTGGTGGCAATTTGTCGATTATTTATAGTTTGCTGGGTTCGGAATCGTTGGGTCATTTTAAAGATAAAATTCTATTTCTTGAAGATTTAGACGAATATTTATACCACATCGATCGAATGATGTTTGGATTGCAACGTGCTGGTGTTTTACAACATTTGAAAGGCATTGTGGTAGGCAATATGAACAAAATGCACGACAATCCGATTCCGTGGGGCAAAAATGCCGAAGAAATCATTCACGAACGAACCGCTCATTTAGGCTTTCCTATCATGTTTGATTTCCCTGCGGGTCATATTCATAACAATTGCGCTGTTCCTTTCGGAAAAAAAGCACATTTGAAAGTGGAAAATGAAAAAGCAAGTTTGACATTTTTATAGAAAAATATGGCGACACACAACGAAACGGGCAAGGAAGGCGAAGCGGAAGCCTGCGAACATCTTGAGAAAAAAGGATATAAAATCATTGCAAAAAATTGGCGATTTGAACGTGCCGAAATTGATATTTTGGCTCAAATTCAAGACATTTTGGTTGTGGTGGAAGTAAAAACCCGAACTTCGCTCGATTTTGGTTTGCCTCAAGATTTTGTGAAACCAGCGCAGATAAAAAACTTGTGTAAAGCGGTCGATGCTTATATTCAGTTAAATGATTTAGATCTCGAAATTCGATTTGATATTATTGCTATTTACAAATCAGGCAACAAAATGGACATAGAACATTTGGAAGATGCTTTTTATTATTTTTAAAAGTAATGCGCGCCGTTAAAAATTCATCAGGTTTTGTTTTAAAAATTATTTTATGTTGTAATTATAACATTTTGTATTTATTTATTAGCTTTGCTGAAAATTTTTAGAAATGAAAACCATTGCCTCGGTTGTAGAACAATACATCAAATCAAAACCTTTTTTATTGAGCGGGTTGTCGCAAAACATCATCAATTTGACTTCTTTGTCTCGGATGATGATGCCCGAAATTGAGCAAGAATTAGGAAAAGAAGTCAAGCAAGGAGCAATTGTGATGGCGCTCAAACGCATTTCTGAAGAGCTCGATTTCAGGATCAACCACCGCATATTGAAAGTGATGAAAAACATTGGCGAAATCACGTTGAGGTCGTCTTTGGTTGATTACACTTACGTGATTTCGGAAACTTTGCTTTCAAAACAATTAGAATTGATGTCGAAAATTGGCGGTTTGAATGATGTTTTTTACACATCGTCGAGAGGCGTCAACGAAACGAACATTGTAGTGAGCGAAAGTGTTGCACATTTTGTGGACGAAGGTTTTGAAGGCGAAAAACTGATTCAAAAAACAGGCAATTTGGCTTCGATTACAGTAAAATTACCGAAAGAAAACACGACGGTTCCTGGGATTTACTACTATATTTTTCAGAAATTGGCTTGGGAAGGCGTTATTTTGAATGAAGTGATTTCGACCACAAACGAATTCACGATTATTGTGGAAGAAGCCCAAGTGGATGCTGCTTTTCGGGTGATTAAAAATTTAAAATCGAATTAATTCATGGCTATTTTTGTAACAGGAATTGACACGAATGTAGGAAAAACGATTGCTTCTGCCATTATTACCGAGGCTTTGGAAACAGATTATTGGAAACCAATTCAGTCGGGCGATTTGGAACATTCCGACAGTCATAAAATCAAGGAATTGTTGTCCAACGAAAAAACGAAAATACATTCGAATGCTTATGCTTTTCGGACGCCGGCAAGTCCGCATTTTTCTGCGGCTGTGGAAAACATCAAGATTGACATTGGCCAAATCCTGCGCCCGAAAACAGAAAATACTTTAGTGATTGAAGGTGCTGGCGGGGTTTTGGTGCCGTTGAATGAACAAAATTTGTTGATAGACATCATCCAACCTACGGATCAAATTATTGTGGTTTCGAAAAACTATCTTGGAAGCATCAATCACACACTTTTAACGATTGAAGCTTTAAAAGTGAGGAATTTATCTATTGCTGGCATCATTTTTAACGGTCCGAAAAATGAAGCAACAGAAGAAATTATTTTGAAATATTCGGGCCTCAATTGTCTCGGTTTTATTGAAGAAGAACCTTATTTTGATGCGAATGTGGTGAAATATTATGCGGATCTTTTTAGGGAAATATTGATTGAAAAATTGTTTCAAGTATAAGGTTTCAAGTTGAATGTTGATTGCTTGAAGTATTTTATTTAGCCCCGATTGCAGTGGAAAGCCCGCAAAGCACAAACAGCTAATTTTTGTTGGTTTTAAAAAGCGACCAACGGAAGCTCTTTTAAAACCTTACAAAAATGCTGTTTGTGCTGCGGACTTGGAACGAAAAGCGGGAGAAAGCTCCTGACAAAAATGTTTTAAAAAATTTATGTAGAAATGTCCACCGAAAGAATTGATATTCAGGATTTAAAATATAATTGGCATCCATACACGCAGCACAAAACGGCACTTTTGCCCAAAGCGATTGTGCGCGGAAAAGATGCATTACTTTGGGATGAAGACGGTGTTTGCTATATTGATGCGATTGCGTCGTGGTGGGTGAATCCGTTTGGGCACAGCAACGAAACGATTGCAAAAGCGATTTATGAGCAATTATTGACGCTCGAGCATGTGCTTTTTGGTGGTTTTACGCATCCGAAAGCGGTGGAATTGTCCAAAAAATTGTTGTCTATTTTGCCAAAAAATCAAAAGAAAGTGTTTTTTTCCGACAATGGTTCGACGGCGGTGGAAGTGGCTTTGAAAGCAGCGATTCAGTTTTTTTACAATCAAAATCAGAAAAAATCGACGATTATTGCGTTTGAAAATGCGTTTCATGGAGACACATTTGGTGCGATGGCAGCAAGCGGCATCAGTTTTTTTACGGAAGCTTTTGCGGATTCGTTGGTGAAAGTGATTCGGATTCCGGTGCCGACCCAAGGAAACGAAGAAAAGGCTTTGCAAGCTTTGCAACACGCTTTAGCGCAAAATGAGGTGGCGGCCTTTATTTTTGAACCGCTTGTGCAAGGTGCGGCGGGCATGGTGATGTATGAAGCGGCGATTTTGGATGAAATGATTGGGCTTTGTACGCAAAAAAACGTTTTTACGATTGCAGATGAAGTGATGACCGGTTTTGGGAAAACGGGTCGAAATTTTGCTTGCGACTATTTGCAAAACCCACCCGATATGATTTGTTTGTCGAAAGCTTTGACGGGCGGCACGATTCCGATGGCGATCACGACATTTACGCAAGCGATTTTCGATGGATTTTATGCAGACGATGTGAACAAAGCCTTGTTTCACGGACATACTTTTACGGCGAATCCGACAGGTTGCGCGGCAGCGTTGGCGAGCATCGAACTTTTGAAAACGCCAAAAATGCAAGAAAACATACAGAGAGTACATCAAAATCATTTGGCGTTTGAACGAAAAATACGTCATCATCAGAAAGTGAAAACAACCCGGGTTTTGGGTGTAATTTTTGCTTTAGAAATCCAAACCGATGCCGACACGAGTTATTATGGCACTTTCCGAAATAAATTGTATCAATTTTTTATAGAAAACGGTGTCATTCTGAGGCCTGTTGGGAATATTGTTTATATTTTACCACCTTATGTGATTACAGATGTGCAACTTCAAAAAATTTACAACACGATTGAATCTGCGCTCGAAAGTGTGTAGTTTTACACGAAAATGAAACGGATTTTAAAATCGGAAATCCCTTTGAAATAGCGCACAAATCAAATCTTTTTTAAAATAAATCAATTCAAAAACTTGAAATTATTTCCAAAAATAGCCATCACGGCACATCATTCCATTGGGGCTTTAGGTGCTTCATCAGAAGAAGTTTGGCAGAATTATCAACAATTTAAAACAAAAATAACTGTCAATGAGGCAGGCGATTTTGTAGGAACTCTTTCGGATGAAAATTCAGATTTGATTTTGAAACTACGAAATGAAAATCCGCATTATGCGTCGTTAGACAACAGTGTTTTGTTTGCCATTTTTTCTGCGAGAAAAGTCTATCAATCAGCAGGTTGGAAATCAACAGACACTTTTGGTATCAACATTGGTTCTTCGCGTGGTGCCACGACTTTGTTTGAAGAACACCATCAGTTTTTTTTAGAAAATAAATACGCACAAACTTTGGCATCGCCGAATTCAACTTTGGGAAATATTGCTTCGTGGGTTTCGCATGATTTGCAACATCGAGGACCTGAAATTTCACATTCTATTACCTGTTCAACCGCGTTGCATGCTTTGCTCAATGGTGTTGCTTGGCTCAAAGCAGGTTGGGTTGACAAGTTTTTGGTGGGCGGCAGCGAAGCACCTTTGACATCCTTTACCTTGGCGCAAATGAAAGCTTTGAAGATTTATTCGAGAGAAAAAAACAGCGAATTTCCTTGCAGAAGTTTAGATTTTGAGAAAAAAAACAACTCTATGGTCATTGGTGAAGGTGCGTCGATGATTTGTTTGGAGCATGAAAATACGGAAAAGGCTATGGCGCATATTATTGCAATGGGTTATGCCACTGAAATGTTGCAACATCCAACTTCTATTTCTGCCGAAGCTATTTGTTTTCAAAAATCAATGCAAATGGCGTTGCAAGAAATTGATTTACATGAAATTGACGCTATCGTGATGCACGCGCCGGGAACACTTAAAGGTGATGCATCTGAATTTGAAGCGATTAAGAAAGTTTTTGGAGAAAACGTACCGCTCTTGACGTCCAACAAATGGTTGCTCGGACATACTTTTGGAGCTTCAGGCATGTTTGGTGTGGAAATGGCTTTGTTGATGTTGCAAAATCAAATTTTCATTCCGGTTCCTTTTCAAAATCAAATTCCAGAGTCTAAAAAACTCAGGAAAATCATGGTAAACGCCGTGGGGTTTGGCGGAAATGCGGTAAGTGTTGTTCTTGAAAAAAATGGTTAATCTTCGTTTTTGGAAAGGAATTCTAATTGTTCAAAAATCAAATCTTGTTCGAAACCTTTTCTGAGTAAAGTGTCCACAAATTTTTTCTTTTTTTTGAGAAAAGATGCTTCTTTGGTTTGTTCCCAAATATGTAGAGAAAGCGATTCAAATGTGGCAGCATATTCGTCGTTTGGAATACTTTTCAAGGCTTTTTGAATCAAAAAGTTACCAATGTTTCGCTGTGTGAGTTCGTTTTTAATTCGATAGCGACCCCATTTTTTTTGATGAAATTTACTGATGGCAAAAAGCATTGCAAAACGCTCTTCGTTTAGAAAATTATTTGCAATTAAATGTACAATGACTTCGTTTTGATCGTCGCCGAAAATTTTTAAATCGTATAGTTTTTTCACTACATCTTGATGACAACGCTCTTGGTAAGCACAAAAATGTTCGAGTTTGAGTTTGATGTCCTTGAGTGTGTCCAAAGGTTGATGAGGGTTGGTTTTTAATTTTTAATAATGTACTAAAGCTGAGATGATGACAACAAGTTTGTCAGGCTCTTCGATAATCTGATAAATCAAACGGTCTTTTTTATTGAGTCGTCTGCTCCAGAAACCAGATAAATTGTGCTTTAATTGTTCGGGATTTCCAGTTCCGTTTTTTGGATTTGTTTCTAACTCTTCTAAAATTTGTTTTAGTTTCTTTAGAGAAGCTATATCACCAGATTTTTGTAATTTCTTAAAATGAATATGCGCAAGTTTTTGAATAACAATTGAATATTTCATATTCCCTGAAATAATTTCTTTTTATATTCTTCTGTCAAGGGCTTGCTTTCACCTTTACTTGCTTCCAAAACCATTTTCACAAACTCAGGGTCGTAAGGTTTTTCTTCTTTTTTAGAAGTTTTATATGAAATGTCAAATGCTTTTAAAAATGCTTTAATTGCTTTGGCTTTTTTCGAATCAGCTTGAATCGTAATTGTTTTCATGATTTGAATTATGAACAAAAGTAAATTTTTGATAATGCACTAAAAATGAGATGAAGACAAAAATACTATTTACGCTCGGTGTAAAAAAACTTCTGCAGGAATTTTGAAATAATCTTTTAATTTTTGAGCCATTTTTAAAGTGATTTCTCTTTTACCTGATAAAATTGCAGAAACGTGCCCTTTAGTTCCAATGATGGGTTCCAGGTCTTTCGCTTTGATTCCCATTTCTTGCATTTTATATTTGATTACTTCTAAAGCATCCAACTCAGGTAATTGATAATGCTTTTCGTCATAATCTTTGACTAGAACAATAAGCAAATCCAATTCATCACTTTCTGGAGTATTGGGTGCTGCATCGAATATTTCCATCAATCGCAGGGAAGCTTTATTGTAATCGTCTTCTGTTTTTAATACTTTCCAGTTCATAATTAAACTTTTTTGTTTGTTAAAATTGTTGTGTCAAAAGCAATAGTTTCAACATTGATTTTGTCGTATTCTTTATGTGTTCCAAACCAAATTACATAGCAAGCAGCTTGTAAAAAATTTGCGGAAACTATCAACCTAAAATCGTCCCCTTTAATATTGAAAACAATGAGATTATTGTTAACCACGCTTGCATTGCCATAAACATTTTTAATTTCTTTGAAATTTTTAAATTCATGTTTAGAAAACTCGTGATACCAAATGAGCAACTGTGTTGTTGCCATTGGATATTTTTTAATGTAATATAAAATCGTTTTCTTAACAAGGATTTTCATAAAGCAAACATAGTGAAAGTTTTCAATTTGCAAACTATTCTGAATCAAATATTCCTATTCAAGCGTATTTGCTAAACTTGGCAAGCACTAATCAAGAAATCAGAGTTGTCAAGAAACGATGCTGAAGTAATCAATCTGGCTATCATTTGTTTGATTTGCGCTCATAGCCATCACAAAAGTTAGCTAGAGAATGATAACGATAAAATTTTAAGGTTATGTAATATATCGTGTATCAAGCGGTCTTATTCATTGAGAGGTTTGCTCCAGAAACCAGATAAATTGAGCTTTAATTGTTCGGGATTTCTAGTTCCAAAACTTGGATGTTCAAAGAGTTCCAATAAAATTTTTTCTAATTTTTTAATCGTTGCTTTGCCGCCTGATTTATAAATCTTAGATATATCTTCTTTGGCGAAATCCTCTATTTCAAGCCTAAACTTCCCCATATATCATTCGGATTAATTTCAATAACATTTCCTTGTTTTGCATTTTTTGACCGATTCAATATTTTTTTCACAAACTCAGGGTCGTAAGGTTTTTCTTCTTTTTTAGAAGTTTTATATGAAATGTCAAATGCTTTTAA
>JBEILV010000106.1:0-10116 GCA_040379105.1 Flavobacterium sp.
AAAAAGCTTCATAATGATATTTGGGAATTTCGAACAAAATATGCCGGAATTCAAATACGTCTTCTTGCTTTTTGGGATAAAACAGATCATACAGAAACTTTAGTTTTGGCAACGCACGGTTTTTTAAAAAAAGTGGATAAAGTCCCAGCAAATGAGATTAGGAGAGCTCTTCGTTTAAAAGAGAAATATTTTAATAGTAAGTAAAACTTGTATTTATGGAGACAAAAAAAATAAAAACGGTCACATTTGCCGAAATGAAAGATAAATATATTGGCAAAATAGGCACCCAAGAAAGAGATGATTATGAATACGAACTACGTATGGATGTTTTAGGAAAGATGATTAAAGCAGCAAGATTGGAAAGAAACCTAACGCAGGAAGAGCTTGGAAGCCTTATTGGAGTTCAAAAGGCACAAATTTCCAAACTAGAAAGCAGTGCTAATAGCGCAACAATCGACACGGTTTTAAAAGTGTTTAAAGCGTTAAAGGCAGAAATAAATTTCAATGTTAAACTTGAAGATAATTTCGTTAAATTGATGTAAAATAAACGATGCCTCAGTTTTTCTTCAATTCTCTGTTGGCATTTGGCGTCCGTTTTTTCTTTGTTGCGCCTGTGACAGAAAAAATGGCGTAAAGCTTAGGTTAGCGGTTCGGTTTTCTTTATTTGTTGTTCACTATTCCAAATTTAATAATAGTCAATATTTTAATTGTTTCAACTATTTTAACTTCGCTTACTTTGGGGTTAGCGACTTAAACAAAGACGAATTTAATAAAATAATTTAATTATCAACAATTTCATCTTTTTTAACTTTCAAATCCTAAATAAGGTTTATGTTTGTAAAATAATTACAATTTAGTCTTTAATTCCTGATTATGATAATAGAATTAAAAGTAAAGAATTTTCGTTCAATTAAGGATTGGCAAAGTTTTTCAATGTTGGCAGAAAACAAAGTAAAGGAACACGAAAATTCAATTTTTGAAAATGCGAGTCAGAACATTTTAAGTACAGCAATAATTTATGGTAGAAATGCTTCTGGGAAAAGTAATATCTTGAAAGCATTTCGAGCGATACAATACATGGTTACTGAATCAGCTGAATTTAAAATTGATAAAGAAATTCCACCATTTGAACCTTATAAATTGGATAATAGTTGTTTAAAACTACCAACTGAATTTTATGTTGATTTCATTGCTAAAGACAACATTCGATATGTATATGAAATTGGATTTACAGCAACAAAAATAATTTATGAGAACTTGAAATTTTATCCTAAGTCACAACCCGCAACGTTGATAGAAAGAAAATACGGAGAGTCAATTAAGTATGGAGAATATTTAACTGGACGAAAAAAAGATATTGAGGATAAGCTTTATGATAATCAACTTTTTCTTTCTAAGGTTAGCACGGACAAATTAGAAGGTCTTACGTCTGCCTATTTGTTTTTTTCTGAAGGAATTTATGTTTCGACTTTTCATGATACTAAATATGATAATCTTTTAATACAGACATTTACGAATAAAATGGCTAAAGATGACATTCCTTTTTTTAAAGAAAATATTAATAATTTAATGTGCGTTGCGGATACGGGTATAGAGTATGTTGATATAAAAGAAATTGAAATTGATACAGATATATTGCCAGAGGACATGTCAGATGAAAAAAAACAAGAATTAGTTGAAAAATATAAACATAGAATAAGAACAATCCATAAAAAATTTGATGGCGAAAAAGAGGATGGAATAGTTGAATTTAAATTGAATGATGAATCAACAGGTACAATTAAATTATTAGCTATGGGTGGCTTGATTCTAGAAGCCTTAGCTGACGGACAGGTCCTTATCATAGATGAGCTGGATAAAAGTTTGCATCCAAAACTGACAAAAGCTTTGATAAATATTTTTCATTCTAAAAAGACAAATCCCAATAACGCTCAGTTGATTTTTGCAACTCATGATGTTTCTCTTTTAGATAATGAATTGTTTAGAAGAGACCAAGTTTGGTTTGCAGAAAAGGAATATGAAGGTTATAGCCATTACTATGCGATTTCTGACATCTCAGGTGTTAGACAAAATGCTCCATTTGAAAAATACTACATGAGTGGTCGATTTGGTGCCAATCCTGTCATTAACGAAGTTGAACTTAATTTCAATTTTAATGGGAAAATACAGAGAGCATAGAAAGGTTGTACCTTTTAATAAGCGTGGGCTAATCCTTTGCGAAGGAGAAACCGAAGAAAACTACTTTAATGGATTAATCTCGCAACCAAAATATAAACGCAAATATCAATCTATAAGTGTAAAAGTGTTTAAGCCAAAAGACCATTCGCCCTTTGGCATGGTGAAAGAAGCTAAGAGAATGATAAGTGTTGCAAAAAGCGAAAAAAACCCATTTGACTTTGTTTGGGTTATGTTTGATAAAGATGGTCACGCTAAAATACCCGATGCCTTTGAATTAGCTAGAACAACTTCTAAACCGGAGATTAAAATAGCTTTTACAATTCCTTGTTTTGAGTATTTTGTTCTATTACATTTCGATAAGACAACAAAACCTTTTACAAAATGTGATGATGTAATTAACCAGATTAAGAAAAATTGGTTGCATGATTATGAAAAGGCAACAAATATATTTGACATTTTACTGCCAAAAAGAATGTTGGATTAGCAAATAGTGAATGGGTTGTAAATCAATTTAAAGATGAAATTCAATCGGGTAAACGAATTTATGAATTATCTACATATTCAAATATTCATGAATTGGTTAATTATTTGTACACTTTTATTGAAGAAAAAGTAATTTAACATTTCATTTAAATTGAAGAACTGTTGAGCTCAGTATTCCACATTGTTGCTCTTGCTCGTTAAACTGACCACTAACATATTGATAACAGAAATAACTTGATTATTTAACAATCATCAAACTTTAAACATTTCAAAACCCCTATCAAAAAAAACATTCGTAATTTTGTGTTTTTTAAAAAACAAGTTAACTAAAAAACATAAAACTATGAGTCAATTTGATGTGGTCGTGATAGGATCGGGACCAGGCGGTTATGTGTCAGCCATTCGTTGTGCACAATTAGGTTTCAAAACAGCAATCATCGAAAAATACAGCGTCTTGGGCGGCACATGCCTGAACGTGGGTTGTATTCCTTCCAAAGCTTTGCTTTCTTCCTCTCATCATTACCACGATGCTGTGGCTCATTTCGAAGAACATGGCATTGAAGTGGGCGATGTAAAATTGAACCTCGAAAAAATGATTGCCCGCAAACAAACCGTTGTCGATCAAACCACGGGCGGTATTCAATATTTGATGTCGAAAAATAAAATTGAAGTTTTTGAAGGGGTAGGTGCTTTCGAAGATGCAAACAACATCAAAATCACAAAAAACGACGGTACTTCCGAAACCATTTCTGGTAAAAATATCATCATTGCCACAGGTTCTAAACCCTCAAATTTACCCTTCATCACGATTGATAAAGAACGGGTGATCACTTCAACTGAAGCGCTGAAACTGAAAGAAGTGCCAAAACATTTAGTCATCATCGGTGGCGGCGTGATTGGCATCGAACTCGGACAAGTTTATTTAAGATTGGGTGCACAGGTGTCGGTGGTGGAATATTTAGACCGAATCATTCCCGGCATGGATGGCGCACTTTCTAAAGAATTGACCAAAGTGTTGAAAAAACAAGGCATGAAGTTTTACACTTCACATCAAGTGCAATCCGTTACTCGTTCAGGCGATGCGGTTGTGGTAGAAGCAAAAACTCCTAAAGGCGAAATCTTGACAATTGAAGGCGATTACTGCTTGGTTTCTGTGGGCAGACGCCCTTACACGGCGGGCTTACAGTTAGAAAAAGCAGGAGTAAAAATGACCGACCGTGGACAAGTGGAGGTCAACGACCATTTGCAAACGAATGTATCGAATATTTACGCCATTGGCGATGTGGTGCGTGGCGCAATGTTGGCGCACAAAGCGGAAGAAGAAGGCGTTTTAGTAGCTGAAATTTTAGCAGGTCAAAAACCCCATATCGATTATAATTTGATTCCAGGCGTGGTTTACACTTGGCCAGAAGTGGCTGCGGTGGGCAAAACCGAAGAGCAATTGAAAGAAGCAGGCGTTGCTTTCAAATCGGGTAGTTTCCCATTCAAAGCTTTGGGTCGTGCACGTGCAGGCGGCGACACCGATGGATTTGTAAAAATCTTGGCCGATGCCAAAACAGACGAAGTTTTGGGTGTTCACATGATTGGACCTCGATGTGCCGATTTGATTGCCGAAGCCGTGGTTGCGATGGAATATCGTGCTTCTGCCGAAGACATTTCAAGAATGAGCCATGCACATCCAACATTTGCCGAAGCCATTAAAGAAGCGGCTTTGGCGGCAACCGACAATCGTGCTTTGCATGTTTAAAATCTAATATTTTAAAAAATTAAAAAACTAACTCAAACTGGGTTGGTTTTTTAGTTTAATAACAAAATAAAAATCAAAAAAGATGACCCAAATACTCGCATTTTCAGGAAGCAATTCCTCTGTTTCTATTAACTTTTCATTATTGCAATATGCTGTTTCACAAATAGCTGCCTTTCCAGTAGAAGTTTTTGAGCTCTCTCAAAGCAACATTCCGATGTATCAATATGATTTAGAAAAGAACGATGGCATTCCTTCTGCAATCCATCAATTGTTCAAACACATTGCAGGTTCAAAAGGTTTGGTCATTGCAGTTAATGAGCACAATAGCTATCCTTCGGCGTTTTTTAAGAACAATTTGGATTGGCTCTCTCGAATTGATCCTAAATTTTTAACAGATAAGAAAATTTTATTAATGAGTACTTCCACAGGGAAAAGAGGTGGAGTGGGAGCACTTTCGCATGCAAAAGCTTTGTGCACCCGTTTTGGTGGAGAAGTGGTAGCCACTTTTTCTTTGCCTTCTTTCAAAGAAAATTTCGATACTGCAACCCATCAAATCACACACACTTCAATGGCCAATGAACTTTCGGTTGCTTTGTCGAAATTTACGGATGCTTTAGCTTAAGTCAATTCATGAAGAGAGTTACCAAAACTTTTCCCATAGAAAACCCGTTGTATCTAAAAAAACAATTGTTGCGTTGGGGACAATCCTTTCAAGAGGTTGTTTTTTTAGATCACAACGAAAACCAGCCGAACGAAACTTCTTTCGATTTCTTGTTGGCAGTCGATGCTTTTACTGTGGTACAAACTGATTTTGAAGGTGCTTTTGAGGCCTTAAAACAATATCAAATGGCCATGAAAGATTGGCTTTTTGGCTATTTGACTTACGATTTGAAAAACGATATTGAAAATTTACAATCTAAAAATAGAGATGGATTGGGATTTCATGATTTGTTTTTCTTTCAACCCAAGAAAATTTTTATTGCCAATGGAAACGAAATCGTGTGTCATTATCTTGCAATGTGCGATGATGAAATTGAATCCGATTGGCTCGAAATTTTGTCGCAAAACAAGCACGATGAAATGAAATCGTCTGTTGGGATGGTTCCTCAACCTCGATTGTCGAAAACGGAATATTTAGAAAAAGTAACGAATATTTTGGCGCACATTCAGCGTGGCGATATTTATGAAGTCAATTTTTGTATGGAATTTTTTGCTGAACAAGTAAAAATAAATCCTGAGCAAATCTATCAACATTTGAATGCCATTTCGAGTGCGCCTTTTGCCACTTTTTTCAAAAACAAACATCATTTTGCATTGTGCGCTTCACCAGAACGCTACATTAAAAAATCTGGACAACGCTTGGTTTCTCAACCTATCAAAGGAACTTCCAAACGTTTTGCAGACCCAATTTTGGATGCACAGTCGAAAGCTGATTTGCAAAACAGCGCCAAAGAACGGGCCGAAAACATCATGATTGTAGATTTGGTTCGCAACGATTTGTCGAAAACAGCCGAGCCCAACAGCGTACAAGTCGAAGAATTATGTGCGATTTATGGTTTCAAGCAAGTATTTCAAAAAATATCGACCATTGTTTCCGTAATGCGACCAGAATTTACGGCAGTGGATGCTTTGCAAACTACTTTTCCGATGGGGAGCATGACAGGCGCACCCAAAATTTCGGCCATGCAAATCATCGAGGCCAACGAAGCTACAAAACGCGGTCTGTACAGCGGTTGCATTGGCTATTTTACCCCGCAAAACGACTTCGATTTTAATGTCGTGATTCGATCGATTCTCTACAATGAGTCCAATCAATATGTTTCGTTTTCAGTTGGAAGTGCTATTACCAATCAGGCGATTCCCGAAAATGAATACGAAGAATGTTTACTAAAAGCCAAGGCAATGTTTGAAGTTTTAGCTTAAATATCAAATGAGCGTAAGATTGATTTCAAATGGATGAATTAATTTTTGAAATTAAAGCGACGTGATTTTTCCGATTTATTTTTGAGATGAGCATGATGCTCTTGCGTAGAAACTTTCTTGTTTTAGATTTTATTAATATTCAAAATTTGTTGATAATCCATCATTTTAAAATCATTAATTATTACATCAGCTGCAGCGTAATCTTGAAGTTTTGAGTTTGGACTATCGTAGCCAATGCAAAAAATGCCTGCCGTTTTCGATGCCAAAATGCCGTTGGTGCTATCTTCAATCACAACACATTCATTTTTTTCGTGATTTGACAAAGAATGTGCTTTTTCAAAAATGGCAGGATGCGGTTTTGATTGTGGAAAATCTTCGCCAGAAACGATATGGCTGAAATAGGGGTGAAGCTTGAAACGATTGAAAACTCTTTGAATTGTGACATGCGCCGAGGAAGACGCCAAAATCAACTGAATTTTATTGGCATGCAATTCTTGAATCAACGGAAAAACTCCATCAATCAGATATAAATCTTCTTTGGCATCGAATGCGTCGTTGAATAAATTTCTTTTTCGATGTACCAAAGTGGTAACGTCTTCTTTCAAATCGAAAAGATGAATCAATTTTTGATAGATATTTTTGGTTGAATTGCCTGTAAAACTTGCGTAAATTTCTGGTGAAACCTCAATATTCAGTTCCTTAAAATGTTGATCGTAAGCAAAATGATGCACGAGTTCGGAATCAATAATGACTCCGTCCATATCAAAAATGACAGTTTTAATCATGAGTTATTAGGTTTGTTGAGTAAATATTTTACCACAGTTTCTGCGGCATAAAGTCCAAAAAGCGCTGGCATCCAACTGTTGGTGCCGTAGAAAGACTTTTTATAATTCTTACCATCGGTCATTTTTAAACTTTCAGGTATAGGCATTTCGGTGGAAAACACAGCTTTAAATCCTTTGCTGATGCCTTCTGCTTTTAATCTTTTTCGGATGTTTTTTGCCAAAGGACAATATTCCGTTCTACTGATGTCACGGACTTTAACTTTGGCGGCATCAGATTTTCCACCTGCACCCATATTACTGATAATTTTTATTTTTTGACGTCGTGCAGATAATATTAAATTGAACTTTGGTGTCACACTGTCAATGCAATCCAAGACATAATCAAAACTTGGCTGTACGATTTCATACGCTCTTTCGGGAGTTAAAAACTCTTCAATCACTGTCAAATTGATTTCTGGATTGATGTCTTTCAATCGAGTGGCCATCAATTGTGCTTTCGAAATGCCCACCGTGGAATGCAAAGCAGGCAATTGTCGGTTAATGTTTGTAATATCGACCACATCTCCATCCACAATCGTCATGTTGCCAACTCCAGCTCTCGCTAAAAATTCAGCGGCAAAGGAACCTACTCCGCCCAAACCAACTACTAAAACCGTACTGTTTTTCAATGCTTCAATGCCGCTTTCTGTAAATAAAAGTGCGGCTCTTTCTTGCCATTTTGCCATTATAATTGCTTAAAAACCGTTGAAAAATTATTTTTTATGATGTTTTGCAAAACTACTAAATCTATTGCTTTATAATCGGCTGCCAATTTATAAATATCTAAAATATTGAGGTCGAGTATGTCGGTTTCCAGAAAAATCCGATCATTGGGCACGGAAAGAAACACTTCTTTCAACCCCGAGTTTTGAACCAGATATTTACCAAAAGACAAATAAAATCCAGTTTCCACCAATTGCTTGGCTTGCTCTGCGCTTTTTGAAAATCCGTGAACGATTAGGGGAATGTTGAGTTTTAGTTCTTTTTTCAAAGCAATCAACTCTTGAAATGCGCCCACACAATGAATGATGACGGGTTTATTCAAAGTTTGCGCCAAAAGAAGTTGTTTTTTGAAAACTTCCATCTGAATATGCATCGGTTGATCGATGCGTTTGTCGAGCCCACATTCGCCTATGGCCAAAAATCCTTGTTCGTTAGATTTACTTCCAATCAAATGAAGTGAAGCGTCAACGTGTGCTAAATCAATATACCATGGGTGAATGCCCACGGAATAGTTTTCAATTTTAGGATTGAATTCATTTGGATATTGATTGACAATCGAAAGGATGTTTTCATTCGAATTTTGATGGTGCGTGTGTAGGTTTACAAATTGAAAACTCATTTTTTAAATGTTTTGACGCCAGCTTCGATTTTTATTTGCAAATCATTTTCGGCAGGTGGAATAGGGCAGGAGTATTTTTCATTGTAAGCGCAATAAGGATTGTAGGCTTTGTTGAAATCTAAAATGATGTCCTTCGATTTTGGAATCCGAAAATCCAAATAGCGACCACCACCGTAACTTTCAACTCCCGAAGTCAAATCGGTAAAAGGAATGAATAAATAATCTTCATAACCTGGTTTTTTGATTAAATCTAAATTTTGATAAACAGTTAGTTGCATTTTTTTACCCTCAATTTCAAAATGAAGTTCGCCATACTTTTTATACCAAGGTTTTCGGGTGGTTGTGGTTGGCATTTGAAATTTTTTAGTTTTTTTAGTGCGTTTAAAAACCGCTTTAACTGCAAATTTTTCATTGATGGGAAAAAAATCCAAAGTTTTAAATCGAACTATGTCTGCTTTTTTAAGTGGGGATTTCGTGCTGTCGGCAAATTCAAGGTTCATATTTTCTTGAAATTTTTTTGCTTCTTCAATATCCCAAGTTTGCCCGAAAACAGTAATTTGGATAAAAACTATAAAAAACCAAATGAGTTGAAGTTGTCTGTTTTTCATGATCATTTAATATTATTTAGTGTTGGAAATTAATTTTATATTACTGATTTTCAATTGTTTTAATCAATTCAAAGCACAGTTTATCAATGTTTTCCATTCTAGGATTATAAGCAGAAACATTTGATAAAATAACTACACCATTTTTTCTGTTCACATCCAAAACCATAGAGGAAGAATATCCGCCTGTCCCGCCGTTATGCCAAATCCAATTAAATTCTTTATCTGATTTTAGAATATGCCAGCCTAAACCTATTTTCATGTTTTCATTTATATCAAAAGTAGGCTTTCTTGTCAATGCTAGTTCTTTGTTTTTTGTGTCGAAATGTGCACGTGCAAATTTTACCAAATTCTCGGTTGTTGATAAGATTCCGCCACCGCCAAAAAGAACATCAAATTGCCAGTTCGAAACTTCATTTCCGTCATTATCTAAACCTTTGACAATGCGGTTTTCAATACCATTTGAACTTGTGTAGGTATTTAGCATTTTATATTTCGCAAAAATTCTATTTTTCAATAATTCATTAAATGTTTGTTTTTGCGATAATCCTAGTGTATGACCTAGTAATCCCGCACCTAGATTTGAATATTCATATTTTTTTTCAACAGTTTTTTCAATTTGCATTGTTTTCTCTAAAAATTCATATAATTCTTTGCTTCCATAGTCACGGTATGGATTTATTTCATTTGACAAATCTAAATTGTCTGGCAACCGTGGTAATCCGGATGTGTGATTGGCTAAATCTAAAAAGTTAATTTTTGAACTATTTTTGAAAGGGAAAGAGTAAAAACCATTGATAAAATCACTTAATTTTATTTTTTGTTCTACAACCAATGATGCCAAAACTGTAGAAGTGAAAACTTTTGTGATAGAGCCAATTTCAAAAATACTGTTGTAATTTTCGATCGATTTCAATTCGTTATTTTCGATGATTACACCATAGAAATTTACTTTTCCATTTTGAATCACAGCAATTGAAAGTTGTGTCTTGTTAGGAAAATTATTTGTGCGTG
>JBEILV010000107.1:0-10000 GCA_040379105.1 Flavobacterium sp.
ATAGGTAAAATACTCTCGTTTTTGGCGATTATATCAAATCTTAACTCTATTGTCTATCTTTGTGGCCTTAACTTGTTTGTGCCTTAAGTCCTTCCCTATTTTATTCGGTTTATGCTACCGAAGGTTTAGTTCAACAGCAGTTTGATTCAATGGCTACTTCCGGATTTTCCTACGGAAAATCCGCTACTGAATGGAATGTTTTGTTATATTTGTAAGGCTTGGTGTTGGCTCAACGCCACTGAAAGCAAGCCTCATAACGTTACCAACTAAAACTTCAATTTTCGAACACTCAAAGTTTGAAAATTGAAGTTTTTTTTATGTTTTTAGCTTTTTCTTTTTTGCAGCGGGAAACAATACATTGTTCAAAATCAATCGATAACCAGGCGAATTTGGATGCAAATCTAAAACTGTTGGCGCATCGCCCACCAAATGTTGATAATCTTCGGGATCGTGACCGCCAAAATAAGTAAACATGCCCTTCCCTTTTGTGCCGTGCACGTAGCGCGCTTCGCCATTGATTTGATTGGCGCCCATTACCAACACATTCGATTTGATCAACTTGGTGTCAAAAGAAGTTGTTTGTCCCATAAAACCTTTCACTAACTGCGTGTGGTTTTGACACAACATCGTCGGAATTGGATCCCATTTAGCCGAATATTCCATCAAAGTGAAATAGTCTTTTTCCATCTGAATTTGACGTTTGGTTGTCATGTCGATGTCTGAAAATTCGTACATATTTGGATCTCTTTCCAACACAAAATCTTTGAATGCAAAAGTGTTTCGATAATCAATTTTAGATTGATAATTCAAATCGCTTGGATCGCCATCAAACATCGGTTCGCAAATATCAGTTTCATCTGCTGCCAAAGCAATGTCAAAACTATCTGTGGCAGAACACATTGCAAACATAAAACCACCACCTACAACAAAATCCCTAATTTTTTTTGCCACTGCCAATTTAGCGTCCGATACTTTCGAAAAACCTAATTTCGTTGCCAATGCTTCCGCTTCTTGCTTTTGCTCGATGTACCAAGGAGTGTTTTTGTATCGACCAAAAAACTTGCCATATTGTCCCGTAAAATCCTCATGATGCAAATGCAACCAATCATACAAAAGCAATTGATCTGAAAGCACTTCTGTGTCATAAATCGTCGTAAAAGGGATTTCAGCGTAGGTTAAAACCATCGTCACAGCATCGTCCCAAGGCATTTTTCCGGGAGGAGAATAAACAGCTATTTTTGGGGCTTTTTCGAGTGGCACCACTTCCATGTTTTGCGACGGACTTTCAATTTCTTTGACAATCTGCAACATTTCGCTTTCGCTGATAGGTTCAAAATCAACCCCACGGATTTGACATTCTTTTCTGATTTCTGGCGCATCGGGCAGCAAAAAAGAGCCACCTCTGTAATTGAGCAACCAACTTGCTTTGTAGTCTTTGTTCAAAGCCCAATAGGTAATGCCGTACGCTTTCAGATGGTTTTGTTGGCTCACTTCGTCCATGGGAATCAACAGAAAAGCACTGTAGGCTTGAAAAGTGATAAACAACAAAAAAATAGAACTATATATTTTAAATTTCATGAGATATTTTTTGAAAAAAACTTGACGTTACAATACTATTCAAAGTAAATGAAAAATGAAAGGGTTTTAACCATATAAAAGTAAAAAACCGCATGAAAATAGATTTCAAGCGGTTTATTTGGATTTAAATCTTCAAAGTATTTTTTAAAAAGGAACATCACTATCATCATTCGCACTACTTCCGAAAGCATCGCTAGCAGAAGGGAAACTCTTGGGTGAAAAAGGCGCATCGTCGGCATTCATTTTTGATGGCAAATCGTTGAAACCATTTGAATAATCTTCTAAGTTATCGAATTTACCAAGATTGCCAATAAATTTCAAACGAATGTTTTCCAAACTACCATTTCTGTGTTTTGCGATGATAAATTCCGCTTGACCAGCCGTTGGCGAAGCTTCGTCATCGTCCCATTCGTCAATTTTGTAATATTCTGGTCTATAAATGAAAGACACAATATCGGCATCTTGTTCAATCGCTCCCGATTCACGAAGGTCGGAAAGCAAAGGTCTTTTGCTCGATCCACGGGTTTCTACCGCCCGCGAAAGCTGAGAAAGTGCAATCACGGGAATGCTTAATTCTTTTGCCAACGCCTTCAAATTCCTTGAAATGGTAGAAATTTCTTGTTCTCGATTGCCACCGCCACCTTTTGCACTTCCGCCCACCGTCATTAACTGCAAATAATCAATGATGATCAATTTAATGCCGTGTTGCGAAGCCAAACGTCTGGCTTTGGCACGCAAATCGAAAATAGACAAAGACGGAGTATCATCAATAAATAGGGGAGCTTTTTCGAGGTTTTTTACTTTCACGCTCAGCTGCTCCCACTCGTGTTTTTCGAGTTTTCCAGTTCTTAATTTCTCGGAAGACAAGCCCGTTTCAGAAGAAATCAAACGTGTAATCAACTGAACGGAAGACATTTCCAAAGAAAAAATCGCCACTGGATGTCCAAAATCGATGGACATGTTTCGAGCCATGGAAAGAACGAAAGCTGTATTGTGTGTTACGGTCATATCCTCTAATAAAAACAAGCGATTGCCGTCTATTTCGAATCCGTAATAATCATCAATACAATCTTGCACAACCGTGATTCCGGTTACCGTCCAATCTAATTTAGTATTACACTTCCGTGCTTTTTTACGTTCAATTTTAGTTGGAACTTCGTCTAGATTTCCGAAAATGCGCACTCTATAAGCCTCACCAACATAATTTATACTTTTTATAGTTGTCTTTTTCTTTCGAATAGATGTTCTAAATCCTAATGAATCCGCTAAAAATTTAATTTGATTTGCAAGTGCCTCTTTTTTTTGTACAATTTCAAAGCAGTTGAACTCATTAGTATAATAGCCATCAGAATCAATTAAACCAGCCAATAATTCCAATCTTTTTACTCTAGAATTGATTAGGTAAGCATTTGGAATATGTTTATTTTTAATAAGATTTAACTTTCGTAATTCTGATTGAATACAAGTATTAAATATAGTTTCCGAAAATTTGTTTCTATTTACAATTCCATAACTATTGGTTTTTTCTTTTTGCTCATAAACTACCAATTCAGACTCTAAACGCTCAGCATAACCTTCTAAATAATCAATTATTTCTGGATCAATATTTGTAATTCGTTGACTATAATTATGACCATCACCAAGCCACAAACCAACATAATAAGGTTCTAGGGGAACTTCTTTTTCTTGAAAATCAACTGCAACTTTATAGCCTTTGTAATTTGATTTGAACTTTTCAGATTTATCTAAATAATCTTTTACTGATATATTCAAAATTTCACCTTTTTTATGATTGCCTTCCACTCTACTTCTTTTTAAAGAAAGGATATGGCTTTCATTTACTCGATAGGAAATTGCCTTGTTTTGATGAATCCAATACATTTGTTCTCGACCACGAGCAATAGATAGCACCTTTCTAGCCGTAGAATCGTCACCCATTAAAAATTCACCTTCTTGAATATCTTCAACTTTTTTTAATGAACCATCAAACATCAAAACATTCGTTCCTTTGCCTAGGCATTTACCCATACCTGGACGAGCTGCAATAATGACTAAATCAGAGGGTTGCCAACCCGAAGTTACTTTGTCGAGTTTTTCAAATCCTGTTGCCACACCACTCAAACCCTCGCGTTTTGCAATTTCTTGGATTCGATTTCTGGCTTGCAACACCAAGCTTTGGGCTGTTTCGGAACTTCTTTTGATGTTGCCTTGCGTTACTTCATAAAGTTTAGATTCCGCCATATCGAGTAATTCGAATACGTCGGTGGTTTCATCGTAAGACGCTTCAATAATTTCACCTGATATATGGATCAAGCTTCTTTGAATAAATTTTTGAAGAATAATTCGGGAATGAAACTCGATGTGCGCCGAAGAAGTAATTTTTTGTGTGAGTTGAATCAAATAAAAATCGCCTCCTGCTTCGTTGAGTTTATTGGTTTTTTTGAGTTGTGCCGAAACTGTTAATAAGTCAACAGGTTGTGTTTCATTGAATAAATCACGAATGGCTTGAAATATCACACCATGTTCTTTTTTGTAGAAAGCTTCAGGTTGCAAAACGTCAATGACTTCATCGATTCCTTTTCTATCAATCATCATTGCACCAAGCACAGCTTCCTCTAATTCAAGGGCTTGCGGCGGAATTTTTCCTTTTTCTAATGTAATTATTGATGATAAATCCAGCTTACGACTGCTGCTTTTTTTGGTATTTTCCATGAAACAAAATTAGGTCAAATAGATTTGTGATTTTGAATGAGTTATCTTCAAACAATGTTGAAAAGTTTATTTATTTTGTTAATAACCATAAAAAAATCCGAACCCATCACGGGATCGGAAGTTTAAATATTTGGAATTTAGGGCTTATTCTTTGAATTCGCCCATTTTACTGTATTTGTCCATGCGTTGTGCAATGAGTTCTTCGGTTGATAAGTTTTTGAGTTCATTAAAACCTTTCAAAATATATTGCTCTACGGTTTGGAAAGTCGTTGCTCTGTCGTGATGCGCACCACCAAGCGGTTCGGGAATAATCTCGTCGATCAATTTGTTTTTCTTCATATCGTAGGAGGTCAATTTCAGTGCATCGGCGGCTTGTTCTTTAAACTCCCAACTTCGCCACAAAATTGACGAACAAGATTCGGGCGAAATAACTGAATACCAAGTATTTTCGAGCATATAAACCCGATCCCCTACTCCAATTCCTAAAGCACCACCCGAAGCACCTTCGCCCACAATGACACTTATAATTGGCACTTTCAAACGCATCATTTCGAAAATATTTCTTGCGATGGCTTCGCCTTGTCCGCGTTCTTCTGCTTCTAAACCTGGATAAGCCCCCGGAGTGTCAATGAGCGTCACGACAGGAATATTGAATTTTTCAGCCATTTTCATCAATCGGAGTGCTTTTCTGTAGCCTTCTGGATTGGCCATTCCGAAATTTCTAAACTGGCGTGTTTTGGTGTTGTAGCCTTTTTGTTGGCCCACAATCATAAAAGATTGTCCGCCAATTTTTCCGAGACCGCCAATCATCGCTTTATCATCCTTAAAATTACGATCGCCAAACAATTCTAAGAACGTTTCGCCGCACAATGCACGCACGTGATCCATCGTATAAGGGCGGTTGGGATGTCTGGAAAGTTGCACACGCTGCCAAGCAGTGAGGTTTTTGTAAATATCTTTTTTGGTGGCGAGAAGTCTTTTTTCAATTTGTTTGCAAGTGGCAGTCACATCTACATTTGATTCTTGACCAATGACTTGGCATTTGTCGAGTTGGTCTTCTAATTCTTTAATGGGTAATTCAAAGTCTAAATATTCCATACAATACTAGTTTCGTTTGATGCACAAATATAATAATATATCGTTGTGACAAATCTAAAAATTAATATTGAGGTAACATTCATGGTTCGAAATTTTATTTCATGAAACACGAAATTCTTGTAGTATTTTATTCTAAAAATCTGATTTTCAATTAAAAATTGATTTATAAGGAAGTTTGAAAAACTAGTTCGTTTCGTGTAAAATGTTGCATGCTAACTTTAAATGAAATTGATTATCGAACGTTTAAAGCATGACGTTTCAATTTTGTATTTCCCATCGGATTTATGCTTTTTAAAAAATTTAATGTATTGATTTACAATAATTTAATTGAGTTTTTGAATTTTTCAAACTCTTTGTTAGCAATTTGATTTTGTGCGGATGATTGATGACAATTAAAATCGTAGTAAAAGCCATTGTGTTCTGCTTTTAGAACTTTTAATTCGACTTTTAGTGGTTTGTCTAACTCAATATGTTCAAATAAATATTCAGCGTCATACTCATAGAATTTACAATTACTAATCATTGTGGGATCGTATCTTTTTATAACTTTAAAATCTTTTAAGAGGCTTGAAACACCCATTTCAGACATTTCCATGAGTTCTTCAAAAGTTTCGAACCCTAGATTTTCAAGTTCTTGTTTTGGTGTAATATTCAGTGTAATTGTTGGAGATAAAACACCTTTATGTTCAGGTAAATCTTGATAGTATTTTGTGATCATACAAATGGGGTCGCCAAGTGTTTCCCAAATCTCATCAACTGTTTCATCAAGTTGAACACCAATGATTTGTTCGTTTTTAATTTTCCCAAAATCCTTTACGGCTACAAAACCCCAATCGTTTGGCTTTTCAAAAATGATGCCTAGTTTTTTGTTGACGTATAAATTATTATTAACAGCAACTGCTTTCAATGGATCGATAACAAGTCCTGCCAATGCAATACTTGTCAATTTTAAAAATTCTCGTCTTCCTATTCCCATTTTATAGTTTCAAAAAATTTTTAGCCACTTTTGTCGCAATAAGCAAACACCTATTTTAAATAGAAAATTTCATTGCGTTTAACAATAATTAAACTACTGCCTTAATTGCAAAAAAACTGAGCACTCACTTTCGAAAGAATGATTTTAAATAATTGTAATTCATCGATTTAACTATTTTTATTTATCCATTCATCGTAAGAAATGACACCTAATTCAGGTTTTGCTTCTTCATCTAAAATGGAAATAAATTCCAAATAATGTCCATCTGGATCGTTGAAATAAATTGCAATAGCTGGCATCCATGCAAAAACCATTGGTTTGTCGGTGCCATCATTCAAAAAGTTGTAAGGTTTTAGACCATGATCGTTTAAAAATTTTGTTGCCTGAGTCAAAATAAATTCCTTTTCGCATCTAAAAGCAAAATGCCGTTTGCCTATTTCACTTTTTGGTTTTTCCCAAATTCCTAACATTGCTTCTTTTGGTTTGCCTATCCAAAAAAAAACTACTTGTCTTTCAGCTTCAAAATGACATAACTCAAGCTGAAGAACGTTCTTATCAAAATCGATGGATCTTTCTAAATTCTCTACGTGTAAATGAGGTTCATAAAGTCCTTTTATCATGTGTTCTTCTTTTTGATATTTGAGTTTAAAATCAGAAATATTAATTAATTCCATTCTTTCTATTGAGTAATAATTATTAAATTGCTCAACTTTGTGCTTATTTAATCTACTCCTCCTATAATCTTCTTGGTTTTTGTTTTTTTATTGAAATATTATTTAATTACAACATATTATCAACTTAACATTTTAAAAGATTGTATCTGTTTATTGGAATATCTATCCAAAACAATGAAATATGATTTCGAACTTTCCAGTTTTAAAATAGGTTTTAATTTGTTTTTTCGAAAATTGATTCTTGAAAAATTAAAAAAAGAATTTCTAACTATCCGCAAGATTTTTATTAAGTTTTTCTCAATAATAAAAAACCACTTACACCACTGATGACAGACGCTATAAAAATACCGATTTTAGCTTGAATAATATGTGTCGGATCATCAAAAGCCAAATCTGTTACAAACAAAGACATCGTAAATCCAACTCCAGCAAGAAGGGCAACTCCATAAATATGTCGCCAATTGAGTCCGAGAGGAAGTTCGGCAAGTTTGAGTTTGATTAATAATTTCGTGACGGTAACAATTCCAATGAATTTGCCCAAAACTAGTCCTAAAATAACCCCTAAACTTACGTTACTAAACATATTATCGGTAAAGCTACCCGAGAAAGTAATGCCCGCATTAGCAATTGCAAAGATGGGCATGATGACAAACGCCACAACGGGTTGCATGGCATGCTCGAGTCGTTGAAGCGGTGTTAAAGCAGCTCTGGAATAGAACCTAATTTTTTCAACAATCTCCACTTGATCATGTGTCAAAAGACTGACATTGTTGGGAGTGCTGTTTTCGAAATCGTTGGTCAATTGATTCAATTTTGAAACAAATTGTTTGTCTTGTATTTTCACATTGGCAGGAATCGTTAAGGCCGCAATAACGCCCGCAATCGTTGCATGAACGCCCGAAAGCAAAAATGCCAACCAAAGTCCAAATCCAACACATCCGTAAAAAACAATATTTCGAATGCCAATCATGTTAGCAACAATCAACACTGCTAAAAACTGACCTCCAATAATAAGACTTTGCGTTGAGATTTCGGAAGTATAGAAAAATGCAATCACGAGCACAGCGCCTAAGTCGTCGGCAACAGCAAGAGCTGTAAGAAAAACTTTCAAAGAAATAGGGATTTTGTCGCCGAGCATATACAGAATTCCCAATGCAAAGGCAATGTCGGTTGCCATCGGAATTCCCCAACCTGAAAAACTATCGCCGGAGGTGTTGACAGATAAATAAAGTAAGGCCGGAAACGCCATTCCACCGAGTGCGGCAAAGATGGGCAACACTGCATCTTTTGGTTTTGACAGTGAACCCGCAATGATTTCTCTTTTGAGTTCGAGACCAATGACGAAAAAGAAAATCGCCATCAAACCATCGTTAATCCAATGATGAACTGATTTTGAAACAACAAAAGTGTCATAGCCAATAGAAAAAGTATGTTCCCAAAAGTGGTGGTAAGCTTCTTGCCATGGCGAATTGGCAAGGATTAAGGCTACAACCGCAGAAGCAAAAAGCAAAATACCGCTTATAGTAGAATTGTTAATGAACCTATGACGTGGGAAAATTAAAAATTTGTCAATTGGGTCTATTCGCATGGTGGGATGGTATTTAGGATAAGCGAAAATAGGTTGTTTTTTTGGTTGATTGCTGTTCTTTTCATGAGAATCTAAAAAATAAAATCCCAGCGAAAGAAATTACAAATTAATTCAAGGCGGTAAGATAAGCTTATTATTTAATTGTAATTGACATCATTACGTTATCCATGCTTAATTTAACGTTAATTTAAAAGATTAAATAACTATTTCATTTAATAATTAACAATAATCTAAAAAGATACATCTCTAAATTATTTTAAGTACTTGTAAAGTTATGCACGAAGATAAAATAAAATCAAAGGGATTACTGCTAATTCAAAATCTGGCGCAGTGGTGGTAACTAATGATGATAATATATATTTTATTGACGGGGTTAAAAAATGGAAAAGCTCAGAACTTGAAAAATCAATAAAAGTTGAAGGGATTTTGAAAGAAGAGCTTAAAAAAAATCAAATTAACGACAGCATACTGATTCAAAAAATAGAAGGATGTAAAAAAACTGTTATTAATCCAAGTTGGAAGATTTTGTAAACCCACTACGAAGTCTCGCTACTTTACGCCACCCAGCTCAAATCAAAACAAAGAAATTAGTTTGACAATCTACAACCATTTGAAATCCTGTTACGCACAGTATTCTTTGACAGTGCGTCATTGATTGCGTAAGTTTTATAAAAACGTCAACATGATTTCAGATTTGAACAAAGAAATTAGTTTGACCACGTACAACCATTTAAATTTGCATGAACGCATTCAACTGAGTCAAGGAGTGATTGAGAATTCTAGTGGCAATAAGCCTGTTTATTTAGACTAACTAAAATTTAATTATGAAAAAGTATCACTACCGACCGACTAAAATAAAAAGTTTGAAAAAAATCACAAATTTAAGCACTCAAAATCAATTTTATTCAGGTAGGTATCCGAAGAAATTAATATAAGTTATTGTCAACCTGTTATTTTGAAAACAGACCATCTATTAATAAAAGCAAACATAACCGCTTGCAAATTAAATAGATATAAATATTTTTGAAAATTTAGTCGGTCAGCAGTGAAAAAGTATCTTAATTTAATCTTTGTTGTGACTTTGATTGCATGTAGTGGTTACAATAAAACGAATCAAGATAATAAACACGTTTTTCTAGAGAATGATAACTACAACCATAAATATGATCTAGCAAGATCCTCAAAAGAAAGATTAATAGTAAGCGTAATAGATTCTCTTAATTCCGATGAAATCAAAATCCCCAATACATTAAATGAAATTTATCTTGATTTTAAATTTAATGGGATGTATGTAAATTATGGTAAGGCTACATCACCAAGAAAATTCATATTGAGTAGGACAATAAATACACAGACATTAAAAGCAATTCTAGC
>JBEILV010000108.1:0-9910 GCA_040379105.1 Flavobacterium sp.
CCCCTTCGGGGTTGGATTAATTTTTAATTACATCGATTCTATAATAATGTTACCCCTTCGGGGTTGGGTTGGTTGTTTTTTCCGTTTTTTATAAAAATGTCACCCCTTCGGGGTTGGTTAGATATTATTTCTATTTTCTATAATCATGTCACCCCTTCGGGGTTTTGTTGGTTCTTTTTTCCGTTTTTTATAATAATGTCACCCCTTCGGGGTTGGATTGGTGGTTAATTCTATTTCTATAATAATTTCACCCCTTCGGGGTTGAGTTGGTCGTTTTTCCCATTTTTTTATAAAAATGTCACCCCTTCGGGGTTGGGTTGGTTCTTTTTTCCGTTTTTTATAATAATGTCACCCCTTCGGGGTTGGGTTGGATTTTATTTCCATTTTTATAATAATGTCACCCCTTCGGGGTTAGGTTGGTTGTTTTTTACGTTTTTTATAAAAATATCACCCCTTCGGGGTTGGGTTGGTCGTTAATTCCATTTTTATAAAAATGTCACCCCTTCGGGGTTGGATTTCAATTCCCAACTAATATTATCGAAACGAACCCACTTTCGCTAGTTCCAAAACAGTCCTAATTTCGTCCACAATCGCAACATCGTCAATCGTGGATGGAATTTGAAAATCTGATCCGTCAGCAATTTGTCGCAATAGTTTTCTCAAAATTTTTCCCGAACGGGTTTTGGGCAATCGTTGCACTACAACCACATTTTTAAAACTTGCCACCGCACCAAATTGTTCTCTCACCAAATGTACAATTTCGTGTTCCAACTGAAAAGACTCCATTTTATCGGCCGTTTTTGTCACCACAAAAGCCAACGGAATTTGACCTTTCAGCGCATCGTCAATACCCACCACCGCACATTCTGCCACAGATTGGTGCGAAGAAACAATCTCTTCCATTTCTGCCGTGGACAAGCGATGTCCCGCCACATTGATCACATCGTCCACACGTCCTGTAATGAATATATAATCTGATTCATTTTTGTAACCTCCATCGCCAGAAAAATAATAGCCCGGAAATCTATTCAAATAGCCCGCTTTGAATCGTTCGTTGTCTTTCCATAAATCCGTCAAAGTGCCCGGCGGCAATGGCAATTTGATCACCACATATCCTTCTTGATTTGGGCCTAATTCTTGTCCGGTTTCATCGAAAATCCGAATATCATAGCCTGAAACAGCTTTTCCTGCAGCACCCGGCACAATCGGCATCATTTCTACTCCCATCATGTTCGCAATCATGGGCCAACCTGATTCTGTTTGCCACCAATGATCGATCGTAGGAATTGGAATGTGTTTTTGATACCATTCCAAAGTGGCAACATCGCAACGTTCGCCTGCCAAAAACTGTGTTTTTAAACACGACAAATCAAATTGTTTGATAAAATCGCCCTCTGGATCTTCTTTTTTAATGGCTCGAATGGCGGTGGGCGCCGTGAACATTGTGGCTACTTTGTGTTCCGAAATTACACGCCAAAAAGTGGAAGCATCGGGAGTTTTGATGGGTTTTCCTTCAAAAATAACCGTAGTATTTCGATTGATCAAAGGGCCATAAACGATGTAACTGTGTCCAACCACCCAACTCACATCGGAAGCGGCCCAAAAAACTTCACCGGGTTTGGCATTATAAATATATTCCATCGAAAAACGCAACGCCGTGGCATAACCGCCCGTGTCGCGCACAATGCCTTTTGGAGTTCCCGTGGTGCCCGAAGTGTATAAAATATAACTCGGATGCGTGGCGTTGACCGCTACACAAGGCACATATTCTGAACCATATACCAACGCATCATAATCTATATCATATTTTTTGAAAGGCACTTTTGCGCCCAATTTTCGATTCAAAACCACTACTTTTTTGGGTTTGAATATGCAAAGTTCAATGGCTTTGTCCACCAAAGGTTTGTAGGCAATCAATCGATCCACTTCAATGCCCGACGATGCCGTCAAAATCACTTTCGGTTGGCAATGGTCAATTCTGATGGCGAGTTCGTGGGGTGCAAATCCACCGAAAACCACCGAATGAGTGACACCAATTCTGGCGCAAGCCAACATCGAAAAAACAGCTTCGGGAATCATCGGCATGTAAATCACGGCGGTGTCGCCCTTTTTGAGTCCTAAAGATTGAAGTCCGCCCGCCAATTGCGCTACTTGCTTTTGCACTTCTTCAAAAGTATATTTTTTGATGGTTTGCGTCACTGGCGAATCGTAAATAATGGCGGTTTGTGTTCCAAAACCGTCTTCTATATGTTTGTCAACAGCGAGATAACACAAATTGAGTTTTCCATCGGCAAACCAAACAGGATAGCCATTTTTATCTATCGACAAAATGGATTTTGGTTTCGTGAGCCATTCAATTTTTTGACTTTCTTGTTCCCAGAATTTTTCTGGTTCGTTGAGGCTCTTTTTATAAAAATCTTGGTAATTCATTTCTTTAAATACTAAGTAATTCGTTGACCTTTTCTGTAAGTTTTTTCATCGAAAAGGGTTTGGTCATATAGGCGTCGGCGCCTAGGTTGAGTCCTTTTTCTACATCGGACAATTTGTTTTTAGCAGAAAGAAAAATCACTTTGCAATCTGCTAATTTCGGGTCGTTTTTGATGATTTCTAAAGTGGCATAGCCGTCCACTTTGGGCATCATCACATCCAAAATAATACAATCTGGAATTTCGTTTTTAAACAATTCAATGGCTTCTTCGCCATCTCTTGCAATAAAAACCTTGAAACCGCTTTTTTTGAATGTATATTCTAGTGTCATTACAATATTAGGTTCGTCGTCAACAATGAGTATCTTTTTCATTTCGTATATTTTTTAATTTTCATCTATTGAAACGTCGATTTTCGGAATCGAAAAACTAAACACTACTCCATCCGCTAGGTTTTCTACACTAATTTCGCCGCCATGCGCTTCCGCAATTTGTTTGCAAATAGCCAGTCCCAGTCCGCTGCCAATCGGTTTTTTGATGTTTTGATTGCTCGATTGGTAAAACTTATCAAAAATGGCTTCCACATCATTGTTCGGAATATTTTTGCCATTGTTAAAAACATCTACTTGTAAAAACTTCGGTTGACTTTTGGCTTGAATTTGTATGTAACCCGCATTTTCATTGCAAAATTTAATCGCATTAGAAACCAAATTCGTGATCACTTGAATGATTTTTTCTTCGTCATAATCCCAAAAAAGTGGTTTTCTTTCTTTTTTAAAGTCCAAGAAAATCTTTTGATTTGAAATCAATTGATGCAATGGCGCAAGCGAATTTTCGATGGTTTCAAAAATATTGTGCTTTTCAATATGAATGATTTGCTTTCCAGATTCGTATTTTTCTAAATCTAAAATCTTGTCGATCAAACGGTTCAATCGGTCTGATTCTGAAATAATGGTGTTTAAAAACTGTTGTCTGATTTCTACAGGAATATCTTCATCTTCAAACAAAATTTCGCTTGACGCTCTAATGGCTGTGATGGGAGTTCTCAATTCATGCGTTACTGTGTCTAAAAATTCGTCTTTTTGAAGGTCTTTTTCAATCAAACGTTGGTTCGCAATTTGCAACTGTGCCGAAATCTTTTTCAATTCGTTTGAAGATTCGACCAACTTCTTGTTAATCAACAAATTTTCTTTTGATTCTTCTAAAATTTTCAAAACCTCGGGCAAACTGATTTTTTCCTCTTTCGTTACGCCCGCAATCAAAATTTTGGCTGATGCAGTGCCGATGTGACCCGTCAATAAGTTTTCAGCAAATTTGATGAATCTTGCGTCGGCCATCGTTGTGTCGGCTGGGATTTTATACTTCACATTGAAAATTGTCATGGCTCTTTTGGTTTTTTCAACGCCTAAAAATCGTTCCAGCACTTTCTTAATATCTTCGATGTAAGCCGTTCCTTTCCAGACAAATGCATCTTCATGATTGGTAATATATTGACTGATTTCGACATACATTTCGGCATAGTTTCGCTCGCGGTAATTGCCTTTGAAACTCACAGAAATGGCAGCGTAGAAAAACAAATTGAACGTCAAACTCCAAAACAAAGCATGCGGAATCGGGTCTAAAAAATCCAACCCGAAAAGCGCAAAAGGCTTCAAAAGCTGATTTGAAAAAAGACCTTCTTGAATCCAAACATTGTCAGCATTGGCACTTCCTAAAATATAAGGAATCAACAATGTGTAAGCAACGATTGAAAATCCGATGGTTAAACCCGCAATCGTGCCTTTGAGCGAACCTCTTTTCCAAAACAAAGCACCGAAAAACGAAGGTGCCAATTGGGCAATGATGACGAAAGAAACCAAGCCAATCGACACAAGCGAATAGTCGAAAGCAATCAATCTATACACAATAAACGCAAAAATAATCAAGATGAAAATGCTGATTTTTCGAATATTGACAATACTTTTCGAGTTCAAAACCTCCGCTTTGCTGTTGAAAGAGCGAATAAATCCATAAGGAATCAAGAGATTGTTGCTGACCATGATCGAAAGCGAAATCGTTGCCACAACAATCATGGAAATGGCTGCGGAAAAACCACCCAAAAACACCAAAACCGTGATTGTTTTCTGATTGAAAAGCATCGGAATCAAAAGCGAATACGTGTCGGGATTGACCGTTTGGTTTTCAAACAAAATATTGCCGCCCCAAGCAATGGGATACACAAAAAAGTTGAACAACAACAAATACAATGGAAACAACCAAACAGCGGTTTGAAGATGATTTTCACGGTTGTTTTCAACTACTGACAAATGAAACTGTCGAGGCAAAAGGAAAATGGCAAAAATAGACAACATACACAAAAAGAACCAGTTGATGGCTTCTGCGAGTCCGCCGATGGTATTCTTTTTCTCAAAATCTGGCAACTGCGAGGCCTGCGCATAAATGGCATCAAAACCATCGAAAACAAAAAAAGTGACATAAATGCCCACCAATATAAAAAAGAACAACTTAATGACAGATTCGAGCGCAATGGCGGTAACGATGCCTTTTCTTTTTTCGGAAGCATCTACATAACGCGTGCCGTAGAACGAAGCAAAAATGGCCAATGCAATGGCAACGTAGGTTGTAGTATCGAGCAGAAAATTGGCGTTCGTTTGTGTATTCGTAATCAAGTGAAAAGTTTCGGCAATGGCTTTCAATTGCAAAGAAATGTAAGGCAAAATACCTAAAACAATCAAAATTGTGACGAAAGCCCCAAGAAAACGACTGTTGCCATAGCGCAATGAAATAAAATCGGCAATGCTCGAAATGTTGTTTACCCGTGAAATTCGGATGACTTTTTTAAGTAAAATGATCCAAGCCGGAATGATGATGACAGGACCAAGATAAATCGTGAGATAGCTCAATCCGCTTTCTGCTGCCACTCCAATGCTTCCGTAATAAGTCCAAGCAGAGCAATAAACCGCTAACGAAAGCGAGTAGATATAAGGATTGTTGACCCATTTGGAATTTCTTTTTTTCTCCGCCCAATGCGCCACTCCAAAAAGAAACAACAAATAAACCAATAAAATTAAAAGCAAAATTGCACTACTCAACATATTTTTTCAAGATTAACCATGATAAAATAGAAGCCAACAACCAGATCGAAAAGATATAAATGTAAATGATCGGAATTCCGAAAAAAGAAGCCGCCGAATCGAAAAGCAACAACAAAGGCATATTCAGTAAGAAAAGTAAAATCAAACTGATGATGACAAATTTCTGTTCGTGACGACGCTTCATAATGGCTATAATTTTTTGTGAATTTATTAAAAATCAAATTCTGTTACAAAAAAGATTGCAACAGAATTTGAATAATATTTAAAAACCCATATTAATGTCCTGTTGCTTCGCCAGCACCAGACGGGATTCTGATATTTTCTACAATTTCTTGCACTTCTTGCGGTGGTTCAGGTGTAAACATATTGACGATGAGAGCAACGGCAAAGTTGGCCAACATAGCAATTGTACCAAAACCTTCTGGCGATATGCCAAACCATAAATCTGCTTTAAGAGATTCAATTGCTTCTTTACCTCCATCAAAAATTCCAAATTTGAATTTCAACATATAGAAAATCATTAAAGCCATCCCTACAATCATTCCCGAAATAGCACCTTCTTTGTTCATTTTCTTATAAAAAATACCCAAAATAATGGCTGGGAAGAAAGAAGCAGCTGCCAAACCAAACGCTAGGGCAACAACGGCTGCTACGAAATCGGGTGGATTGATACCAAAATAACCCGCTACAATAACAGCTACAAACGCTGATCCTCTGGCAGCCCAAAGTTCTCCTTTTTCAGAAATATTTGGTTTGATCATTTTTTTAATCAAATCGTGAGAAACTGAAGATGAAATTACCAACAACAAACCAGCCGCTGTTGACAATGCTGCCGCCAAAGCACCTGCAGCAACCAATGCAATGACCCAGTTAGGTAAATTTGCAATTTCTGGATTTGCTAAAACCATAATATCCTTGTCAACCGTGAGTTCATTGGTAGCTTTGTCAGCCACATATTGAATTTTACCATCGCCATTTTTGTCATCAAAAGTCAACAAACCTGTTTTTTCCCATCTTGAGAACCAAGCTGGCATTTGATCATAATCTTTATTACTTACTGTTTCAATTAAATTTGTTTTAGCAAAAACTGCTACTGCTGGAGCTGTTGTATAAAGAATTGCGATCAGTAATAATGCGTAACCCGCAGATTTTCTGGCATCTTTCACTTTTTTCACAGTGAAAAAGCGAACAATTACGTGCGGCAAACCAGCGGTACCTACCATTAAAGCTAAAGTAATCGCAATGACATCTATCATTGATTTAGAGCCATTGGTATATTCATTAAAACCTAATTCTGATTGCAATCCATTTAATTTGTCCAACAAATAGGTACCAGAACCATCAACTGTTGTTCCCCCCATTCCCAATTGAGGAATTGGATTACCCGTCATTTGAATTGAAATGAAAATAGCAGGTACCATAAAAGCGAAAATCAACACACAATATTGTGCTACTTGCGTGTAAGTAATTCCTTTCATGCCACCCAAGACAGCATAAAAAAGCACTATAATCATCCCGAAAATAACACCTGTATTAATTTCAACTTCTAGGAATTTTGAGAAAACAAGCCCTACTCCACGCATTTGTCCCGCCACATAAGTAAAGGAAACAATCAAGGCACAAAATACGGCTACCGTTCTTGCAGTATTAGAATAATATCTGTCGCCAATAAAATCAGGCACGGTAAATTTTCCAAACTTCCTTAAATACGGCGCAAGCAATAATGCCAAAAGTACATAGCCGCCCGTCCAGCCCATTAAATAAACCGCCCCATCATAACCATCAAAAGCAATTAAACCCGCCATGGATAAAAAAGAAGCTGCTGACATCCAATCGGCTGCTGTTGCCATCCCATTTGCCAATGGCGAAACACCACCGCCAGCTACGTAAAACTCTTTTGTAGAACCCGCACGAGACCAAATGGCAATGCCGATATAAATTGCAAATGTGAGTCCTACTATTATATATGTCCAAAGTTGTAAAGTCATTTCTTTAAAGTATTAATTATTAATAATTTGTAATTCGTAATTCGCTATTATTCGTCAAAACCATATTTTTTGTCTAGTTTGTTCATCAAACGCACATATACAAAAATGATGACAACAAAGGCATAGATTGAACCTTGTTGTGCAAACCAAAATCCGAGTGGAAAACCACCTAATTTGATTTGGTTCAGTTGTTCCACAAATAAAATTCCGGCACCGTAGGAAACGGCAAACCAAATGGCGAGAAGTATAAACACATATCTGATGTTTTCCTTCCAATAAGCTGTTGCTTTTTCTTGACTCATTTTTTTAATTTTTAGTTTAGTTTATAAATAGATTTGTAGTTGAATTAAAAACTCGCCCAAATATTTGTCAATATTGTCGGGGGTTGTGTAAACAGGTCTGGTTGAATATTGTGCCGTAATTTTGGCATGATGACCATCTAGGAAGAAATTAGATCCAATATCAAATTGATTACTGGCTTTTTCAAGGGCTTCGAAATTTTTATAAGTATAAGCCGCAAAAGGTTGAATTCTTACTTTTGGTTTTTCATTGGCATTTGGCAATAAAATTCCTGCTTGTGTGTAGAAAATATTCCCAGTTCCAATCATAGGTTGCAAATTTCCAGGGCCTGCCAAAGAACCATTTCCTGTGAAACTTGGATCTACCACACCTTCGTTCATTATTCCGATATTTCTCAAATAATTAGGGCCAAAATCATAATTATAAAAAACACTGTAAGCAGTTACCGCCATTTTCTTAGCAGGATCGCCAATGGGTAAGTCTAAAAATGCATCGGCAGAAAATAAATTAATCGCATGTTTTTCAATATTTCCACCGACTGAAGTTTGGGTAGCACTTGGAGCTGTGTAAAATCCTGCCCCTAAATTGAACATTTTTTTAGTACCTAAATAGCTTCCTACTTTAAAAGGTAAAAAATTGGATTCGATGTCGAAAAATTGATATTCAAAATAACCCGCTTTTGACCATTTTGCATTATTACTATTGTCAACAGCGCGCGCAACATCAGCGGTTGGAACATCAGTTGGGGCTACGTTTGTAGCAAACGGTTTGTTGATACTGACTCTGTATTCCAATCTATCGTATTTTCCTTTGGCGAAAAGCCCAATTTGGCGCGCAAACTGATCTGAATTTTCAATCAATGGCCAATTGAAAATAGGTGCATCGATGGTCATATAATTTAATGTTGACGACATCGTCATTCTGGATAAGCCCATATAGTAATGCAAGCCTCCACCCATCGTCATACTAAATTTTTTATCTTTTTCTGGAAGCACAATGGCGTATTCATTCCACGCATCATGAAAAAACAAACCTGGTTTTTTTCCAGCACCATAGCCACCTGTGCCTGCACTCCCAGACGCACCGCCATTGATAAAAGTTTGATTGTTGATCCCGATGTGTGTAACAATCATGTAGCGAGGAGAAATTTGCGCATACGCCAAAAGCCTGATTCGTCTCAAGCCAATATCTTCTTGTTTTGTGGCAGGTTCGCCCCCAATCATGGTGCCTGGATTCATGTCTGATGACCTCGCCCAAATTTGATTCCAAAGAATAAACCGAATGGATTTTGTTCCTTCAGGATTGATATTGATTTTTAAGCCGCTCCCATAATCTTGAGCACCTTGCGAAAACAATTGTAATGTTAAAAAAAACATACATAAAATTGTAATTTTCTTCATTTGGTTGAAAGTTTAGTTGGTTAATTGCTCAGCCAAATTCTAAACTTTTGTTAATGAAAAAAATTTACTTATATACAACTGTAAACTACTATACTTATTCTTTAAATCTTTCCCATTTAATCAACATAAACTTATCACCTAACTCGGTAATAATCATGCCTGCACCCGACAGATTTTGCTTGTTTTTTAAATATTCAACCAATTCCAAATGATTAAAAATCTTGTAAGTTGGATGATAATCGGTCTGGCTTGGTTTTTTTACTTTATATGCCTTGACCCAATTGCTTACCGTGACGTGTGAAACGCCGATAATACGTTCTATTTCACGATAACTAATCCCTTCCAAATAGAGTTGAAGGGCTTTAGTGACATAATAATCATCGATCTTTTTTCCGAGCTTATTGACTGTGAAATAATAGTTACATTTTTTACACAAATACCTTTGTTTATGGTTGATTACACCGCTTTTGACGATCTCTTCATTTTGACATTTTGGACATGCTTGAATGTTCATCTATTTTAATTTTGCATAAATATATTAATTTAGCAAATATATAAAATAGAATCCTTTAATTATTTTCAATATTTTTTTTGATATGCATAATTATTCCTTTAAAAATATGAGATTCTTATAAATTATTGTCTTTGACTTAATTTTTGGCATCTTCTTCTTTAAAAAATAAAAAGTAGTTCGTTCAACA
>JBEILV010000109.1:0-9874 GCA_040379105.1 Flavobacterium sp.
AGGCTTATTTATATAAAAAAGTTCTAGAATGTATTCAGTCGAAAGAATTATATAAATTGTCTTTAGATGATTCACAAAAAAGAATACAATTTGATAAATTAGTTAGTATTCAGTCAAAGTGATGAAAAATTTAAACATTTTATTCGCTTTATAACATTAAAATCAGGTTTTTAATCACAAAATTAATTACAAAATAAAATGAAATTTAATAAAACTTACCGCCTCGAAGAAATTGCTCAAATTATTGACTGCAAGTTTATTGGAGAGGCAAATTTTCCTGTTGAAGGAATGAACGAAATCCACGTGGTGACTCCTGGCGACATTGTTTTTGTGGACCATCCAAAATATTATGACAAAGCACTTCAATCTGCCGCTACCATTGTCTTGATCAACAAAGAAGTGGATTGCCCAGAAGGAAAAGCTTTGCTTATTTCTGACGATCCATTCAGAGATTTTAACAAACTGTCCAAACATTTTCGTCCTTTTGAAGCAGCACCAATTTCCCCATCTAAATCTGCAAAAATAGGCGAGGGCACCATCATTCAGCCCAATGTTTTTATTGGAAACCATGTCCAAATTGGTAAAAATTGCATCCTTCATCCGAATGTTGTTTTATACGACCACACCGTGATTGGCGACAACGTAATCATTCATGCAGGAGCTATTTTGGGTGCGAATGCTTTTTATTATAAAAAACGTCCCGAGGGCTTTGATCCATTGGTTTCATGCGGTCGTGTGGTGATCGAAGACCACGTTGAAATTGGTGCTGCTTGTACCATCGATAAAGGCGTAACTGGCGATACAACGATTGGCGCAGGTTCTAAAATTGACAATCAAGTGCACATTGGTCACGACACCATTGTCGGAAAAAAATGTTTGATTGCAGCACAAACGGGCATTGCAGGTTGTGTGGTCATTGAAGATGAAGTCACCATCTGGGGACAAGTCGGCATGAGAAGCGGCATTACGATTAAGAAAAAAGCTGAAATTATGGCGCAAAGCGGAGTCAGCAAAGATTTAGAAGGTGGAAAATCGTATTACGGAACTCCTGCCATCGAATCGAGAGAAAAATTAAAACAATTGGCTTACATCAATAAAATTCCTGAAATTTTAGAAAAAATCAAATAAATTTCATGGTTCAAGCTTTCCAACAGAAAAAAATCACCAACATTTTGTTTTTTAAAACAATGATTTTTTGTTGGTTTTTGATAAAAATCATCAGTTGGAAAGTTTGGATGCCTGAAAGAATTTTGCCTACCATCCCTTTTTTTGAATGGACAACAAAACCCGAATTTTCTTATTTTTTGTTCGGTGGTTCCATGTTTTTTTTGGGTGGTTTGTTTTTTTTGAAACCCAACAGAATTTTATTTTTTTTATTCATTTTCATTGAATTAGCGCAATTACTCTTGGATCAAAATCGGTGGCAACCTTGGGAATATCAGTTTTTGTTGACCACCATTTTCTTTGTGTTTTATGGCAATGCTGTTGATTTCAAAAAGCTTATTTTACTTTTGCTTTGCAGTACCTATATTTTTAGTGGTTTACAAAAATTCAATCTTGGTTTTTTGGAATCCAATTGGGGCAATTTGATTTTGAAACGCATTTTTGGCATTCAGCAATATTGGAAAACCAACGATTTCTTGTTCTATTTTGGCTATTCGATTCCTATCATTGAAACTACTTTAGGAATTTTACTTTTAGTGCTAAAAAACAAGAGAATGCCCATCATCGGATTGATTGTCATGCATTTATTTATTTTATACATCTTGAGTCCGTTGGGCGTGAACTACAATGAAGTGGTTTGGCCGTGGAATTTGATGATGATTTTCTACTTGATTTTTTTACTGAAAGACACTTTCGAATATCAGGTTTCGTTTTCATTTTTAAAAAACAAATTCGTTGGATTAATGATTGTTTTGTTGTTCATCTTACCATTATCTAATTTATTCGGGTATTGGGAACACTATTTATCTTTTGGTTTATATTCAGGAAAAAACACCAACATTTGTGTTTGTTTTGACGAAAGCAACGAAACGAAAGCACTTTCGAGCCATATTTCGAAAACCAACAAATATGGATTTTGCCCCAATCAATCCGCTATTTTTATCAACAAATGGGCTTTGGCAACCCTAAAAGTGCCAATTTATCCAGAAGAAAGAGCGTATCGAGTTTTTGAAAAAAGATTTGAAAGCCAATTTCCCAACACCAAATTTCAATGGATTTATTACAAACCAGATCATACATTAAAGTTGCGTAAACAATCACCATAAAATTTGAGTTTTTCTTTATTTTTAATCAACAAAAAACTACTTTTGCACAACATTTTTAGAAATCATTTAAAAAATACCACATCATGAGTGTACTTGTTAATAAAAATTCAAAAATAATCGTTCAAGGGTTTACAGGAAGCGAAGGAACTTTTCACGCTTCGCAAATGATTGAATACGGAACCAACGTTGTAGGCGGTGTAACTCCCGGAAAAGGTGGTTCAACGCATTTAGACCGTCCAGTTTTTAATACAGTAAAAGAAGCTGTAGAACAAGCGGGCGCTGATACAACCATTATTTTTGTACCACCAGCTTTTGCTGCCGACGCTATTATGGAAGCTGCCGATGCGGGTATTAAAGTTATTATCACAATTACCGAAGGAATTCCTGTGGCTGATATGATCAAAGCTTACGATTTTATTCAAGGAAAAGATTGCCGTTTGGTAGGTCCGAACTGCCCAGGCGTCATCACACCAGAAGAAGCCAAAGTTGGCATCATGCCAGGTTTTGTGTTCAAAAAAGGAAATGTTGGTATTGTTTCTAAATCAGGAACTTTAACGTATGAAGCTGCTGATCAAGTTGTAAAACAAGGTTTAGGTATTACCACCGCTATTGGAATTGGTGGCGATCCAATCATTGGAACAACAACCAAAGAAGCGGTTGAATTATTAATGAACGACCCAGAAACACACGCCATCATCATGATTGGTGAAATTGGTGGACAATTGGAAGCTGATGCTGCAAGATGGATTCAAGCAGATGGCAACCGCAAACCAGTGATTGGTTTTATCGCAGGCGAAACAGCTCCAAAAGGAAGAACGATGGGTCACGCAGGTGCGATTGTTGGCGGCTCTGACGATACAGCAGAAGCTAAGAAAAGCATCATGAGAGCTTGTGGCATCCATGTGGTGGATTCGCCAGCAGAAATTGGCAAAAAAGTGAAAGAAGTAATGGGTTAATTCCCTTTGCAACATAAAACCAAAAAATCCCGCAACTCGCGGGATTTTTTGGTTTCAAATGTTTCTTATTCAAAAGGATTGCTCCATTTTTCATTGGTGTAAACATCTGTTCCTGAAAGGGTTTTCAGAAAAGCAATTACAGCGTTCACTTCATTTGCATTCAAATTCAATTGTTGCCCAACGCCGTTAGGTTTCAATCTTGGGTCTAAATTGGGATTGTTCATGGCTGCTGCAGTTAAATTTCCATAATGTCCGATGCTTGCTTGCAAAGTGGCAATCACTCCCGTATGCATCATCGGTCCGTTCGGATTGCCATTCAGATCGGCTATATTTCTCAATGATGGCGATCGTGTGTTGGTAAAATCTGCGCCACCGTTAATCGAGCCACCGATTCCATTGCTTCTTGAATTTGGGTCAATGTCAAATTCGGGCGCTCTGTGGCAACCACCACAACCCAAACCACCACCCACACGAACACTGTTTTGATTAAATTGCGGCGGACTCAAAAACAAATTTTTTCCTTGATTTTCTTGTGCCGTAAAATTCGTAAAGGGTTGCCCATCGTTTGCAGCCGTTGCTCTTCCTATATCGTATTTACTATCAAAAGATTGAATACTTCTGATAAATTGTGCCAACGCCAATTGCATTTTACTTTCTGTGATTTCTTCCGAACCATAAACGAATGTAAAAAGCTCTTTGTAATAGTCAAGTTGACTCAGTTTTAAAATCAACGCATTAAAATTAGGGTCGCCATTTTCGCCACTAAAACCCATTTCGCCATGGTCTTTGATGGGCATTGTGGTTTGAGTTTCTAAATTTGCAGCGCGTTCATCCCAAAAGAATTTAGCTTCAGCACCAAATCTAGCATTGACCAAACGCATCGAATGTCTTCCCGTGGCGCCGTTCACTCCCACACTTGCCACATCCGAATCGCTAAATGCTAAGGCTTGTTGATGACAACTCGCACACGAAATGGTGTTGTTCGAAGACAAATTTTTATCATAAAACAAAATTCGACCTAAAGTAGCGCCTTTATCTGTGATTTGATTTCCAAAAGCATTGTCTTTGGTAATGTAAAAAGGAACACTTTGATTGGCATAATTTTGTAGATTTTCCAAATCGATCGATTCGCCAAACATTTCTTCCACAGCAGTGAATTCTGGAATGGGTTCATAAACTGCCTCATCTTTACTGCAAGAAGCAAATAAAAGTGAAACAAAAACGAGTGTTAAAAGTTTTTTTGTCATGGTTAAGTTGGTTTAATTGTCCAAAAAGACAGTTAACTTTTAGAAAGGTTTAACGCTTGACAGTTTTTTTTATAACTATCAAATATTCCTATATTTGAAAATTCAAAAAAATCAAACAATTTTTAAATCAAGCGTTGGTTTTCTTTGCGATTCATTTAAATTATTTAAAAGAAAAATTTTACATAAAAGCATTATAATCAATAAATTAAAACTTATTATTTTATTGTGATTACGCAACAAAAAGTTTTTAAAATATAAATTCAAATCAAAAACAAGAGGATAAAATAAGACCAATAAAAACAATAAATATTTACTTATGAAATTACTAGAAGGAAAAGTAGCCATCATCACAGGTGCGAGCAGAGGAATTGGTAGGGGAGTAGCTAAAGTTTTTGCCGAACACGGTGCGCAAGTTGCATTCACTTACAGCGCTTCTGCCAGTGCCGCACAAGAATTGGAAGCAGAATTAACTGCCTTTGGTGTGAAAGCAAAAGGTTATCAATCGAATGCTGCCGATTTCAACGAAGCCCAAAAATTGATTGAAGACGTACTTGTAGATTTTGGAAACATCGATATTTTAGTCAACAATGCGGGCATCACCAAAGACAATCTGTTGATGCGCATTTCCGAACAAGATTTTGATCAAGTCATTGAAGTCAACCTGAAATCGGTGTTCAACATGACCAAAGCTGTGCAAAAAACCATGCTCAAAAACCGTCAAGGTTCCATCATCAACATGAGTTCGGTGGTGGGCGTGAAAGGAAATGCCGGACAAACGAATTATGCAGCGTCCAAAGCGGGCGTGATTGGTTTCACAAAATCAGTAGCACTCGAGCTTGGTTCGCGCAACATCCGTTGCAACGCCATTGCGCCGGGTTTCATTGAAACCGAAATGACCGCCAAACTCAACGAAGATGTCGTAAAAGGTTGGCGCGAAGGCATTCCGCTCAAAAGAGGAGGATCGCCAGAAGATGTTGCCAATGCTTGCGTGTTTTTAGCCTCAGAATTAAGTACTTACATTACAGGCCAAGTGCTCAACGTAGATGGCGGTATGCTGACGTAATATTTTTTTCAGAAGCCAACTCCAGCCATTCACTTGTAGTTTGTTTCAAAAAAACTTTTTTTCTAAAGCCAAAAAGGAGCTTCCGTTGGTCGCTCTTTTTGGCTAAGAAAAAATAGTTTTTTTGTGCACAAAGCTACCGTTGCTGTCTGGGCTAGGGAGTAGTTGATGCAAAAGCAATTTCATTAAATTTTAAAAATCATCACAAATCTAAAATCAATAATTAGCATAAAAATTGCCCTAAATAAAATTTCTAATGCAATTCAAATATTCAAGTTTTTAAAACTTATTTTTGTAATTCGTAAAATGATTAATTAAAAAAATAAATGTCGTTTAATATACATTCATAAAATTGCTAGGAAATTTAAAAAAAATCTGTTACAACTATAAATTTTAAAGACTTAAATGTTCAATGCTTCATAAAATCTTACAAGAAAAGAAAAACAAATGGTTGCAGTCCGATGATTGTACTATAAGTGATTTAATTAAGTATATCCGTAACAAAGGTCAGTTGCGTGATACACAAATTGAAGCTATCGAGACTTATTTGTTTTTGAAAATACAAGGACAGAATAAACCACTTTGGCAATTATTTTCAGAAGGCTTTTTCACTAACGGCGCAGACTTATCAAAATTAAATATTAATCAAGTAGCAAGAGACTTTTTAACCGCCAACATAGATGCTTTTGCATTGTATGACTTTGCAAGAACAAAAAACGAAAACGGTTCTTTACTTCCTGAATTGGAAAAACTAATCGTTGACAAACCAACCGAATTAGATTACGATACCATCATTAAAAGCATTTTCTATAATGTAAGCTATGCCGACTATTTAATGAGTTTGCCAATGGGTGCAGGTAAAACTTTTTTGATGGCAGCTTTCATTTATTTGGACTTATATTTTGCCGATAAAGAACCTCAAAACAAAGGCTTTGCTCATAATTTTTTAGTACTTATTCCTTCGGGCTTAAAATCTTCAATTGTACCTAGTTTAAAAACCATTTTAAATTTTGACCCTTCATGGGTAATTCCTGATCCGTTTGCCTCAAACTTGAAAAAACTATTGAAGTTTGATGTATTGGATGAGCAGAAATCAGCAAAGAAAAGTAACAAAGCAAGAAACCCAAATGCGCAAAAAGTAAATGCTTGTTTGCCTAATCCTTTTGGGCAAGTGTTTGTAGTAAATGCAGAGAAAGTGATTTTGGAAAGTTTCAAATTCAATGCTCAAACAGAATTGGAATTGGAAGAGGAAGAAAAAGACACAAGCAACGATTTAAAAAGATTATTCGGTCAAATTCCGAACCTTACAATTTTAATAGATGAAGTTCATCATTCTGCAACCGATGATATTAAATTACGGCAAGCCGTAAATTATTGGCACAGTAAAGGGAACATTACAACTGTTTTAGGTTTTTCGGGAACGCCATATTTGCAGGGTGCTGAAACTATCAAAGCAGGTAATTATGCTTTTAAATTTTCGCAAATAACCAACACGGTTTATTATTATCCATTGGTCACAGCTATTAAGAAATTCTTAAAAACACCAACTGTAAAAATCGGACAAAACCTTGATCGTTTTCAAATTATAAAAAATGGCATTGAGGATTTTGATATTCAATACAAAGCTAAAGTTTACGATAATGGGGCGATTGCTAAAATTGCTATTTATTGTAGCAATATTGGAGTACTTGAAGAAGAAGTTTATCCATTCCTTATTTCAGATTTAAAAATTAACCCAAATGAGATTTTAAGATTTCATAAAGGTAATAAAGCTTTTCCACAGCCCGAAGGAAGCGAATTAGAATTTCGGTCTTTGGATTTGGCTATTTCAAAAAAGCGTTACATTCTTTTAGTTCAAGTTGGTAAAGAAGGTTGGGACTGCCCAAGTTTAACAGGCGTAATCCTTTCGCAAAAAGGCGACAGCCCACAAAATATGGTATTACAAACTTCTTGTCGTTGTTTACGACAAGTTGATAAAAACAAAGTTGAAACAGCTTTGATTTGGCTAAATAAAGACAATGCCGACACACTAAATAAACAATTAAAGCAAGAACAAAACAGTAGTATAGATGAATTGAATAATACCCGAAGAATTGGCAATCCCGAAATGGTTGCACGTCATTCCCGTATGGAGTTTTTACATTTGCCAAAAGTTGAGTTCTATCAAATGAAAGTTACCTATCAAAGCATTGATGAAGAAGAAACAGCAAACACAAAAGCCAAGTTAAAAGCCATCATCAAAAAGATGGAAGATTACAAGGCTTCTGCCTTAATCAGCACCAGCGAAATATCAAACATTGATACTGGAACTATTGACATCATTAACGAAACAGGAATTGCATTTGCCAATTACAACCAATGGCTTTTTGAAATAAGCCGCCAAAGTTTTGGTTTGATTTCAGAAACACAATTACATCAATACGATGCAGAACTAAACGAAATTTTTGAAACCCTTTCTTTTGAAAAAGACGGAAACCGATTTTTTAATGAGTTGTATGATTTGCATTATATACAATCAAAAATTCGTGTTGCGTTTAGTATCAAAAGAGAATTACAAACAGACACAGAAGTAATTCCAAAACAAGCGGAATTATTGATTGCAGAACGCTTGACCGATGTAGAGAAAAATCCTAAACTCTATCCAAACGAAGCTGACACAAACAAAATTCTTGAGTTAGATAAAACAAATGCAGATATAGAATTTGACTGGGCAGAAGTTGAAAAGGCTTATCAGGTAATGAAGGAAACAATGATAAGTCAAGGAATGGAAAAGTGGGTTCCTGAATATGAAACTTTCAAATCCGATAAAGATTATTCTCTACCAATAAAATCTAAAAATAATACATTCCATTATTTACCTTACAATTTTGGTGCAAGCGGTAGTAGTGGTTTTGAAATTGAGACTTTACAAAAAGCCTTACAACTTTCGGATTTAAAAAATAAAGAACTTGAAATTTATTACAACGGTGAGCGTGGTTTAACCGAATTTGTTATTAACTGTTTTGCCAAAGAAGGCAAGTATTGGAAAAACATTGGGAAATACACCACCGACTTTTTAATTGTGAAACGAACCGACAAAGACAAAATTCACAAAGCCCTGCTTATTGAAACCAAAGGTGCTCTGTATGCAGAGGACAAGGTTTTTCAAAAAAAGAAAAACTACGTAGAAAACGAGTTTTTAAAACTCAACCAAGAAAAATTCGGATACAAACGTTTTGATTTCTTGTGTTTGGAAGGAATGATGAACACCAATAATTTAGTTCTATTGTCTAATAAAATAAATACTTTTTTCAATGACTGAAAACGAAATATCAAAAATAGTTTTTGATAGTGCTTTGAAGGTGCATCAAAATTTAGGTCCTGGACTTTTAGAAAGTGCTTATGAAGAATGTCTGTTTTATGAATTATGTAAAACTGGACTATTAATCGAAAAACAAAAGCCGTTGCCTTTGGTGTATGAAGAAGTGAAGTTGGAAATTGGCTATAGAATTGATATTATGATTGAGAATAAGTTTATTATTGAAGTAAAAGCAGTTGATGCTTTAAATGATATTCATTTAGCACAAGTTTTAACTTATTTAAAATTATCGAACTGCAAATTAGGATTACTGATAAATTTTAATGTAACACTTATAAAAAACGGAATACGAAGAATAATCAACGGAACTTTGTGATCCTAGTGTAAATCTTAGTGTACTTAGTGGTTATTTTTTACCACAAAGAACACAAAGGAAATCACAAAGAACACTAACCATTAACAATTATAAAAATGCCAATAAAATACATTCCATACTACCCGAACACGGTTGAAGGACAAGCGATATTAGACAACATTACCCGAACACAAAGGGTTTTACGTTACCGTGAAAACGATAAGGTTTATGACCGCATAAAAAGAGGTATGCCCTACTACGAAGTAGAACCAATGGAAACAGTAGGCGAACCTTCTGAAAATTTGGTAATTCGTGGCGAATGTATTTCGGCTTGTGCCTATTTGAAAGAACAAGGTATTAAAGTCGATTTGGTTTGTATTGACCCACCTTTTGCCAGTGGCGCTGATTATGCCAAAAAAGTTTATTTACGCAGAAATCCCAAATTAGCTGAAAAAGTTGCTGCTGCCGAACAAGAAATGGACATTGACGAACTCAAAGCATTTGAGGAAAAAATGTATGGAGATATTTGGCAGAAAGAAGATTTCTTGAATTGGATGTTTGAAAATCTTATTGCAATAAAATCAATAATGTCCGATACAGCTTGTATTTATATGCATCGTGATTATCATATCGTACATTATGTGAAAATTTTAATGGACTAAGTCTTTGGGGAAGATAGGTTTTTAAA
>JBEILV010000110.1:0-9793 GCA_040379105.1 Flavobacterium sp.
CCTACCTGAATAAAATTGATTTTGAGTGCTTAAATTTGTGATTTTTTTCAAACTTTTTATTTTAGTCGGTCGGTAGTGAAAAATAATTTTTAAAGACTTTTTAAATTTACATTATAAAGCCATAATTGGTCATTTATCGATTTTAAATAAGATTTAATAACATCATTCGAACAGCATCAACTTTAATAAATATTTTCAGCCTTGACACAAATTTAGCAGGTCGATTAGAATTTTAGAATTCCTATCTTTACACCTCTAAATTAAACGCAAAATGGCAATTCAAAAACCTTTTAATTTGTTTCAATGGATTGAGGAAAACAGACATTTATTACAACCGCCTGTTAGAAACAAAAGTTTGTATGTGGATGCAGAAGATTATATTGTGATGATTGTCGGTGGGCCGAATGCTCGAAAAGATTACCATTATAATGAAACAGAAGAACTCTTTTTTCAATTAGAAGGTTCGATAAAGGTGGCCATTCAAGAAAACGGCGAACGAAAAGAACTTCAATTAAATGCAGGCGATATGTATTTACATCCTGCTAAAATCCCTCATTCTCCGATGCGTTCGGCAAATTCTGTAGGTTTAGTTATCGAAAGAAAAAGAGCTGGCAAAGGCTTCACTGATGGTTTACTTTGGTTTTGCGATAGTTGCAATCATCCATTGCACGAAGTGTATTTTGAACTTTTCGACATAGAAAAAGATTTTTTACCTCATTTCAATCATTTTTACGCATCCGAAGATTTAAGAACTTGCCAAAAATGTGGTCATCAAATGGAAGTGGATCCCAAATTTGTAAAGAAATAATATCTCATTACAATTTTTCGTCGTGTTGCGATAAATCCAACCCTAAAATTTCGGCTTCTTCCGACACTCGAATCGGAATGATCATATTGGTAAATTTATACAAAACAACTGAAGCACAAAAGGTGAAAATTGCGACGAGCACCAACGCCATGATGTGATGTGAAAACACCCCCCAACCGCCATGAAGCAAACTTGCATTTTCGCCCTGCGCAAAAATTGCTGTTAGAATCATTCCCATAATACCGCCCACTCCGTGACAAGCAAATACATCAAGCGTGTCGTCGATGGTTTTTAATTTTTTCCAGTTCAACGCCAAATTAGAAACTATAGAAGCGATGAATCCGAAGAAAATACTTTGTGGAATCGTTACAAAACCAGCGGCGGGCGTAATGGCTACCAAACCAACCACAGCACCAATACAAGCTCCCATCGCAGAAACTTTACGTCCGTTGATTCTATCAAAAAACACCCACGTCATCATGGCGGCTGCCGAAGCCAAAGTTGTGGTTGCAAAAGCCAAAGCTGCCGTACTGTTGGCTGCCAAGGCTGAACCCGCATTGAACCCAAACCAACCGAACCAAAGCATGCCTGTTCCTAACAAAACAAATGGAATATTGGTGGGAATATGGTCGCTGTTTTTTCTTTTTCCTAAAACCAAAACGCCCGCTAATGCTGCAAAACCTGCGCTCATGTGAACCACGGTACCACCCGCAAAATCCTTCACTCCAAAAACGTTGCCCAACATGCCGTCGGGATGCCAAACCATGTGACAAAGCGGTGTATAAATAAACAAGGTGAACAAACAAACAAAAAGTAAGTAAGCAATGAATCGGACGCGTTCTGCAAAAGAGCCTGTGATGATGGCCGGAGTAATCACGGCAAATTTCATTTGAAACAAAGCAAAAAGAATAAACGGTAAAGTGGAACCTAATTTTGCATGCGGTTGCGCGCCCACGTGATCAAAAAAAGCAAATTCAAACGGATTGCCGATGATGCCATAATAGGTGTCGCCAATGGTAAAACCCATGGAAGTGCCAAAAGCCAAACTGAATCCGACGGTGACCCAAATCAAACTGACCACGCCTAAACAGATAAAACTTTGAAGCATGGTGGAAATGACGTTTTTGCGCCCAACCATGCCTCCATAGAAAAACGACAAGCCTGGAGTCATCAATAAAACCAAACAAGAAGAAGTGAGCAACCAAGCCACATCCGCTTGATTTATCAAACTTTCATCCATCATCATCGGGTGCGTATCGGTAGCTGGAGTCCAAAAAAGTCCTGAAATACTGACGACACACAACAGAATGAAAGAAAACATCCATCTTTTTTCGATTTTCATGAGTCAATTATTTTGAGTTAGTAAAATTGGATTCAAATTTTAAAAAAATATTTTTGAATAAGATAGCACCCTATAAAATTTTGGGCTAAATTATACATTTAAGTATATTATAAAACAAAACCCCATAAAAAATATGGGGTTCGATTAAAAAAATATGTTTTTGAAAGTTATTCCTTAATAATTTTGAAAACTTTGAAAGAATCCTCGATGTTTATTTTCAAAAAATAAAATCCTTTTTCAAAATTTGACAAATTGATGCGAGTTGCCGTTGGTCCTTCGCACATTTTTTGACCATTCAAAGCAAAAATTTCAAAAGTCATCGTCACATTTTTTGGATCACTGAATTGGATAAAATCTTGCGTCGATGTTGGATAAACTGAAATCGTTTCCAATATTTGTTCTTGGATCGAAAGCAAATCCCAATTGTCTTGCGCTGTTGGGCCGCCCCAAATCAAGGTCGCTAAATAGGGATTGTCGATGAACGGGTTTCGATTGCCTTGTAAGTTTTCAAGCACATTGTTTCGCGTCAATTCGTGTGCGGCTGGCGGATCTTCGGCGTTCCATTGCAAAAAGATATTAGGCATATCATTCAGCGGACTGATACTTGAACTTCCCGAGCCTACATTGTTGGGCAAAGTCTGAAATCCGTAGCGCAAATACATATACATGACCATGCGTGCCACATCGCCTTTCCATTCATCGCCGGGATAAAACAACGAACCTACTACGCCCGCGTTGCCACTTCCTGATGTAAATCGGCGGTTGCTTCGTAAACTATTCATTTCAAAATCAGTAGGTCGCAAATGATGCGCATCCGAACCCGGACCTTCGTAGCCTAAATTTGGATTGCCTAACGATCGAGGAAAAACATGCTCACGGTTCCAAAATCCAAAACAATTGGAGTTATTGCAAGTTGAATTGATATTGCGTGTTCGGTCAGAAATGAACTGTCCGTCGTTGTCATTGTAACCATACAAAAGCAAAACTCGGCTGCTGTTTTCTGGAGCTACATCGCACAATTTGAGTGCATTCCAAACTCCCGGCGTGTAACTCAAAACGGCAAATTGCGTTTCTGTAATCAATTGTGCCAACTGAACTTTCAGATTTTCGCCAGTGGTATTCAAATTAGCAGGATCATAGTATGCTGGAATTTGAGCAAATCCAAAAAAACATCCTAAAAAGAAAAATAATGTAGATTTAGACTTTTGAATTAGAAAAGAAATAATAACCATTCAATAAAAATTAAGTAACCAAAAGTAGGTCATTTTTTAAAAAAAAGTGCGCTTTCTACCAAAAAGCGCACTCAAACAGATGTTAAACCTGTTTAAAACCAAACAAAAAACCAAAAACTACCAAAACAAATCATTTTTATTCTTGAACGATAGGATCTCTTAAAGATTCTAACACCGCCACAACTTCATTGATAATAGCTGCATCTGTCACTCCATACAAACCTGCGGCACCGCCAACATAGCCAATAAATTTAGTATAATCAGCATTAGATGAAGTAGTTCCCATACGTGGATTCGTAGCTGGATTGTGCGCATCGACCATGTTCATGCCTGAATAAGTATTCGTTGCACCACCACCCGTATTGGCTGAAAAGAAATCAGTTAAATTTTTACTTAACAAAGCCAAGTTTGTAGTGTTTCCTGCGCCCACTTCTGCCAACAAAGGCGCAAAATGCGGAGCTAAATTGCCATTAACGCCATTGCCAATATCTGCCACAATCAATGTTACGGTGCTGTCCACTACCGAACGATAGCTCAATCTGCCTTGCTCAATCATTTGGCCTGGATTGTTGGGGTCAGCCACCATTGTTGTTCCACCTAATTTTTCATACAACGAGAGTTCTTGTGGAGTTGGCGCACTGTCGTCGTCGTTGCTGCAAGAGGTGAACGCAAATCCTGCGACAACCATCCATGCAAATAGTGCTAATTTTGATACATTTTTCATACAGTAAATATTTAGAATTAATTAAAAATACGTTGGATGCCGCGAGAGAATTTATAGCCGAAACTATTGGTATTGCTCACTGCGGGACACACTTTTTTGGACGCCAAATCGGGCGAAACTACATAAGGAGTTGCTGTAAAAGGAAGTGAAGAGGATAATTTTTGGAAGACTGTTTGTGCATCCACAACCTTGTTGTCATGGAAATAGACGAGTACTCCTTTTTCAAGATTGAAATGTTCGGATTTGACACCATCAATTGAATTGAGGTGTTTTCTGATCATAGATTTTTGTTCTTTGCTCAAGGGAACTTCAAAGTCGATTCTGCTTACTTGAAGTGTAGCATTATCAATTTCGACAGGTTTTGCATTGGCAATGTGAATGACCAAAACCAACACTAAAACCAAAAAAATGCCTGCAAGACTGAGCAGAGCGATTTTGAGTTTTCTATACTTTTTCATGACCATGTGTTTTTGTTTGTTTCCCTCATGTACGAGATAAAAAACAACATGGTTTTAGTAGCTCAATTATTTTTTTAAATTTTCTATCATTTTTGTTTCCAAACTGTCTTTGAGTTGCACAACTTCCTTCGATTTTTCGTTCGGAACCGTCATAGAAAGCACGTATTGCTTGAATTTCCAAACACCAAGACTATCTCGTTTTAAAACCCCCGAACCACGACAAATTTTGAAAGAAGTATCTAAAATTTCGTCAAACCAAGCATAGTTACTTGTGCTGTCGTGATAAATATTCCGTTTCAGGGTTATAAATTTCCACGCCTTTCCTTTGTCAAAATGAGGTTTAGAGTAGGTTGCAAATGCAGCTTTGTTCCAATGTTCCGAAGCATCCGTTCCGATAAACACAAAATCTTCGTCCATCATTTCAAAATAATTTTCAAAATTGGCTTCGGCAGCAGCAGCATGCCAATCGGAAATCAAAAGATCGATTTCTGAAATTTGCGACGTTGCCTCGGCTGGTTGTTTTTTTTGTAAACAAGATTGCATTGAAAACACAACTATAAATAAGGAAAGAAATGAGATGGACTTTTGCATGATCAAAGTTTTAGTTGAATAATTTGAAATATTTAAAAAAATCATAAAATTAAAAAAGTTTGCGTTTCACTAAATTATGTATATTCGTATCAGTTTGTAAATTTTGAGCTTCAAAAGATGAAATTTTTTATAAAAATAGTTTTTTTACTCTATATCAGCGTGGGTTTTTCTCAGCAAGAAGCTCAGTTTACACAATATATGTATAACACAACACTCATCAATCCAGCGTATGCGGGTTCGAGAGACATTTTGAGCATTTTTGGCAATTATCGAGCGCAATGGATTGGTTTGGAAGGTGCGCCACAAACAAGCGCATTTGCCATACATTCGCCTGTAAAATTTTCGAATGTAGGATTGGGATTTTCTGTCATCAACGAAAAAATTGGTCCTTCAAACGATGCTACCATCAGTGGCGATTTTAGTTATACGATTCCAACTTCCGACCGATTTCAATTAGCCTTTGGATTGAAAGCTTCAGTTTCGTTGTTCAGCTTAGACTATGGAATGTTAGATATTTTACAACCCGAAGACCCGACCATTCAAAACATTTCATCTAAAGGAACTCCCAACGTTGGCGCGGGTGCTTATTGGTATTCAGACGAAGCTTATTTTGGAATTTCCATGCCCATTATTTTCAATCGCACGCGATACAATGACAACGAAATTGCTATTTATCAGGAAAAATTGACTTACTATGTTATGGGAGGTTATGTTTTTGATTTGAAAGAAGATTGGAAATTCAAACCTGCCTTGCTCATCAAAAACACCTACGGAGCGCCATTGCAATTGGATTTGTCAGCCAATTTTCAAGCGTTTGAAAAAGTAACTTTTGGAGGAGCTTGGCGCAATAGTGGAGCTTTCAGTGCTTTGGCTGGATTTCAAATTTCGCCTACTTTGTTCATGGGTTATGCCTACGATGCCGAAACCACAAAATTGGCACGATACAACAGCGGAACACATGAGTTTTTTATCCGATTTGAAATGGCATCAAGATTGAAAAAAGTGGTTTCCCCAAGATTTTTCTAGTTTTAAGAAATAAACAAAAAAACAAACGACCCATAAACCTAACCAAGATGAAAAAACTATTCTTAATCAGTTGCGTCGTATCGATTACGATGGTTTGGGCACAACCCAACACACAAAAAAAAGCGAACCAACAATTTGAACAATTGGCTTTTGTGGATGTTATTAAAACTTACGAAAAAATGTACGAAAAAGGCGTACGTTCGAATGAGGTTTTAGAAAAACTCGGCGATGCTTACTACTTTAAAGCCAATTTGCCTGAAGCTCACAAATATTATAGTTTGCGCTACAAATCGAAACAACCGATGGAAATCAATCAGTTATTTCGCTACATACAAACGTTGCAAGCAGTCAAAAAAACGGACGAAGCCATTGCCGTGTATGAAATTTTCAAAAAAAGAGCACCCAACGACAAAAGATCCATTTTGGTAAAGCCGACAGAGGCCAGTTTCTTTACTCTTTTTAGCGATAAAAAAATTGAAACTCAAAATTTGCCTTTCAATTCTGAATCTTCAGACTTCAACACGTTTGTGTATAAAAACACTTTGTATTTCACTTCCGCACGCGAAGACCAATCTATCATTTCCAAAAAACACACGTGGACAGGCGAAAGATACACAGACATTTACCAAGTAACTTTCTCTTCGGAAACAGGTTTTGACGTTCCAAAAAAAGTGGAGTTGCCCATCTTAACTTCTTCAAACGAATCATCATTTATTTTTAATCAAAACGGAACACGTGTTTTTTATACTTCCAACAATGCAAAAAGTGTGAAAACAAAAAAAGAAAAAACAACCACTTTAGGCATTTTTACCGCTGCTGTGCAAGGCGACAAAGCCGAAAATCCAGTGCCGCTCAACATCAATGATTTGTCTTATCAAATTGCACATCCAACGCTCGATGAAAAAGAAGCTTTTCTATATTTTGCTGCCGATTTTGATTCGTCGTTAGGTGCGTCCGATTTGTACAGAGTGCCGATCAATGCGGCTGGTCAACCCAAAGGAACTCCCGAAAATTTGGGCAATATCATCAACACAGAAGGCAGAGAAACTTTTCCATTTATCTATAAAAACATGCTCTTTTTTGCCTCCGACGGACAAGCAGGCTTTGGAGGATTGGACATTTTTGCATGCACCATTTTGCCCGATGGCTCTTTTTCTAAACCAGAAAATTTAGGGCAAAGCATCAACAGTTCAGTGGACGATTTTGCTTTTTTCTTGCTAAATGAAAAAGAAGGCTATTTTAGTTCGAACAGAGCTGAGGGCAAAGGAAACGACGATGTTTATTTCTTTAAAATTGAACCGAAAAATTGTTTTCCAAACCTCATCATCACAGCTAAAAACTTGGTCAACAATCAGTTGATAGAAAATATAAACACTTCTTTTTCAGATGAAAAGCTCAATGGTTTAAGCTCGAAAGTAACCGATGTTGGCACTTTAACCATCGAAAAATTGCCTTGCGAAACCTCAGCAACGCTACAAATTTCGCATCCAGACTACGAAACGTTGACACAAAGCATCACCATCCAAGAGAACGACGAATATCTTGAAATCATGATGACTCCCAAAGTCAAAAATATTGCTGTGGGCGATGATTTGGCAAAAGTGTTTGAAATCAAAGAAATCTTTTTTGACCTCGACAAATGGGACATTCGCGAAGACGCTGCCAACGAATTGGAAAAAATATTGTCGGTTTTGCAACAATCGCCCGACATGAAAATCGACATTCGTTCGCACACCGATGCACGCGCCACCGCACCTTATAATTTAAAACTTTCAGAAAACAGAGCGCAATCCACCCGAAATTGGTTGATCAATCAAGGAATTGCGGCCGAAAGACTTACCGCAAAAGGCTATGGCGAATCAAAACTTGTCAATCATTGTGCGGATGGAGTAGAATGTTCGGATGCTGAGCACCAACAAAACCGACGAAGCGAATTTATTGTTGTACAATAAGACAAAACACAAATGAAAATTCACATCATCGGCGGTGGCAATTTAGGAACTGCCATTGCCAAAGGAATTGCACAATTCACATCGCATTCGGTTGTGATAACGAGAAGAAATGTTGAAAAAATAAGTCATTTGAAATCTGAAAAAATTTTGGTTTCAGACAATAATTTTGAACATATCGAGGCCGCAGATTTGATTATTATTGCCATCAAGCCACATCAAACCGTAGCTTTGCTCAATTCGATTGCGCCATTTTGCGAAGGAAAAATAGTAGCCTCGGCAGTAAGCGGATTTTCATTGGAAAGTTTGCATCAAGCGTTGCCAAATACGAAAGAAATTGTCAGAATCATGCCGAATATAGCCGTTGAGTTTGGCGAAAGCGCAACATGTATTGCGAGTGAACATATTCAAGCTTCACATTTGATTTTGGTAAAAGATCTATTCAATTGCTTGGGAACATCAGTCGTTATAGACGAAAAATTGATGGATGCCGCCACGGTTTTAGGAGCTTGTGGAACAGCTTATGCATTGCGCTACATTCGTGCGTCGATGCAAGCGGGCATTGAGATTGGTTTTGATGCCGAAACCGCTCTTGCCATTGCTGCACAAACCGCCAAAGGAGCTGCGAAAATGGCTTTAATCGAAAAAACACATCCCGAACAATTGATTGACCGAGTCACGACTCCGCAGGGTTGCACGATTGTTGGATTGAATGAAATGGAACATCAAGGATTCAGCTCGGCATTGATTCAAGGTATTAAAACTTCTTTAAATAAAATAAAAACGGGGTAAAAATCAGTAATTCTAAAAAATCGATACAGATTTGTTAAATTAAATAATTAATTAAACACTTTCAAGAACGTACTTGCAGATGTTTTTTATTTTTAAAGTTTTGATTTTCTATTTTAAAAATACGGCAACTTGATAAAAATTTCAATTCGCAAGTCCATTCATGGTTTTTAATCTCTCAAAACAAAATGTGCTCTGTTTGATGAATATTTAAAACAGGAATAAATGTCAAAGCATGCATTTGTTTATATTTGTAAACTAAACATAAATCAAACAACTTTGTTTGTAGTTTGAAGATTAATCAAAGTACTTAAACCCGAACCAAATCAAATAGATGTAGGAATTAACAGCATAACATATTATCAGCTGGATAATTTTAAAATATTTAAAATGAATACATTACAAACAAAATCTGAAATTATCAATTGGATCAATCAATTGAATGATGAGTCAATTTTAAATAATATTCTGGCTTTAAAAAACAGTCAAGTATCAAAGATTGAAGCAGATTTACAAAAGGGAATTTCTATCAATGAAGCTAGAAAAGCATCGAAAGAATTTATTAAAAATTTACCTTGGAAAAATCAAAAATTATAATTTCAAAAGAGGTTGTTGATGATTTGAATCAATTGGTAAAGACTTTATTTTATGAAGATTACTTTACGTTTGAATCGTCCGCACAAATGTATGTAAGCCATATTTACGATTTTTTAGAATTTGATTTAATTAGCTTTCCTCATAAATCAACACCTAAAAATTTAAAAAAACTAGGTTCTTATTATGCATTTTACAAACCAAATTCATCTACAACTTGGTTTGTTTTTTTGAAAAATACGAATCTGAAATTTTTATTAAGTACCTAACAAACAACCAC
>JBEILV010000111.1:0-9757 GCA_040379105.1 Flavobacterium sp.
ACGGTTTCTGTGATGGCTTGCGTCATTTCAACCTTGGGCGGAATCACAAAAGTGAGGTTGCCATATTCGTCATAAACATAATAGGTGTCGTGCGGAAAGTTGGCATTAAAAGTTCTTTTGAGCACCACTTGCCCCAATTGATTCGTATATTCTTCGGTGGTGTGGTTTTTTCCGCTGCTGGGTTGCCAGTTTTCGTCTTTTGTGATGGTTTTGTAGAGTTTGGCAGCCGCAAACACACCCAGATTGTTGAGCGTTGGCGCATATTTACCGTTGTTACTTTCCCAAGCTGTTGTAGCGGTAAAATTGCGCACATTGTCGGCAGCAAGATTCACGGCATAGTCAAACTTAATTTCATGTCCCGAACCCAAACTCCAATCTTCGCCGGGAGCAGCTTGCTTAAGCACCCGATTGAGCGGCGAGTTTTCAAACTCTTTTTGGCTAAAGGGTGTGTTTGTTTCGGCAAAATGGGGGTTTAAAGTCAAATCGTTTTGACTGGCATAAAAAGTCATGACATCTGTATTCGCATTTTGATGAAAATTTTGAGAAGATGCGTTTCTCACAAACGGCAAAAACTCTTTGGCTTGTCGGCCGAGGTGGTCATATTCGATGTGCGTGATGATGTCTTTGCCCGAGGTGGCCATTTTGTGTGCCACTTGCTGGATGGGGCGTCCGAGCCCATCAAAATAATTGATTTGCACTAAAGCATCGGCAGGGTTCACGTTGCTTGCGTTCAAAAGGGAATTGGTAGTTTCCGTTTGATAGGTTACTGTTTTCACGTAGTTCTGCTGATTGGTTTGCCCAAACAAAGCAAAAGGCAAACAGAAAATGAGTGATAAGATATATTTCATGGTTGAGGAAGTGTTAAGGTTGTTGCGTACGATAGTGGTAGTCGTTTTCAGAGAGCAATTTGCCGTCTTTGTCTTTCACGGTTTTGAGGCGGTTGAAAGCGTCGTATTCGTAATAAATATCATCGCCTTTGGGGTCGGTAATTTTCGTGACTCCCACCAATGGTTTATAGAGATAGGTGGTAATCATGGCGTTGGCGAGCGCGGCATTGCTTCTCAGAAGGTTCAACTTAATTTCTAAATCTGCATTGCCCGCCGCAGCATGAATGTCTGCTATTAAATTGGCAGGAATGGCGCTGTAAGCCATGTTTTCAATTTTTGCTACGGGTTGAGTGTGGTTGTAGCCCCAGATATAGGAAATCCTCATGCCATTGGGTTGTTGCACTTCGAGCGGGTTGCCATATAGGTCGTATTGGTTGTAGAGAATCTTGTCTTCAAAAGCCAAGTTTTCCTTAGAAGTTTTAACTTTTTGTGGCAATCCGTGGGGATGATTTGGAAATGGGGTATAATCTATTTCCGAAACAGCCGACAATTCATTGTTTCTATAGGCTTCAATTTTTCTGATTTCACTGATTCTGTTGTTAAGAGCGTCCCCATTGGGGTTGAGGTAGAAAAACTCATTTTTGATTTCTTCGCCGTTGTTGGTGAGGGTGGTTTGTGAGGCAATTTGTTTATTAACAGGATTGTAGGTATAATGTTCGTTTTTTTCTACAATATTTGTATTTGAACCCTCATAGAAATATTCTTTGGTTGATGAATGTGTGAGTTGTACCCATCCATAAGCTTCATCCATAGGAAATGTAATTGAAACCGCATGAGGCCAAGGTTCGTTGATTAAATATCCACAAAGAGAATAGATTGGGCTACTTTGTGAACAACCATTCTTAGCAGAAGCAAAATGTTGATATGTCTCATATTGTGAAGAAATTGGAGAGCTATAAGCAGAGGAAATGTCAAAACCAAATAGATATTCGACTTCATTTACATAATTGTATTGATTGTTCGTTTCTTTTATTTTTTTATTATTTTGGTCAAAAACTATTTGTTTTAAGAGATGCCCTCTTTTATAATCTATATTTTTTGGCGCATGAAATGGGAAATCAGTGTTTGCAGGAGTAATTATCTCTGGAAAATCAATTGGTGAAGTGTATTCATAGTAAGACTTTCCATTGTTAAATTCTTTGATAGTCACGTTTTTATAACCAACATCATTTCCTTGGGTTTTTATGTTTTTTAAATTATTAAGTTCTGTGTGTACTTCGAGTAAAAATTGTAACGGTGCAACTGCCCCACCACCGTCGTCCATCACATTTACTGTTTTATTATAATCAAATACAGGTCTTGCAAAAACAAGTGAACCACTTGACTTGTTGGTTAAATTAAATGATTCATCAACCAAGTTGTAAAAAAACTTTTTTTCTTTGACGGGCAAGATCATTTGATTATTAAGCTTATAATAATTTGAACTTACATTATCTTCTTCAAAGTGACCTATGGTTTTAATCCTGATGCCACCTCCCAATAACTTCTGCTGATATAAGTTGGCTTGTACTCTGTTTTTTTCAGTTACGGTAATTTTAGCTTGAAAAGTGTTGTTTTGTAACGATATATCAAAGGATTGAAATTTAACGTGGTAAGTGCCTGCTGGCAAATTCAACATTACAAAACAATTGTTTTGATTTTCAGGACAGGTCAATGTAGCGATTGATTGCGTAAGATTATTCGCATTGTAAAGATGATAAACCCAGTTTTGTGGTACAACTTGATTAAATGTGTTTTCGATTTGAAACTCAATATTTGTGCCTTCATTGATTGTAAAGAATAATTCAGGTGGTGCAACAGAATTCGCACTTGTAAAGGTTTTGGTTCTAATTCTGTTTGTCCAATTGTTTGGGTTATTGTCAAAATCTGTTAATGACGAGTTTCCTTCAAATGCATAGTCATTAGATTCATAATCAAAAATAATAGCACCGCCGGTTGGCAATGTCATTTTCTCTAAAACATCTGCATAGCAATAATTTGGGTCTGTATCTCTGTTAAACGGGCTACCAATTACATTTGTAAATTTTCTAAAAAAGCCCCAATAATCTTTCGTCACAGAATTAGGTGCAATGTTAATTTCAGGTCTGGCATAAGAAAAATGATAACTATAGTTGCCTGGATTACTATTAGTGGAGTTATCAAACTCTTGTATTTCGTTTAGAATTAATCTTTTATCAATGATTGTTGAATAACCATAATTTAACTTAAACCTTTTGATGAGTGTATTATTATTTGTTTTAATAATTACATCGGTAAGTTTTTTTGCAAGATGTGGATTGGTTAAATTATCATCTTCTCTTCCTGTTTCATATGTGAATTCAATTTTTGCATAGTCAATAACATTAATTAATGATACTTTTTTTGAATTTGTGTTGGTGTTCGTAACGCTTGAAACACTCGTAGGGGGAATTTTACTTTGTTGATTTGTCATATTTAAGTAAGACATCATTGACGTAATATTGGTAATTACATTTGTAGATTGAGATCCTGTTCTAGTAATTTCATTCGATGTTTCTTGGTAATCAAAAGTGATTAAAATGTTATTGTTGATATCCTCAATTTTTTTCAAATGGAGAGCACTTACATAAGTGTAAGGTTGTGACATTGTATCTGAATTCGAATGAACAGATGAAGATGAAGTTACGTTATTCGTTGTGGATATTTCCTTTTCTTGAAAATAGTACTTAAATCCTTTTGAATCGATGATGGTAAAACTATTGGTCTGAAAATTTGAAGTGTTATAATCATGTAAAATCCTTAAATTGTTATTACTGCTAAGGATTTTAACATTTAATTGTCCGAAGCTGTTTTTTTCAATAATAAACCTACCTGTATTTCCCATAAAATTAAACTGCCACAAATCATGTTTTGTATCAAATTTCCCTTTCTCGTTGATATACCATAAGTACTCGTTTATGAAAGACGAATTCATAGTAGTGTAATTTAAATGGGTTAGACCAGAAGAAGCCAACATATTATATGTTCTATTAATATCATAATTTGCTAAAGGAATTCCATTGTAAGGGCTAGATGTAACATAAATTCCTACCTTACTTCTATCGCCGATCATGATTTCATCAGGAAAATCTCTCACAGTTCTTGAGATAGAACCTCCTGCCATTAAACTCCAGCCTAAGCCCGTATGGCTTGCCACTTCATTGGCATTGATGCTCAATGGATGATAAGACAGTGCTAAATTTAGATTAATGTCTTTAGCGTGTGAACCAGTACTAAAAAGCGGCACACTTACATTCGGAATTCCGGTATAATTATTCACGGGTACTTCTTCAAACTTCATCAAAGCCGCCACAGAAGGCGAAGGCGGAATGATGGTAGGCATATCGGTGCTAATTGTGGGCTCATTTCCTTGCGCAAATAGCCCCATGAAGTTTAAATAAAACAATGCAAAAAAGATTTGTTGGGTTTTAGATTTGAATAACTTTCTCATAATTATTGGTTTGAACTTTTCATGATTTTGATGGTTTCTCTTCTGTTTTCGGGTTTGCCTTCTACGAGCACCAAGGCGTTGACTTCGGCAATGTAAACCCCCGCAGGATAGTTGGACAAGTCAAAAGGAATGGTGCGGTCGGTGATGTTGAATTTTTGTAAAACGGTTCCTTGGATATTGTATAGCGTGGTGCTGCCCGATTCATATTCAAAAGAAATGATCACATTCACAAAGTTGGACGCAGGATTCGGAAAAGCTTCCAAACCATTGGCTCTTTCTACTTCGTGTTTTTCTTCGTCTTTCAACTTGACCACCCAAAAATCGGTTGCCATGCTTTCCGAAGATTTTTGTTTGGAGCGTCCACCGTCTGAAGTGCCCGCCAACAAATAGCCTCCATCTCTCGTAATGATGGTTTTGTGCAAACGGTCGGTGCCGTCTGAGCCTACAATTTTGCGCCACAATTCTTTTCCTTTGCCATCTGTTTTGATCAAACAAAAATCATGTTCGCCTTTTTCTTTTTTTCCTTTGATTTCCTTTGGGTTGGGTGTCAATTTCGGTACGGCATAACCACTCAAAACGAGACTCAAATCTGGATTTTCGACCATCGAAATCAATTTGTCTTGATGGGCAATGTTGTAGGTTTCTTGCCACAAAATTTCGCCGTCGGTTTTCATTTTGACCAACCAAAAATCGGTGCCTTTTTTCTGTTCGGCTCTTTTCTTGAGTGAAACATCAGAGTTCGAATTGCCTCCCAAAACCAAGCTGCCGTCTTTAGAAACCAAAAGCGTTGTGAGCTCGTCTTCCAAATCGCCACCGATTGAAATTTGTTGTTCTTCCGCTCCGTTTTCATCCAAAAACACGAGCCAAAAATCTGAAATGCCCGCAAGTGCTTCTCTTCGGTTGCCCGATTGCGAAGAGTTAGACGTGCCTGCAACTACATATTTGCCCAATTCATATTCTACAACAGCGGTGAGCCGGTCGTCAAAAATGCCCCCAAATGTTTTTTGCCATACAATGTTTCCTTTCTTATCGAGCTTGATGACCCAATAGTCCAATCCGCCAAAGCCTGCCGATGATTTTCCGTTTTTATGGTCTATTGCCTCCGAGCTTGACGTTGCACCCACCACAAATCCGCCATCTTTCGTGGGTTCGAGGCTCATCAAATAATCAGCGCCCAAACCGCCGAGGGTGATTTGCCAATCTTCATCGCCTGCTGCATTGAGCTTGATGATCCAAAGGTCTTCCAAAGCAAAACCCGCTTCTTTCTTATCGCCCGAAGTTTTAGACGTCGATGTGCCTCCCAAAATAAAACCGCCGTCGGGAGTTTTCTTCATCACTTTTAATAGGTCTAAACCATTGCCACCGTAGCTTCTTTGCCAAACGGGATCGCCAAACTCATCCATTTTCCAAATCCAAAAATCGTAGTCGCCTTGGTTGATTTGTTCGTGTTTTCCTGTTTTATCCGACAGCGAACTCCCCGCCAAGATAAAACCATAATCAGCGGTGGGCACAGCATCGGTTAAATATTCGATGTGTTTGCCACCCAGCGATTTTTCCCAAAGCACGTTTTGAGAAAAAAGCGTCAAATTCCCAAAAAAGAAAATCATTAAAAATAGCGTGTGTTGAACTGCTCTCATATATATAGGTATTTATTGTTTTTCATAAATCATTCATTTCGCCATGAAATTCAGTTCAAATCGTCGTTTTTTCCAATTACTTTTTCCAAACTTAAAAAGGAGAATTGCACTGTTTTTTTCGGCTTTAAAAAAGCAAGCAACGACTTTATCTATTAACAAGCTTTTAACGATTGGGACAACGAAATTTCACAAACGGTTGTTAATTTTTGTTTTCTCGATGTTAAAACTAAAAAGAAAAAAATGAAATGCATTACAGTTTTCCTGTAATTTTTGTTAAATATTATTCTGTTAAAATGTGCTTTTTTTAAGTGAAAATGTTTTTATAATTTCTAAAATTACTTAACTATTTCATTGTCAATAATTTAAAAAAAATTATAAAAAAACTATTCTCTGTATGTATTTTTCGACAAAACGCCAACTTGAACAAAAATTCAACTCAAAAACAAATTAAATTCATGTTAAAAATTGATTCTTTTTAATTCTTTAAGTCGCAAAATTTGTTGCTAATAAAAACCTGTGACAATTCGTTTACTTCAATTCAAATTGTCACATATCTGTGGCAAAACGTTTTGTTTCAATTCAAGTTGTCACAAAAGTGTGACAAATTGATTTGCTCGATTCAAAATGTCACAAATGAGAATAGAATCATCGTTTTGTAGTGACTTAGGATATTAATATATGGCTTTGCAGGTGCGCTTCTGTCGTCCACCGGAATTGGGTCGCCAAAATCGTTGATGCTGTTTTTGAACCACCACACGAAAGATTGACATCGTCAAATTTCATTTCTATTAGTAGTATAAATTGATGCTTCGTAAATCCGTGGGATGATTATTAAAAAAAAAAAACCTATTTGAATACAGCTCAAATAGGTTTTTTTATTATTTCGAAAATACAACTCACTTCAAAAACTGATACACCACCAACGAAACTAAATAAGCCAAGGCAGACATAAAAACGAGTTGCAAAACCGGCCATTTCCAGCTGTTGGTTTCTTTTTTAACAATGGCAAGCGTGGCAATACATTGCATGGCAAGCGCATAGAAAAAGAGCAACGACATCCCCGTGGGAAAATCAAAAACCTTCAAACCTGTTTTGGCGTGGGTTTCGTTTTTCATCTTTTCGCTGATTTGTTGCGTGGTTTCATCATCGCCAGCATCGCCCACACTATAAATAATCCCTAAAGTTCCTACAAAAACTTCTCTTGCAGCAAATGAAGTGATAATCGCAATGCCTATTTTCCAATCATATCCCAAAGGCGCAATAACGGGTTCGATGCTTCGGCCCATGATTCCAACATAAGAATATTCTAGCTGATGCGAAGCCACAGCATTGGCCAATTCTTGTTCTGATAGATTGGGTTGTTGTGTTTTGACAATGTTTTCTGCATTCGAAAAATTCTCGCCAGGACCAAACGAAGCCAAAAACCAAAGAATGATCGAAATTGATAAAATGATTTTTCCAGCATCGACCACAAACGATTTTGTTTTTTCAAACACATTGAACCCCACATTTTTCAGCATCGGAAGTTTGTAAGTAGGCATTTCTACCACAAAATAAGATTTGGATTTTAATTGGATGATTTTATTTAAAATAAAAGCCGCAAAAATGGCGGTTCCGATGCCAAAAACATACATCAACATCAAGGCGAGTCCACGATAGTCGAAAAATCCGAATACTTTTTCGTCGGGAATTATCAGTGCGATAATGATGGTATAAACAGGCAATCGCGCCGAGCAAACCGTGAAAGGAGTTACCAAAATCGTGATCAATCGTTCTTTCCAATTTTCGATGTTTCTCGCCGACATAATCGCTGGAATCGCACAGGCATTTCCTGAAATTAATGGCACAACACTTTTGCCACTCAACCCAAATTTGCGCATGATTTTGTCCATCAAAAAAACCACCCTACTCATATAACCGCTTTCTTCAAGCAAAGAAATAAATAAAAACAAAAAGGCAATTTGAGGCACAAAAATGACCACGCCGCCCACGCCCGCAATGATGCCTTGCGTGATTAAATCGGAAAGCATGCCTTGGGGCAAACTTTCGCTTACCAACGTGCTTAGATGTTCAAAACTTGATTCGATAAAACCCATCGCACCTTCGGACCAACTGAAAATGGCTTGGAAAATGAGCAACAAGACGAACATAAAAATGAGATAGCCCGCCACAGGATGCGTTAAAACACGGTCTAACCGATGGACAAATTCTTCCGATTTGGATTCATCTACAAAATAATGATCTTTTAATATTTGATTGATAAATTGATACCGTTTGATGGTTTCTTTCTGTTGCAATCGTTTGATTTGTGAAGCTTTTGCCGCATCTACTTCTGTCGTCAGGTTTATTTCATGACTGTCTTGCAGCCATTGCACGTAATCTTCGTGCGCAGGATGCTCTTTGAGCCAATTTTGCCATTCTGGTTCGTTGTTTCGAATGGGAATTTGGCATCGTGCTGTGGACACCTCTTTGAACGAAAGCAATGCTTTTTTAATCTCCTCAACGCCTTCTTTTTTGCGGGTGCTGGTTAAAATCACTTTGGTTTGAAGCGCTTTTTCAAGTGCCAAAACATCAAGCGAAATGCCTTTTGTTTGCATCCGATCGGACATATTGACGACCAAGATGGTTGGAATCGACAATTCTTTTACTTGCGTAAACAGTAATAAGTTGCGTTTCAAATTTTCAATTTCGGTTACAACCAAAATCACTTCAGGAAAATCTTTATGGGATGGATCGAGTAGTAAATTAGTTACCACTTTTTCATCTAACGAACTCGGATTCAAACTATAAGTGCCTGGCAAATCGATCAGCGAAGCTTTGGTGTTTTCATCTAAATTGAAAGAACCCGTTTTCCGTTCAACGGTAATGCCCGGATAGTTGCCTACTTGTTGGTTCAGGCCTGTAAGCAAGTTGAACAACGAAGTTTTTCCGGTATTTGGATTGCCTACTAAGGCTACTTTGAGTTGGTTTTCGCTCATGCTAAATTCAGATTAAAGAAATCATGATGTCTTTGGCGGTTTCTTTTCGAATGGCCAGATGCGCATCGTTAATTTTGTAGTAAATAGGATCGCCGAGCGGTGCTTTTTGAATCATCGTTACTTCGTGACCTTCCATGCAACCCATTTCAATGAGCTTGAGGGGCGTTTTTTCAATCGAAACTTCGCTGATGATGCCTTTTTGGCCTTTTTTCAACAAATCTAAAGAAATGATGTTCATCTGTTATTTTGTTTTTTCTTTATTTAGTTCATCCGATAGAAACTGCACGTCTTCCATCAACCGTTGGATGTCTTCGGTTTTTGTGCCGTCATAAAATCCTCGGATGCGTCTTTTTTCGTCCACGAGAATAAAATTTTCGGTGTGCACCATGTCATACATTTCGGCTTCGCTTTCGGTTTTTACTGCCAAATAAGATTTTCGGGCAATGTAGAAAATGTCTTTTTTATCGCCCGTCACCAAGTTCCATTTCGAGTCAATCACGCCTTTTTCGATGGAATATGCTTTCAAAACGGGCACACTATCGATGTGCGGCATCACGGTGTGCGAGAGCAATTTCACATTCGGATCGTTCTTGAATCGGTTTTGCACAAGCACCATATTGTCTTGCATAATTGGGCAAATGGTGGGACAAGTGGTAAAGAAGAAATCGGCGATATAGATTTTGCCTTCGTAGTCTTTTTGAGTAACGATTTGGTTGTTTTGATTGGTAAAAGAAAAATCGGCAATCGTGTGATCGCGGGCAATGTGTTGAATGGTGCTGTCCACCAATTCTTCGTTGACCATGGCGG
>JBEILV010000112.1:0-9695 GCA_040379105.1 Flavobacterium sp.
GAAAATAAGTGTATCGCCGGGCAACACTTTATGTTTGAATTTGACGTTGTCTATTTTCATGAAATAGGTCAAATAATTTTCAGGATCTGGCACGGTGCTCAATACTAAAATTCCACCCGTTTGTGCCATCGCTTCCACAATAAGCACACCGGGCATCACGGGAGCGTTTGGAAAATGTCCGATGAAAAAAGATTCATTCATGGTTACATTTTTCAATCCGAGAACGTGTTTTTCAGTCAATTCAAAAATCTTATCAATCAACAAGAATGGCGGACGATGTGGCAACATTGCCATGATTTTATGAATGTCCATCAAGGGCTCTTGATGTAAATCGAAAGTCGGCACTTGATTTCTTTGTTGAATTTTGATGATTTTAGCCATTTTCTTTGCAAATTGTGTATTCACAAAATGTCCAGGTTTGTTGGCAATTACTTTTCCTTGAATCCTTGTACCAATCAAAGCCAAATCACCAATGACATCGAGTAATTTATGGCGCGCAGCTTCGTTGGGATAATGCAAAGTCAAATTATCTAAAATGCCATTTTGTTTGACTGAAATTTTATCTTTTCCAAAAGCAACTTTCAAATTTTCCATGGTTCGTGGCGAAATTTCTTTATCCACATACACAATGGCGTTATTCAAATCGCCTCCTTTGATCAAACCATTTTCTAATAAGGTTTCAAGTTCGTGAAGGAAACTAAAAGTGCGTGCCTCAGAAATTTCTTTCTTAAAATCTTTCATGCTTTTCAAAGTCGCATTTTGAGTACCTAAAACTTTAGTACCAAAATCGACCATGGCTGTGACTTGATAATCATCGCAAGGCATCACAAGAATTTCACTTCCTGTTGATTCGTCAGTATAGGAAATCACTTCTTTCACTACAAAAACATTTCTAATGGCATCTTGCTCTTGAATTCCTGCTTTTTCAATAGCTTCTACAAAATATTTCGAAGAACCATCCATAATAGGTGGCTCTGAAGCATTCAATTCGATGATCACATTGTCTAAATCACAACCTACACAAGCGGCCAAAACGTGCTCGGAAGTTTGAATCTTGACGCCTCGTTTTTCTAAATTCGTACCTCTTTGTGTGTTGACCACATAATTGGCATCTGCTTCAATCACAGGTTGTCCTTCTAAATCTTTTCGCACGAAAGTAAAACCATTGTTGACAGGAGCTGGTTTTAAAGTCATGGTTACTTCCAAACCCGTATGAAGTCCTACTCCACTCAGGGTGATTTCCGATTGGATGGTTTTTTGCTTAACCATTGTTATTTTTATTTGATTTTAAATGATGTATTTCTTTTTTGAGTGCTTCTAATTCTGCGACAATTTTTGGCAAATTTTTAAAATGTACGTAGGATTTGTTATAGTCGACATAGCCCAACGTTGGACTTCCTTGCAAAACTTCGCCTTCTTTTACGTTTCTACCCACGCCAGATTGTGCTTGGATTTTCACGCCGTTTCCGATGGTGATATGACCCGAAATGCCTACTTGACCGCCAATCAAACAATTTTTGCCGATTTTTGCAGAACCTGCTACTCCAGATTGCGCTGCAATGACCGTATTTTCGCCAATTTCTACGTTGTGCGCAATTTGAATTTGATTGTCTAGCTTGACACCATTATGGATGATGGTAGAACCCAATGTAGCACGATCGATGGTGGTACAAGCGCCAATATCCACAAAATCGCCAATAACAACGTTGCCAATTTGTGGGATTTTTTTGTAAACACCATTGTTGCTTGGCGCAAAACCAAATCCATCCGAACCGATAATCGAGTTGGAATGAACCACACAGTTTTTTCCAATAATGGATTCTGAATAAATGCGAACTCCCGAAAAAATGACTGAATCATCGCCAATTTCTACATTGTCGCCAATGAAAGTGTTTGGATAAATCTTTACATTTTTACCAATCTTTACGTTGTCACCTAAATAAGAAAAACTGCCTAAATACAAGTTTTCGCCGTATTGTGCAGTTTTCGAAATAGTTGTGAAATTTTCTATGCCCGATTTCATCAATTTCACTTGGTTGTAATATTCTAAAAGTTTTGAAAAAGCGCTGTAGGCATCCTCAACTCTTATCATGGTACAAGAAACACGGTGTTCGGTATGAAAATTTTCATTGACAATCACAATCGTTGCTTCGGTGGAATAAATATAATTGTTGTATTTCGGGTTGGATAGAAAAGTCAATGCACCTTGTGAACCTTCCTCGATTTTGGAAAGTTTATATACTTCGTCAAGCGGATTGCCTTCAACGGTGCCGTTGAGAATCGTGGCTATTTGTGCTGCTGTGAATTTCATTGGGGCAAAAATAAAAAAAATAGCTTTATAAGTTAATTTTATGTTAGCTCTTTTGGGTAACAGAGGTAAAACTTCGTGGTTGGCTTCGAAAAGAAGGACGCATTGAGTTGATCGGAGACTTCAACAACATCAGCAATGGTCTTGTTTTTTCGCAATATTTGAATCGGGTTTTGCTTTTTGTGGTAGGCTTGATTTTTTATTTTACCATGAAAAACAAAATACTCAACTTCTTCATTTGAAATGGGATATGTTGCTAAAACATCTTTTTCGTAGTTTCGGATGGTCTTCTTATCAAACTTTTGATTGGACATTTGAATTTTTGGCAAATCTCGATGGATAATCATTTCAGACAATTTTCTTAAAATATAATCCTCCGCATTCAGCCACGATTTGATGGCAGAAATGATGTCAAAATCGTCTAATTGTGAGAAAACAGACAAGACTTCATCATTAAAATCTTCGGATTCGATTCGATTTTGCAGAAAATAAGTCAAGGGTTGGCTGGCTGCAAGCTCGATGCCGTTTTGCGTTAAAAACTTAGCTCTTTTAAGAATTTTTGTCAAAATGATCTCGGCTGCTACGCTTGTTTTGTGTAAATAAGTTTGCCAATACATCAATCGACGCGCCATCAAAAACTTTTCTATGGAATAAATTCCTTTTTCTTCAATGACTAGTTCGTCTTTATAAACATTCAACATTTGAATCAACCGATCGGAATTGATGTTTCCCTCGGCAACACCCGAATAAAAACTATCTCTTTTCAAATAGTCCATCCGATCCATATCTATTTGACTAGAAATAAGTTGCAATAAAAATTTTCTAGGATATTTCCCCGTAAAAATTTCTATGGCCAAATCTAATTTACCATAAAATTCACGATTGAGTTTTTCCATAAAACGCACAGAAATGGTTTCGTGTTGGATATTTTCAACGATGCTGTGTTCCATTGCGTGCGAAAAAGGACCGTGACCGATGTCGTGAAGTAAAATTGCAATCAGCAACCCTTCTGCTTCTTGGTCGCTGATTTTAACCTCTTTGGAACGAAGCGTTTCGATGGCTTTTTGCATAATGTGCATACAACCCAAAGCATGATGAAACCTTGTATGATGCGCACCGGGGTAAACGAGATACGAAAGTCCCATTTGCGAAATCCGTCTTAACCTTTGAAAATAAGGATGTTGAATCAAATCAAAAATCAAAGTGGACGGTATGGAAATGAAGCCGTAAATAGGATCGTTGAATATTTTAAGTTTGTTGGTTTGTTTCAAAATTTTATGTGTAATAACATCCAAAAATAGACATTTTTTTGGTTTGAAAACTATGTCATTTCTTTTTAATCAATGAGTGTTTTGATTTGTTGATGCAACTCGTTTTTTACCCAAGCAATATTATCTTCTTTGCCATAAAAATTTGAAATTCGAAACGGATTTTCATTTTCATGCAAGGGTTTCATTGTTTTTAAATGAACAGCCGATAGATAAATTTGTCCACTTTCAAAAACCAAATAATCATTTTGAATAAAAATGTTTGCATCGTGAACGTTCTTTTTTGGTGCTTCCTGATACATCCATCGAACTTTCATTGCCTTTTGCAAATCAGTAATTTCATCTCTATTAATGCGTTCTAACTGATGCTTTTCTTTTTGCGAAAACTCAAAAACCACAAATTCAATTTCATAAAAACCCGTCAAGGTAAAATACAAAGCATAACGTTTGTTTTTGTGGTTAATTTGCTTTAAATAAAGATAGTTAGTAAAATATTGATTATAAACATGTTCTTTAATGGCCACGTTTTTATGAAAACCTTTTTCGTTGATTTTATTCGTAATTGTGTCCAGATATTCTTTGGCAATGGTCACAGAATCAATCAATAAATTTTGTTTGATGCGTTCTTGTAATTCAATTTGAGCCACTTCTTTAAAATAGAAAACTACATTTCTATCTTCCATTTTTTGGTTTTGCGCTTGACAATAAAAATGGAATAAAAACAGGTGAAAAAACAGGATACTTTTTGCCATAAAATAATTGAAATCAACATTCGTTTAAGAAAACAAAAGTAATCAAGTAATTGAGAATATTTTGATTATGCCTCTTTCTAAAAACAAAAAAACGACCAGAAATAGGTCGTTGTTAATTTTGAATCATCAAAAAAGCGTTTGTGAAATGAATACAAACGCCATTGATTTTGATTTTAAAAAATTGATTTCATCTTTGCCAATCCTTCTTTAAAAGAAAAAGATGCCGATTTGAAAGCTTCTTTGGCTTCATCCCATTTTTCGTCGGCGGCCGCTTCAAGATCGGAAAGTTTGGTTTCTAAATCGTCTCTTTTTGACTTTAAATCGATTAAAAGTTGGTTAAACTCTTCTGTCGCCTCTTCTTTAATTGTTAAACTCTTCTTTTTCAAATCATCAATTTCATTCGAAATTTCATCAATGGTTTGATTTGCTTTTTCTTTGAATGCTTCTTTGTTCATTTTTATAAATTTTAAGGTTTGTAATAAATTTTAATGTCAACTTTTCGTTCTTCATTTTTGATGTCTTTTGACGCAAAGGCTTGTCCAAAATTTTGCATGTAAATCTTATCAATAGGCACAAAAGCTTGAATTTTGGAATGAATATAACTCAATCGTTTGTTGGTCAAATGTTTATTGATTTCTACATTGCCTGAGCTGTCTGTAAATCCAGAAAGTTCTATCTTGAGTACGTTTTTATTTTCTAAAATCCGAATCAGTTGGGCGAAAACGTCATTGGTAGGTACGGTCTTTCCTAATGCATACTTGGCAGTAATCAACTCAGGTTCAATCGGTTGTTTTGTTTCAGCTTCCACCCTTTTTTCAACAAACATAGTGTCCACAATCGTTTTTGTTTTTAATGCTTTTTGCACCTTCAACTGTTTTTTCAACTGTCCGATGGAGTCGTTTTTTGCTTCTAAAGTGGCGATATGCAAAGAATCATTTGTAGTGTTTTCAATCACAAAAGGAACAATGGTTACAGATTTTTGAACAAAGACAGTATCGGTTTTTGTCGTCGAATTTAACTGAGATTGCGTTGTTAACTGTTTCTTTAGTAAATTAATAGTGTCGTTTTTTGCTTCAATCGTTTTTTGGTTTTTTACTCTTTCTCTTTTTTTTGAACTACGATAGGAACAACCGAAACAGCTTGATTTCTCTCGGATGGATTCGATTTTAAACGACGGTTGTTTTCATTTGTATCGCTCAAAGATTTTTGTCTATTTTTCTCATTTTCAAATTGTTTTTGGCTTTTAGCGTTTTGAATATTTCTATTTTTTTCAACAGCATCATTCGGAATTTCATTTGCAATGCGACGATTTTGATTTACTTCATTTTTTTCAATTTCATTTTGATGTAAAGGTTTGAAATATTCTTCATTTTGAACTTTTTTTTGCTCGGAAACAGGGTTCAAATCTGATTGGTTTTGCAATGAATCCATTTTATAATTGCGCATTTTCATAACATCTTCCCTTCTTTCTAACTTACCGAAAGTCACGTTTTCATCTGAACTATCTTTCCCACTCGGTTGCGGAATAAAATCCCTATTTACAACATGAAAAGCCAAACTATCCGCTTGAAAAAGAGCATAATGAATCGTTTGTAAAGAATCATTTTGAACACTTTCTGCATCGATGTATGAACCCACAAAATTTAATTTCTGCGTTTCGCATGCCGTTGTCAAAGAAAGAACAAGCATGAAAAAGCTCATTTTTCTTATTTTTTTATACCAAGCCATAAGTTGAGTTCTAATGCCAATCCCACGGTGGGAATCAACGTTAATTTATTGAAACTTTGTTCGCCTTTTTCGTCTAAAATCAAAATACCCGCATTCAATCGAACAATTTTAAAAAATCTGAGTCCCAAACCTGCATACACGGGCACATCAACGCCGGGCGTAACGAATTCAGTACCATTCACATCTTCAACGGGTTTTAACAAAATTCTCGCTGAAAAACCGAATGCATCCACCCAACGTGTGTTGCTTGCTAATCTGCTTTTGCCACTAAACGGAATGGTAAAGCCGATTGCTGGCGTAAATTCTATATTTTGAGCATCCGTGTTGTTTATGTTGACTGTTTTATTCCAACCATACATTCCGAAATTGACGGGCAATGAAAATGGTTCGTGGTCGGTTTCCACAGCAAGCACATTTACTTTTCTGTAATGTTGCACCATTTGGCTGTTGATGAAAGGCATTAATTCTGAGGAAATTAAAGCAACCAAATGTTCTGTTTTTTCACTGATTAGTTCGTTCGCAATGTCATTTTTTTCATTGCGTGACGCCTTTTTAAAAAATTGACTGAACTTAAAATCGCTTTGCCTTTTCAATTCTTCCAAAACCAACGACGAAGGTGCTTGCAATGGAATTAGATTTTTAGATTCCTGAAATTGAAAGGTTTCTTGAATCAACTGCGCCAATTGCTCGTAAACTTTTTTGGGTTTGTTCACATTGACATTCTTACCGTCGTAATACAAATTGTTGAGTAAAAAAAAGCGCACCTTGTCTTCAACATTTTTTAGAAGCGCACTTTTTTGCGCCAAGGACAAAGATTTGTAGGTTATAATTTCAAAATCATATTCGGTATTTGAAGTTAAAACAGGCGGCACCACAATGTTGAAATTTTCAGATTCGTTGCCGTCGATTCGGTTCCAAACGAAAGAATGCAACACTTTGTCTTTTCCAGCGCGCAGAATATTTACTTTCACAAATTCGATGTCTTTGCTTGCATTGCCTACAATTCCAAAGGGTTTGTCGAATGGAATATTCGGTTGATTGACGAATGAACCCGACTCGAAGTCGATTGTTACGGCACGTTCTTGAGCAACACTTACTAAAAATGCAAGCAATAAATTGTTGGTTAATATAATTTTTTTTTTGTGTAATTTTTAATTGTTTTTGGAGTTTAAAAGAAATTGAATGAGACGTATTAATCTTTAAAATTGTTGGTATAAGATGCGTTTTTAGGTGCTTTTTGTGCATTTATAACGACTTTCAAAACACCAATTTTATCATTAAAACCCATGATTGGACTTAGGATTTTAAAAGAATTTTGATTTCTAATCATGACAGTATTGTTGATTTCGGCAAGGTTGTTTTCAGAACTTTGATTGCCTTCAAACTTTTTGTCGGACGAAAGCAAAATCTTTTGGTTTTTAGGATCGATCAATTGAATCAAATCAGCACCCGAATCTTTAACAAAAACAGTGAGTAATTGACTCAAGTTTTCCGTGTTTTCTCGCATTAATTCACTTCTCACAGACCACGAAAAAACTTCGGTTGCAAACTTCAAATGATTCATTTTCAAACTGTCAATCGTGTTTGCCTGTTCCAAAATCAAGGCTGATTTTTCTTGGATAAATTGCTTTTTTTGAGCCGTTTTTTCGACAGAAAACCATGCATAACCAACAATGAGCAGCAGCAATAAGACAACCGACAATAAATGCGCCTTTAAAAAATTCAACGTTCGACTACCAAAAGAAATAGGCTCTTTTTCTTTCGTTTGTTCAGGTTTTTGATGTCCTTTTTCATCTTTTTCAATGTAACCCATCTTATTTGTATTTATATGTTTGTTTCGTAAAAAAAAATTTAATTAGTTGAAAATCAATTATTTTTAAGCTTCCGTGCTTTGATTTTGTAAAAAAGAAAGAAATTTTATGATTGATTTTGATGACATTTCTGTTGAAATATTGAAACAAAAGCAAACTTCATCCTTTTGGTTTTAGAAAGAAGTACGAGAAATTTCCGTTCCAGCGGGTTCATTCAAATCGCCTTGGTTTTCGGCAGTAATGAAGATTTCGTCCACATTAAAGGGTGTAACGGTTTTTAAGGTAGAAGTTTTACTGTTTTTATTGGTTAATTGTCCAATGTTTTTGGTAGATCCATTTTCGACCACAATCCAAACGCTGTAATTATTTTTTGAAGGATTCAATCTTTTTGCATCCGCTAAATTTTTGGCAGTTACTTCAATCACATAATTGTTGTTTTTGTCTTTTTTCTTGGTCACGGCGATGTCTGCTGCGGGAACGGTGTTGGAAACGGGAAATTTTTTATGGGTGGCACAAGCACTCAAAAACAAAAAAAACAGCGCCATCGATACTAATTTTATAATTTTCATGGTTAGATATTTATAATGATTAGTAAAGTTAACCCTATTAAGCAGCGAACCATCAATGTTTACTCAACTAGTTCTGATAGAGAAACAAATACATCGTTTTGAGAAGATTTGTATTTGCTTGGCGACATTCCGAAATGTTCTTTGAACCGAACTGAGAACATTGATATGCTTTTATAACCACAAGCCAAAGCGATTTCTTTAATACTCAATTCGCCTTCTTCCAAAAGTAATTTTGCTTTGTTAAACCTTTCAAGTCGCAAAATTTCGGAAAAAGTTTTTCCATACAATTTCCTAAATCCCAATTTAATTTTGGTTTCATTTGTGCCAATTTCTTTCGCTAATAAACTCAAAGTGAGTTCCTTTTCTTGATTTTGATGGATAAATTCTTTGGCTTTTTTCAGTAATTTGACATCGATTTTTTTCAGAACACTGTTGTCAAAACCGAATTTTCTTTCATTATTGTATTGTTCGGTGTGCAACCACAAAATCTCTAAAGCTTTCGATTCGAGGTAAAAACGTTTAGAAATTCCAACTTTTGTATTGGTATTAATTTCATCGATTGTTTCAGAAATCGTGTAAACATAATTACTTTGAAAAATAAAATGATCGTCCATTTCTCTGTTCATCAGCACTTTCGTAAATTCTTTTGGCATTTCGAAGAAATCGCTTTTTAAGTCGATGGAATAGCGTTTGGTTTCAACTTGTAAAAGATAAAATTCCAAATTATTTTGCGTTGGAAACCTCAATTTTTGATGATTTGCGCCTTTCACAGCAACAATAGCAGAAAAACCAGTGTTCAAACGATAGCGAATACTCGGCGATAAAGTGTGAATCAACTCGCCTTTTCTGACAATCAAAAAACGAACATAATTATTGTTATTTTCTGAAAATTCTAGTTCTAACGGATGATTGATATTTCCTTTAAAGGCATTAAAATCGAAACCATTGCCGAAATGCAAACTATGAATAGACAACGAAATATCTTTTTTTGAAATTACAGTGTCGTATTCATAGCCGTTTTTCGTGAATTGACTGTTAAGATTCAAATTTAAAGATTGATGAAGCTTATTTGTATTTCCGTCACCAATTTTTATTTGCATCTTATTATTTTTTATGGAGATAAAACTGAAATTTATAATGTGGAATTTCCGTAAGTAATTGAGCAAATATAGTCAACATTTCCGTTAACATATCATGTTCAAGGAAATCAAAATGTAATTGCAAAATGAAAATATCATTAAAAATTTACAAAAAAACCA
>JBEILV010000113.1:0-9583 GCA_040379105.1 Flavobacterium sp.
ATATACTCTTTAGCTATAATTTTCAAGAAAAACGTTTTGAATTTTTTTTAGATTGTCGTTTTCCTCAAATTTTAAATGGTTGATTTCATTGTCATAAAATTTTTCAATAAAAATTTTGATTAAATACATCACTTCAGGCCTGTTATCACTGTTGGCTAAAAGTTCTTTAAATAAGCAATTGCTCAATTTTAATTTTTGATTTTTATACTGATTTAGCATTAAATCTGATGTTGAACCAGTATGCAAATAAATCATCTTATCAACTTTATCGATTTCCTCAATTAAGTCAAGAATGCTATATAACTTATTATCTTTCATCACTTTTAAATTAAAATTTAACTTCCAAAAAACCTTTGGATAATCTATTTCCTCTAACTCTTCTTGTTTTTGTGAATCTATCCATCCAATATGCTTTATCGCTAATATATCTATATTGATCACTATGTGTTTCGGGATAAACTTCAACAATATATGCATCAACTCCATAAATGATTTCTGAATTAGGAAATTTGAAATCATCCAGCTTTGATCCTAATTTTTGAATAACATCATAATTGATAAAAGTAACTAAATCAATATCACCAGGATTGACTTTTTTCGTTACAAAAGAACCATTAATCCACTGAATTAATTCATCCAAATTGCAAACTTTTTTAAAATCTTCACTGTATTTAACATAAGCATCAAAGATTTCCTTTCTTTTCAAAGAAGGTACATTTAAAACAAACGCACATTCAAACTCTTGAAGAGTACAATTAATTTTATGATCGGGAACCAAAAGCCCGGAATGATTAAAAGTTAGCATAAAAGCAAAATTTCATATTAAAACCAAATATACAAAAAACTACTGCTGACAGTTTCCGTTTCTCTATTTTTGCATAACCATTATGAAGCCATATAATTAGAACTAAAATTAGCAATCAAACTTTTTTTTTAGGTTTTACCTAACTACATTTCAATTGATTAACCAAAATTTACGAACTAAATCTTAATAAAAAAGTCCTTCAATGAAAGTAATTTCGGCAACGAAGATTAGTCTAAAAAAACTTTACCTATTCATCCTAATTGGTTTATTGATTATTGTCCCCATCATACTATCATGTATTGTTTTAATCACGCTCATTTTTCCAAGTTTCGAAGCGGTAAATGTAGCTTTAATAGTTTTATCAATAATTTTTGGAAATTATGCTTTCAAATTATCGATCAATAAATCAAGTTCGGATATAAAAATCAAGTTAAATAATCGCATGATCGCATTTAACGATGAAATAATTTTGATTGAAAACATTGAAAAAATAGTCCTAAAAGAAATGTTCAGATATTATCCAATAATGGTCTTAAAACTGAACCATCGGAGAAAAATTAGCATCAGATTTAGTGATTCTTCAAATTTCAGCGCACTCGAATCTGCTTTAAAATTTAATGATAAAACTTGCCAATTAATTCGCAAATAAAAAATAAGCTACTGTCATTTAGAATGCTGAAAAGAACAAAAAAAAGCCCCATTTTCATGAGGCGATTTAAAATTTATTCTTTTGTTTCGATTGTTTCTGTGGTTTGTTTCACTTCTTCTTCCGAAGGTTTTTCTTTTGCTAAAGCTTCAAGCGTAACAAAACCTTTAGGCTGTAAAATGTTATACCAATTGATAATTTTCTTAATATCAGATGCATACACTCGCTCTTCGTCGAAATCTGGAAGGATTTCTCTGAAATAATTGATCAAAACAGTATTTTCTTCTTTGTGAGAAATTGACATTTGATCGTTTTCTTTGGTGGCAATGGCTTTAAAAACCTCAGCCAATTTTACTTCTTCCGTGTAAGTATAAACCGCAATTTCCGACAAAAGCGAAACATTGCTTCTCAAACCTACTGTAATTTTTTTTCCGTCCATTAAACTTTCTGCAACAAAACCCGTTCTTGTTTGAATTTTTAACTCGTACAAACCTGGTTTTCCTGAAATTGCTAATACTTTTTGTAAACTCATATTTTAATTTTTAATCTTTATTATCTTCCTTTTTTGTTAAAAAATTTCATTTTATAATCTGGAAATACTTTTCCTTCCATAATATTGTTCAATCTTTTTTTGATCAATGTTTTTTTGAGTGTCGAGAGATGATCTGTAAATAAAATTCCTTCGATATGATCGTATTCATGTTGAATCACTCTGGCAATCAATCCGTTATACACTTCTGTTTGCGGTTCAAAATCTTCGTTTAAATAGCTAATCGTGATTTGTTCTTTTCTAAAAACATCTTCTCTCACTTCAGGAATGCTCAAACAACCTTCGTTGAATCCCCAATCGATGCCTTCTTCTTTGATGATTTTGGCATTGATGAACGTCTTTTTGAAATTTTTCAACGCCGTTTGTTCTGCTTCCGAAAGATCTTCGCTTTCGCTAAATGGTTTCGTATCGACAATAAAAAGGCGAATGGCCAAACCAATTTGTGGTGCCGCCAAACCAACGCCATAAGCATGGTACATCGTTTCGTACATATTCTGAATCAACGACTTCAATTCAGGATAATCCGCAGAAATGTCAACGGCCATTTTTCTCAAAACAGGATCACCATAACCAATAATAGGTAAAATCATGTTGTTCTATATTTTTAATTATTTGCTGTATTTTTTTATAAAGTGGGCAAAAATACAAAATTTAATCCATCAATTAATTTCGTTATCCAATGTCGCATATTTTGTAAAACAATCGAACAAAAAAAATGTTGCAAATTCTTCTGAATGTTTTTTCCTTCAACGAAGCAACATCGCAAACTCAACCCACAACTTTTTTTCTTGTTAGATAGTCTTGCAGCAAAATAGTTGCGGCAATTTCGTCCACCAAAGCTTTATTTTGTCTTTGTTTTTTTTTGAGTCCGCCTTGAATCATCGATTGTTGCGCCATTTTGGAGGTAAAACGCTCGTCCACACGCACCACTTCTATCGCAGGAAAAGTAAGTTTGAATTTTTCTACAAACAAATCAATCATTTCGGCACTTTCCGAGGGGTCGCCATTCATTTGCTTGGGCTCGCCAATCAATACTTTTGTGATATGTTCGTCATGAAACAACTTTTGCAAAAAGGCAAAGATTTTTGGCGTTTCGACCGTCGTCAAACCCGAAGCAATGATTTGCAAACTGTCTGTAATGGCTAAACCTACGCGCTTTTTTCCGTAATCTATCGCTAAAATTTTACTCATTTTTCTTTGATTTAGGCAACATCGGCAGAAACATTGGTTTTTGAGCTTGTAATTGTAGCGTAACTTCTCTTTCCACCATGCCGTCTTTATATTTCAAAATGACAGTTTCAAAATTGGCTTTCTCAATTGGAAAATCAGCGCTTGGATACCAATAACCTACGTTTTGACCTTTCGTGTTTTTCTCTAAACGAATTTCATTCCCTTCAAAAATTAACGATGTAAAATTGGCTTTTTGAGCGTTTGCTTCTTCTACTTCAAACATCACAAAAGGGCGCGCAGAAGATTTTCCACCCAAAACTTTGGTGTAATAAACAGTCGTGTTACTTTCTGAAACCACAAATTGCGACGCAGATTTGCATGCAGATAAAATCAAAAACAAGGTTAGAATTCGCAATGCCATTATTTAGATGAATTTCATTTTCAAAGAAAAGAAAAGTTTGGCTATTTTTACGCATTATTTTTTAAAACAAAATCCAAACGCATGAAAAACTCAAGCTATAAATCTAGTTTCAACCACAGAGCATACAACTTTTCTGATATTTTCGAAAAAGCGTTAGAATTGTATAAAAAAATATTCGCCAATGCTGGATTAGCCTTTTTGCTTTATGGCATTATTCAAGGGTTAGTGTCATCGTCTATTCAATTGGCTTTTTATGGTTTTTCAATGTTTACACAAGATGCCGTCGGGCTAGATTTAAGCAACATCAGCTTAGAATTACAATTGGGTGCTTCGCTTTCAAATGCCGTGCTGGCAGGACTTACCACACCCATGATTGCGAGTATTTACTTGATGTGCAAGTATTATTATGAAAACCAACGACAACCACCTCTCAATGTTTTTGAATACTACAATCCGCCCTATTTCAAGAAAATATTTTTCTATGGATTTTCGTTTACATTTTTTCTTGAACTACTTTTAATACTTACAAGATTGTTGAATTTGGAATATTTGGGCATTGCGCTCGCAATTCTCATTTCGTTTTTTACCATTTTAATGGTTCCCATTTTAGTGTTGAAAAATTTAAGTATTTTAGATTCGCTTGCTTTATGTTTTAAAATGACAACGCACCAACCCTTTACTTTGCTACTTTTAATCGTCGTTAGTGCACTGTTTGCCATCGTAGGTTTTGTGGGCTTTTGTATTGGTATCATCTTTACAATACCCATGTTTTATATCGTGATGTTTTGCGTTTATGAACATCAATTTCCCATTAAAACCGCCCACGAAATTGACGAAATTGGTAGAGAATAATTGAATCTTAGAAGATTGTTTGTTGGTCATTCGCCCAATCGATTTTAATATCATTTTTCAATCAACAAATTAAGATTCGTTTTTATAACGTCATTGCACAAAAAAGTATCTTTGGCGCATGAAATTTCAAATTGTTTCCGATTACGTGCCAACGGGCGATCAACCGCAAGCCATCCAAAAATTAACGGACGGTATTGTGCGTGAAGAAAAATACCAAACTTTGTTGGGCGTTACAGGCTCTGGAAAAACATTTACGATTGCCAATGTGATCAACGAAGTGCAAAAACCAACGCTGGTTTTGGCGCATAATAAAACTTTGGCGGCACAATTGTATGCCGAATTCAAACAGTTTTTTCCGAAAAACGCTGTGGAATATTTCGTTTCTTACTACGATTATTACCAGCCCGAAGCCTTCATTCCTGTCACGGGGACTTACATTGAAAAAGATTTGTCTATCAACGAAGAACTCGAAAAAATGCGTTTGAGCACGACTTCTTCCTTGCTTTCTGGCAGACGAGATATTTTGGTTGTAGCGTCGGTTTCTTGTTTGTATGGTATCGGAAATCCTGTAGAGTTTCAAAAAAACGTCATCGAAATCACTAAAGGTCAAATCATTGCACGCACAAAACTACTGCATCGATTGGTGCAAAGTTTGTACGCGCGCACCGAAGCCGACTTTGTGCCGGGCACTTTCCGCATCAAAGGCGATACGGTTGAAATTTTCCCTAGTTATGCCGATGATCCTTATCGAGTTCATTTTTTTGGCGATGAAATTGAGGAAATCGAAGGTTTTGATTTAAAGAAAATGCAAGTCATTGAACGATTTGACCGCTTGAATATTTATCCTGCCAACATGTTTGTGACATCGCCCGATGTTTTGCAAGCGGCCATTTGGGAAATACAACAAGATTTGGTCAAGCAAGTCAATTATTTTAAAGAAATTGGCAAACATTTGGAAGCCAAAAGATTGGAAGAACGCACGAATTTCGATTTAGAAATGATTCGAGAATTGGGCTACTGTTCGGGCATTGAAAATTATTCTCGTTATTTGGATGGACGTGCGCCCGGCACAAGACCTTTCTGCTTGCTAGATTATTTCCCAGACGATTATTTGATGGTCGTGGACGAAAGTCACGTTACGATTTCGCAAGTGCATGCCATGTATGGAGGCGATCGCAGCCGAAAAGAAAATTTAGTAGAATATGGTTTTCGACTTCCTGCCGCAATGGACAACCGCCCTTTGAAGTTTGAAGAGTTTGAAATGCTTCAAAATCAAGTCATTTACGTTTCTGCCACTCCCGCAGAATACGAAATGCAAAAATCGGAAGGTGTTTTTGTGGAACAAGTCATTCGCCCGACGGGATTGTTAGATCCTGTGATAGAAATCAGACCTAGTTTGAATCAAATTGATGATTTGATAGAAGAAATTCAATTGCGATGCGAAGCTGACGAACGGGTTTTGGTCACAACTTTAACCAAAAGAATGGCGGAAGAGTTGACGAAATATTTAACGAAAGTTGCCATCAGATGTCGATACATTCATTCGGATGTGGACACTTTGGAGCGTGTAGAAATCATGCAAGATTTGCGAAAAGGACTTTTTGATGTGTTGATTGGTGTGAATTTATTGAGAGAGGGGTTGGATTTGCCCGAAGTATCATTGGTTGCCATTTTAGATGCCGACAAAGAGGGATTTTTGAGAAGTCATCGTTCTTTAACGCAAACTGTAGGTCGTGCAGCTAGAAATCTAAACGGAAAAGCCATTATGTATGCCGACAAAATCACACAAAGCATGCAAAAAACCATCGACGAAACCAACTATCGCAGAGATAAACAAATCGCTTACAACACTTTGCACAACCAGCAACCAAAAGCATTGAACAAAGGTTTGAACAGCGTTTTGAATCAAAATTCTGTTTCGAGTCAATATTATGAAAACAAAGAACTGAAAGCGGCAGAACCCGAAAGTGAATATCTAACAAAGCCCGAACTTGAGAAGAAAATTCGCGACAAGCGAAAAGACATGGAAAAAGCAGCTAAAGAATTGGATTTTATGCAAGCCGCCAAATTACGCGATGAAATTAAAGCATTGCAAAATTTATTAACTTAAACAATCAGACTTTCAAAAGATAAATTCAATAAAGTTCCTTTTTTTGAAAAATCAAACAAAAACCGCATTATGAAAAACAGAATTATTTTAATGTTTATAACAGGTTTGTTGCCTTTCATTATGTGGGCACAGCCAACGAAAGAAGTGTTGAATGCCCATGTCACCTATTTGGCTTCTGAAGAATTAGAAGGCCGTGGCTTAGGAACCAAAGGAAAAGATTTGGCTGAAAACTACATTGTTTCTGCGTTTGAAAAAGCAGGTTTATCTCCTTTAAAAGAAGGTAGTTTTATTGAAAATTTCAACATCAAATCAGATTTGGCTTGGATTGAAGCAACGAATATTGTGGGTGTGATTCCCGGAAGCGATGCTGCTTTGAAAAATGAATACATCGTGATTGGTGCTCATTATGATCATTTGGGATACAAATTAGAAGGGAAAGAAAAGATTATTTTCCCAGGTGCTGATGACAATGCTTCGGGTGTGGCGATGCTTTTAGAATTGGCAAAAACATTGAACAAACCAGCATTCAAACAAAAAAGAACCATTATTTTCGTGGCTTTTGATGCAGAAGAATCTGGATTATTAGGTTCAGAAAACTTCATCGAAAATCTTGATCCAAGTATCAAATCGAATATCAAGGCTATGTTTAGTTTTGATATGGTTGGTATGTTGGGAGCCAACAAAGGTTTAATTTTGAAAGGTTTGGGCGGAATCGAAAAAGGAAAAGACGTTGCCTTAATTGCGGCAAGCAAACAAGGTATTCCGCTTTTAGATACTTCAAGCAATGTAGAATTAAGAACTGATACCAAATCTTTTGGCGATGCTGGTATTCCGGCCGTCCACGTTTTTACAGGCCTAAAGTCGCCTTATCACAGACCTGAAGATACGGCAGATTTGTTGGATTATGCAGGAATGATCAAAATTCACGATTTCACCGTTGGTCTTTTGAATGCCTTCAACGAAATGAATGCCATCGAATCGACTAAAGAAATGAAAGCCAAATTGGCCAACCCAGAAAAAATATCTCAACGTTTTCAAGTGGGTATCATTGCAAGTTTAGGTTCGGGACAACATTTGTATAGAGATGCATATTTTAATGCTAAAACTGCTTTCAGTTACAGTGCGGGGATTCAATTGAATTACAAATTGAACAAAAATTTCAATATTCAAGTGGAAGGACTTTACGACCATAATGCAAGTCGTTCAGAAGCAGGAAGATTCCGCAGACAATCTTTCACAGTGCCTGTCAATATTGAATATGGAACGAGTACTTATTCAGGCAATGATTATAGATTTTTTGGTTTTTTAGGTCCTTACTACAGAAATAATTTCGATGGAAGAGATGGCAATGTTGATTTAGATTTTGACAATGTTCACGAAGCTACTGAATTTGGAATGTCGCTTGGTTTTGGACTTGATATTCAAAAATTCAGAATTGCCTACACTTACCGACAAGGATTTAATTCTATTTATTCAAATGACGTCAATGTGATTGCAACAGGAAGTTATTTGACCCTTGGAGTCAGATTTTAATAATATTTAGACAATATTTAAAAAGGCTTTCTCGATTTGAGGAAGCCTTTTTTTATTGCATGAACTTTTTTACTTTTTGAAACTTATACGATTTCAATCAATCGTTTTGGATTTTGTGGAATTTCCATTTTTAACGGTAGTTGAATGTTTAAAATTCCATCCGTGTAATTGGCTGAAATTGCTTCTTCATCAATGTTTTCAGGAAGCGTGAATGTGCGTTTGAATGCACCCAACCGAAATTCTCTACGGGTGTATTTCTCTTGAGCGCTGTCAGATGCTGAAATTTTGTTTTCAACAAAAATGGTCAAAGTCCCTTGATTTAATTCCAGATTAAAATCAGATTTTTTTAACCCCGGTGCTGCCAATTCGAGCACAAAACCATGTTCATTTTCTTTGATGTTTACTGCTGGAATTTTCATCCCTAATTGTTGCATCCCTGCAAAATCTGGTTTCAAAAATTCGTCTAACAAGGCTGGAAACGCAAAACCGTAATTTCTTTTTAAAGTATTCATTTTTTCTATCATTTTATGGTTAAACTTCTTTTCAATCTTATTGACAAACAAAATACCAAACCAAAAAAGAAGTCAATTTGACGAAAGCAAACTTGAATTAATGTCATTTTGTCTTTTTTTAAGATTTAAATGATCTTAAAAACTGACGATATGGCATTTGTATTAAATCTGTAATAGCGTAAGGAGATATTTGATATTCTCTTTCAAAAAAATTATTGAAAAACTACAATCAGTTGAAACATGAGAAACTCAAAGACGACGCTCAACGTATTGCTTTTTTTAGAAGATGTAAATTTTGGTACAAATATTTCTTTGTAGTCATTTGTAATGGAGTCACTGCAAGAATTGCAATCGTTTCATGCTATTAAGCGCAGCAAAACAATAGAAATACTGATTTTGTGATAGATTTTTCTGTGTTACAAACCAATTGGAAATAAAGAAACTAAGATTAGTTTAAAATCAACTTTTATGGTTTTTAGTTGACCACGAATACACAAATCATTGTGCTTCATTTGATTGAAAACGAATGTCCCGAAGGGTCGGGATGAACTATCGTTGAAGTGCACTCATTTTGAACTGTAGTTTCATGCTTTTAGGCGCAGCAAAACAATAGAAATACTGATTTTGTGATAGATTTTTCTGTGTTACAAACCAATTGGAATTAAAGAAACTAAGATTGGTTTAAAAATCAACTTTTATGATTTCTTGTTCCTCAAAAGCATCAATTGAGGGGATTGCCCTCTTTACAAAAGTTGTTGCAATATTGATATTGATTCAAGCATGATTTCATGTCAAAAATATATTTATTCTTCGGTCGTCAACTTTAATAAAAAAACAACCCCGAAAGCATTTAAAACGCTAACGGGGATTTGCATGATTTGATTTTTTTTTCGGAAGCTGTTTTTTGTGTTTTTGAACAGAGTTTTTTGATTTTATATCGGGCACGAGCAAGATGCTCGCGCTAGCCTTGTGGTGTTCCTGAAA
>JBEILV010000114.1:0-9552 GCA_040379105.1 Flavobacterium sp.
AGTTAGATGGTAAAATAATTATTAGAGATACAGATGGAAAAATCATTGTAAAAGGTACTTATAAAAAAGATGTTTCCGTTGGTATTTGGGAATATTACGAAAACGGAAAATTGGTCAAAAAAGTAGATAAAGACAAAAAACCAGAGGTAGTAACTAAGTTTAAATAAAAATTTACACAAATGAAAAGAGTCGTAGTTGGTTTGTCGGGCGGTGTAGATTCGAGTGTTGCTGCCTATTTATTGCAACAGCAAGGATATGAAGTGATTGGTTTATTTATGAAAAATTGGCATGATGATTCAGTAACCATTTCAAACGAATGTCCATGGTTAGAAGATAGTAACGATGCTTTATTAGTAGCCGAAAAATTAGGCATTCCGTTTCAAACCGTTGATTTAAGTGAAGAATATAAAGAGCGGATTGTGGACTATATGTTCAATGAATACCAAAATGGTCGCACTCCCAATCCCGATGTTTTATGTAATCGAGAAATAAAATTTGATGTTTTCATGAAAATCGCACTCGATTTAGGAGCAGATTTTGTGGCAACAGGTCATTATTGCAGAAAATCAAGTATTGAAATAAACAATCAAGAAGTTTTTCAATTAAAAGCGGGAGTTGATATTAACAAAGATCAATCTTACTTTTTATGTCAATTGAATCAAAATCAATTAAGTAAAGCACTTTTTCCGATTGGCGAATTGACCAAACCTGAAGTGCGTGAAATTGCAAAATCTTTAGACTTAATTACTGCCGAAAAGAAAGATTCACAAGGACTTTGTTTCATCGGAAAAGTTCGCTTACCAGAATTTTTGCAACAAAAATTAGCTCCAAAAGAAGGTTTCGTTTATGAAATTGATGCACAACATGCTATTTATCAATCTAATGAAATTGCTTTTGAAAGTTTAGAAGCGGAACTTATTTCTAAAGCCAGAAAAAGAATTTATCAACCAGAAATGGGCAAAAAATTGGGCACTCATCAAGGCGCTCATTTTTTTACGAATGGACAAAGAAAAGGATTGAATATTGGTGGTTCCAAAGAACCGTTGTTCATCATTGCAACTGATGTAGTTCAAAATATAATTTATACAGGACAAGGCGGACATCATCCCGGACTTTATGGCAATGTTGTTTGGGTAAAACCCACCGAAACGCATTGGATTCGTGAAGATTTAAAACTTGAAAATAATGAATCAATGGCTGTTAAAGCCCGTATTCGTTACCGTCAAGCCCTCGAAAATGCAACTTTACACCAATTTGAAAGTGGGTTGTATGTTGTTTTCGAAAATCAACAATCAGCCATTACCGAAGGTCAATTTGTGGCTTGGTATCTTGAAGATGAATTGATTGGCTCAGGTGTGATCTCTCAATAAAGTATCGATTTAATTACTTTCGATAATAAAAGTTGGACTTTTTTTGAAAAATGAAGTTTTGCTTTCAAACAATTAAGCTTATTTTTGCAACACTTGATTCTTTTTAAAATCAACACATGAAAATCATTGCAGCTGTTTTTTGTTTCGTTTTTGCCATGCCTTTAATGGCACAAGAAGACGCTTGGATTTTTTTTACCGACAAACCTGAGGCTTCTTTTTATTTGGCAAATCCGTCTGAAATGTTGTCGGAAGAAGCCCTCAATCGACGTGCAAATTTGAATATTTCTGTTGATATTTTAGATGTGCCCATTCATTCCAACTATGTGAATCAGATTGAAAATCAGCCGAATATTCAAGTTTTAGCAAAATCTAAATGGTTGAATGCAGTGCATGTTCGAGGTGCTCAATCGAATATTGAATCACTTGCTAATTTGTCGTTTGTATCTGAAATTGAATTTGCAAATAAACAGTTGAACAGCAACAATCGTTTGGCAAATTCAAACCACAATAATGCTAAAAACCTTGAGGAAAGTGCTGTTCAATTCAGTTATGGCAATGCGACCAACCAAATAGAAATGCTGAATGGACATTTGCTTCATGCAGAGGGTTTTACTGGCGAAGGGATGATCATTGCTGTGATTGACAATGGGTTTTCTGGAGTCAACTCGGGAATTGCATTCAATCATTTATATGCAAATAATCAGGTTTTGGATACTTACAATTTTGTGAATCGCCAAACCAATGTTTATTCCGAAGGCAATCATGGAACAGCAGTTTTATCTACCATTGCAGCAAAGTTAGAGGGACAGTTTGTGGGAACAGCACCTGATGCGAATTATATATTATTAGTTTCAGAATCAAATTCTTACGAGAATCCACTCGAAGAATCACTTTGGGTAGAAGCTGCGGAATATGCCGACTCTTTAGGCGCCGATGTGATCAATACTTCTTTGGGTTATAATACTTTCGACAATCCCAATTATGATTATTCTTATGAAGATATGAATGGGGAAACAAGTTTTATTGCAAGAGGTGCAAACATTGCGGCAAGTAGAGGAATGGTTTGTGTCATCTCGGCTGGAAACAGTGGCAACAGTGATTGGCAATACATTGCTACTCCTGCTGATGCCGATGATGTTTTAACAATTGGTGCCGTCAATGCGTCCGGAAACTATGCTTCATTTAGTTCAATCGGTCCCACTTCTGATGGAAGAACAAAACCCAATGTTGTGGCGCAAGGTGCTTCGGCGGCGGTTGTTTTGGCGAGCGGCAATTTGACCACCACCAACGGAACATCGCTTTCATCGCCAATCATTGCTGGCTTGGTGGCTTGTTTGTGGCAAAGTTTACCCACTTTACAACCTTCGCAAATCATCGATTTAATTGAAAATTCAGCTTCTCTTTTTCCGAACTCAACACCTCAAATGGGCTTTGGCATTCCCGATTTTTATGAAGCCAAAACGCAAGGTTTATTATCTTCAGTCAATCAAATCATCACTTCAAACGAAGCCATTGTTTATCCAAACCCTACTTCAAATATTTTAAACATTCAAAATGCATTTAAAATAGTAGAATTGACGGTTTATAGTGCTCAAGGCCAAATAATTGAAGTTGTACATCATTCAAATTCAATAGATTGTTCCAAATTCCCGTCTGGAATGTATTTTCTAAAAATTAAAAATGAAAATGGACACGAAACCATCAAATTCTTGAAACATTAAACATGAACGCAATTACAAAACTTTTCGATATACAATATCCCATTGTGCAAGGTGGCATGATTTGGAACAGTGGTTACAAATTAGCAAGTGCTGTAAGTAATGCTGGAGGACTTGGTTTAATTGGCGCAGGCTCAATGTATCCCGATGTTTTGCGAAGCCACATCCAAAAATGCAAAGAGAATACTTCAAAACCTTTTGGTGTAAACATTCCGATGTTGTATCCAAATTTAGAAGAAATCATTCAAATAGTGATCGAGGAAGGAGTCAAAATTGTTTTTACTTCGGCAGGAAATCCAAAAACTTATACTTCATTTTTAAAGTCGCACGGAATTACGGTGGTTCATGTTGTAAGTAGTTCAAAATTTGCTTTAAAAGCGCAAGAAGCAGGCGTGGATGCGGTGGTTGCAGAAGGTTTTGAAGCGGGCGGACATAATGGAAGAGAAGAAACAACCACGTTTACTTTGATTCCGATGGTGCGTGCTAAAATTCAAATTCCATTAATTGCAGCAGGTGGCATTGCGACTGGCGGTGGCATGATGGCTGCTTTTGCTTTGGGAGCAGATGGTGTGCAAATGGGCAGTCGTTTTGCGGCATCATTTGAATCGTCGGCGCATGATAATTTTAAACAAGCGGTTGTCGAAACGCAAGAGGGCGAAACACAACTGACGCTTAAGGAATTAGCACCTGTTCGATTGATAAAAAATAAATTTTATCATGATTTACAGGCTTTATACGCAAAAGGAACCAATCCTGAAGAATTGAAACAACTTTTGGGCAGAGCTCGCGCAAAAAGAGGTATGTTTGAAGGCGATATGGAAGAAGGCGAACTTGAAATCGGTCAAATTGCGGGCTTGATTCACGAAATTAAATCAGCGGAAGCTATTATAAACGAAGTGATTACTGAATATGAAGCTTTGAAAAATAATAAAGAAAGGTTTTTTTAAAATAAAACCAACCATGGAATTTTAAAAAAACCTTCCCCAAAAATATTTAATTAATTGTTTTTCATCGCATCAATAATCATATATGCCACTCTTAAAGCTTCGGTTCCATCTTCTAAAGTAACAATCGGCTTTGAATGATGATTGATGGCATCTGCAAAAGTTTCCAATTCGTCTAATATGGCATTGTTGGCAGGCACATCAGGATTTTCAAAATAAATTTGCTTTTTCACTCCCTCTGCATTTTGCAAAATCATATCGAAATCGCCTGGAATCTCTGGTGCATCTTTCATTTTTACCACTTCACAAACTTTGTCCAAATAATCCACTGAAATGTAGGCGTCTTTTTGAAAAAAACGAGATTTACGCATGTTTTTCAAAGAAATTCTACTCGATGTAATATTGGCAACACAACCGTTTTCGAATTCAATTCTTGCGTTTGCAATGTCAGGCGACTCACTAATCACAGAGACTCCACTTGCATGAATTGCTTTCACTTTGGAACGAACAACACTCAAAATGGCATCAATATCATGAATCATCAAATCCAGAACTACGGGAACATCGGTGCCTCTTGGATTAAATTCCGCCAATCGATGTGTTTCAATAAACATAGGATTGTTAATTTGATTTTTTACCGCTTTAAACGCAGGATTAAATCGCTCTACATGACCCACTTGACCTTTAACTTGGTGTTTTTCTGCCAAAGCAATCAGTTGTTCCGCTTCTTCCACCGTGTTTGTGATGGGTTTTTCCAAAAAAACATGTTTGCCAGCTTCAATAGCTTCCACAGCACAATCAAAATGGGAAAGGGTAGGAGTCACAATATCAACAACATCGACCGCATGAATCAATTCTGAAACACTTCCAAAAGATTGATAACCGAATTCTTCGGACACTTTTTTGGCATTGGCTGGATCTGGATCGTAAAAACCAACGAGTTCATATCTTGAGGATTGATTGAGTAGTCTTAAATGAATTTTCCCTAAATGACCGGCGCCTAAAACTCCAACTTTTAACATAATAATTGATTTTCAACAAAAATAAAATTATTAATTCAAAACCCATCAAATTCCAGAAAAATTAAGTTTTGAAGCTGATAAAATCGTCTTTTTTTGTTGAAAATAGACTTGTTTGTTTTGATTTAAGGCTTAATTTTACCCAATCAAAAAATAGTTGGATCGTGAAAGATACTCAGAAACATCAAGGACTTAGAAATCAATTGGCTGCTCTTTTGGAACAAAAAGGAATTCAAGACAAACTGGTTTTGCAAGCCATTCGACAAATTCCGCGTCACTTGTTTCTCGATTCAAGTTTTGAAGATTTTGCTTATCAAGACAAGGCTTTTCCAATTGCAGCGGGACAAACAATTTCGCAACCTTACACAGTGGCATTTCAAAGCCAACTTTTACAAGTAAAAAAGGAGGATAAAATTCTTGAAATTGGCACAGGATCAGGCTATCAAACGGCTGTTTTGTGTGCAATGGGCGCAAAAGTTTATTCGATTGAGCGTCAAAATGAGCTTTTCAAAATAACGTCGCAATTGCTGCCAAAACTGAACGTACGTCCAAAATTGCTCACTTTTGGCGATGGTTATAAAGGTTTGCCTCTCTATGCACCTTTTGATAGTATCATTGTAACGGCGGGAGCGCCCATTATTCCACAACCATTGATGGCACAACTCAAAATTGGCGGAAGACTTGTTATTCCGTTAGGCGAGGATAAACAAATCATGACGCTGTTGATTCGAAAAAATGAAACACAATTTGAAAAACAAGAATTAGGCGAATTTAGGTTTGTGCCTTTGCTCGAAAATAAAAACTAATTATTGTTTGTTCAAAACAAATTTTATTTCTCTTTCTTCGTTCAAAACTGTGGCGTGAATCAAAGAATCATTTATTTTTTGATAAATAATCTTCTTCGGAAAATCGTGTTTTGGATTTTCAAAAACCAACATAGAGTCTGAAACTTCCGTAGAAGTGAAAACTGTGCCTGAATGAATTTCGTCGCTACTGTCCATCACACGATACAAAAAATGCTCTTTTTCTTTATTGACATAAAGATGAATATATTCAGTAAAAACAGTTGAATCTTTCAACCAAATTCCTTTTCCTACTAAAAATGTACCTGAATCTGAAGGTTTCAATTGCCAATTTTCTTCAAATGAACCATCGTGTTCTAATTGAATCCAGCTTCCTTCCATCCATTTTAACTGATTAATTTGCAATTCATTTTTACAGCTCATTAAAATGAATACTGCAAATAAAATGAAAGGTGTAATTATGTTTTTCATAGGATAAGTTTTACCGAAAATAATTAAAAAACAGTTTGAAAAGTAGTTTGTCAACAAAAAAATAAAACTTTTAAAAATTGCATGAAAATAAATTACTTTTGCAAACCTAAATAAAGAAGTGTTTTATGTTAGAAAGATTGCAATATGTGAAACAGAAATTCGATGAAATTTCGGATTTAATTATACAACCTGATGTGATTGCCGATCAAAAAAGATATGTGCAATTGAACAAAGAATATAAAGATTTGAAAGCTTTGGTAGAAAAACGTGAAGAATATATCACTTTAGATGCCAACGTGAAAGAAGCGAAAGAAATCATTTCAGATGGCAGTGATGCCGAAATGGTTGAAATGGCAAAAATGCAGTTGGACGAAGCACAATCTCGGATTCCAGAATTGGAAGATGAGATTAAATTTATGCTGATTCCAAAAGATCCAGAAGACGCTAAAAACGTGATGGTTGAAATTCGTGCAGGAACGGGTGGGGACGAGGCTTCCATTTTTGCTGGAGATTTGTTTAGAATGTACACAAAATATTGCGAAAATCGTGGCTGGAGAACCTCTGTTGTGGATATGAACGAAGGTACTGCGGGTGGTTTTAAAGAAGTAATTTTTGAGGTTACAGGCGAAGACGTTTATGGCACTCTAAAATTTGAAGCTGGCGTGCATCGTGTGCAACGTGTGCCACAAACGGAAACACAGGGACGCGTGCATACTTCTGCGGCGACCGTGATGGTTTTGCCAGAGGCAGAAGAGTTTGACGTTCAAATAGATATGAACGATGTTCGTATTGATTATTTTTGTTCGTCTGGTCCGGGTGGTCAATCTGTAAACACCACAAAATCAGCAGTTCGGATGACACACATTCCTACGGGTTTGGTGGCACAATGTCAAGATGAAAAATCACAACATAAAAATAAAGACAAAGCACTGACTGTTTTACGTTCGCGATTGTATGAAATGGAACTGGCAAAAAAACAAGCAGAAGATGCTACAAAACGTACATCACAAGTAAGTAGCGGCGACCGTTCTGCAAAAATTCGAACTTATAATTATGCTCAAGGAAGAATTACTGATCATAGAATTGGTTTAAGTATTTTTGATTTGGACGGATTTATGAATGGAAATATCCACAAAATGATTGAAGAACTTCAATTAGTCAGCAATACAGAAAAGCTCAAAGAGTCGGAAGTATTTTAAAAAACATCAAAGGTTTGAATTTTCAAGCCTTTTTTTTTGCTTAACATACAAGTTTCAAATGTTTTAAATTTTAATACAAAATTACCAAAAGTTGTATGCCGTTGTAATGTGGATTCTATAATTTAGCAAAAACTAAAAATTTAACTAAAGTAAATAATATGAAAAAAATCATTCTAGCAGTCGTTTTAACTGTGATGGTAAGTTGTCAAAACCATGCACAAGAAAAAGAGTTAACAGCACAAGCACAAATCCCTAAACCAAAAACAAATATGGAAAAGCAAAGTATTCATCAGTTTAAAGTAACCGATTTAAACGGCAAAGAATTTGATTTCAGCACTTTAAAGGGCAAGAAAATTTTAGTCGTGAACACAGCTTCAAAATGTGGATTGACGCCACAATACAAAGAACTACAAGCTCTATACGAAAAATTTAAAGACCAAAACTTCATGATTATAGGTTTTCCGGCCAACAATTTCATGTCGCAAGAGCCCGGCAGCAACGAAGAAATTGCTACATTTTGCGAAGCAAATTATGGTGTTACTTTTCCGATGATGTCAAAAATTTCCGTGAAAGGAAAAGACAAACATCCGCTTTATCAATTTCTTACAGAAAAATCAAAAAATGGTTTGGAAGACAATGATGTTGAATGGAATTTTCAAAAATACTTAATTAATGAAAAGGGCGAACTTGAAAAAGTAATCAGTCCACGCACGAGCCCTTCAGATGCCAGTATCATTCAATGGATTAATTCATAATGAATGCTGCGTCAAATAAATTAGGTTTAAATACTGTTTGTACACATGTAGGCGAAATTGAAGACACTCAATTTAAAGGAGCAATTTCGCCTTTGTATATGAGCACGTCTTATGCGTATGAAAACGTGGATAAAAAACGTTATCCTCGCTATTTCAACACACCAAATCAGGAAGCTTTGTGCAAAAAACTAGCCGCACTTGAACACACCCAAGCGGCTTTGATTTTTAGTTCTGGAATGGCAGCAGTTTCCACGGCGATGTTGGCTTTTTTAAAATCTGGCGACCATGTGGTTTTGCAAAAAAACTTGTATGGTGGCACGATGAATTTTGTTTTAGAAGAATTTGATCGCTTTCAAATTGACTATAGTTTTACAGAAGACCTAACTATTTTATCTTTCGAAAAAGCAATCAAAGAAAACACCAAAGTCATTTTCATTGAAACACCTTCGAATCCATTGCTAACAATTACCGATATTGTTTCAGTATCTAAATTATGTCAAGAAAAGGGCATTGTTTCAATGATTGACAATACTTTTGCATCGCCAGTAAATCAAAATCCTGCTGATTTTGGTATTGATATTATCATTCATAGTGCTACAAAATATTTGGGCGGACACTCTGATATTTCTGCTGGGGCTGTGATGGCGAACGAAGCAAACATCAATAAAATTTTTCAATTGGCTAAAAATTTGGGTGGAAATTTGAGCGATCACACTGTTTGGCTTTTGGAGAGAAGCATCAAAACACTTGGTATTAGAGTGAGAGCACAAAACCAAAACGCCTTAGAATTGGCACATTTTTTAGAAAATCATACACAAATCAGAAAAGTGTTTTACCCCGGTTTAGCATCGCATCCTGAACATGAATTATCAAAAAAACAAATGAATAATTTTGGCGGAATGCTTTCTTTTGAGCTGACAGAAAATATCAATATTGATACATTTTTGAAGTCGCTGAAAATCATCAAACCCTCGATGAGTTTGGCAGGGGTAGAGAGCACCATTTTATCGCCAACCAAAACATCACACTCATTATTAACCGCAGAAGAACGCAAAAACCAAGGAATTTCTTACGGTTTATTGCGTTTTTCGGTTGGAATAGAAGACGTTGATGATCTAATCGAAGATTTAACTCAAGCCATTGAAAATTCAAAATAAGGCAGTTCCTTTTTCAGATAATAATTAAACCTTCCAGTTAAAAAAATTGGGAGGTTTTTTTTGTTTGTAATTTATTGTAATAAGTTAAACAAATTAGAATCGAAATAAATTAACTA
>JBEILV010000115.1:0-9524 GCA_040379105.1 Flavobacterium sp.
CCAATGAAATATCGTCGTTTTGGTCAATTTTGAAAGCTTTCAAAAAAGCCAACAAAGCCTTTCCTTTTTTAGATTTTTCGTCAATTTGTAAAGTGATTGTGGTCATTCTGCGTGTGTTTTAAAATGCAAATTTAGGGAAATATGAAACTCGTAATCATCATGTAAGTTAAAAAAAATGAAGCTCTATTTGAAACTTTGGTTCTGTTTTTTCTTTAACTTCCTTATTGATAAAACAATCGCTTCAACCAGACACACACGAACAATAACAACGACTACCAACAATTTGAAAATCTTTAAAAACCCTGAAAATCAATAATTTTTAAAATAATTAACTTTTTATTAACGTTGCTGTTAGAATAAAGCGTACTTTTGTACTTATTAATTATTTTTTATTACAAAATGCGCACAGGAACAGTAAAGTTTTTCAACGAGTCTAAAGGTTACGGATTTATTACAGATGAAGAAACCGGAAAAGACATTTTCGTACATGCAACAGGAATCAAAACCGAAGAAGTTCGCGAAGGTGACCGTGTAAGCTACGAAGAAGAAGAAGGAAGAAAAGGTAAAGTAGCTGCCCAAGTGGTAGTGATCGAATAATATATATTATTTAATTACCGATTAGCTTATTAAACACTCTGAATTTCAGGGTGTTTTTTTATGCTTTCAAATAAAAGCTCTTGATAAAAGTTTTATCTCTCGATTTTCAAACATCATCACTCAAGTTGATTTTGAATGGAATTGAACAAAATACGAAAATCAAAAAGCGCATTGAATTGGACATCAATGCGCTTTTATTATTTAATCGATCTTATAGTTTTGAAACGTTTTAGAGCATTTTAAAACTTTCCATGAACTTTGTAGTATAATTTCCAGCCACATAATCTGGTTCGTCCATCAATTGTCTGTGAAAAGGAATGGTGGTTTTGATGCCTTCAATCACGAATTCATCCAAAGCACGTTTCATTTTATTGATGGCTTCTTCTCTTGTTTGTGCTGTTGTAATCAACTTTGCAATCATCGAATCATAATTTGGCGGAATCGTGTAACCCGCGTAAACGTGCGTATCTAAACGCACTCCGTGACCGCCTGGTGCATGCAAAACAGTAATCTTTCCTGGCGATGGTCTGAAATCATTGTAGGGATCTTCAGCATTGATTCTACATTCGATAGAGTGAAGTTGTGGAAAATAATTTTTTCCAGAAATCGGCACTCCAGCCGCCACAAGGATTTGTTCTCTAATCAAATCATAATCCACCACTTGTTCTGTGATGGGATGTTCTACTTGAATACGAGTATTCATTTCCATAAAATAGAAATTTCGGTGTTTGTCCACCAAGAATTCTACCGTGCCAGCTCCTTCATATTTAATGAATTCGGCTGCTTTTACAGCTGCTGTTCCCATCGCTTCTCTCAGTTCATCTGTCATAAACGGAGAAGGGGTTTCTTCAGTCAATTTTTGATGACGACGTTGCACAGAACAATCTCTTTCCGAAAGGTGGCACGCTTTTCCATAAGAATCGCCTACTACTTGAATTTCAATATGACGAGGCTCTTCAATCAATTTTTCCATGTACATGCCGTCGTTTCCAAAGGCAGCTCCCGCTTCTTGACGCGCACTTTCCCAAGCTTTCAATAAATCTTCTGCTTTCCAAACAGCCCGCATTCCTTTTCCCCCACCTCCAGCGGTTGCTTTCAACATCACAGGATAGCCCATGCCCTCGGCAATTTCTTTGGCTTGATCGAAAGATTCTAAAATTCCTTCCGAACCCGGCACGCACGGCACACCCGCTTCTTTCATTGTGGCTTTAGCCGTAGCTTTATCGCCCATTTTGTCAATCATTTCTGGTGAAGCACCAATAAATTTGATGCCGTGTTCTTGACATATTTTAGAAAACTTAGCGTTTTCTGACAAAAAACCATACCCAGGATGAATCGCATCTGCATTCGTTATTTCGGCCGCAGCGATGATATTCGACATTTTTAAATAAGACAAATTGCTTGGTGGAGGTCCAATACAAACAGCTTCATCTGCAAATTTTACGTGCAAGCTTTCAGCATCTGCAGTAGAATAAACGGCCACCGTTTTGATGCCCATTTCTCTGCAAGTACGAATGACTCGCAATGCAATTTCGCCTCTATTTGCGATTAATATTTTTTTAAACATAATTTTTTTATTAGCGTATTAGACAATCATAAAAGAGAAAAAAATTCTAACATCTAATTTATTAAGACGGATCTACTAAAAACAAAGGTTGATCGAACTCTACAGGAGAAGTGTCGTCAACCAATACTTTTACAATTTTTCCAGATATTTCAGATTCAATTTCGTTGAAGAGTTTCATCGCTTCAATGACACAAACAACGTCGCCTTTGTTGATTTTGCTACCAACTTCCACAAAAACAGGTTTGTCTGGCGATGGTTTTCTATAAAAAGTACCAATCATTGGCGATTTTACCATCACATATTTTGCCTCATCACTAGCTTTCTGCGTTGCTTCATTACTTACAACAACGGGTGTTGCCGCAACTGTTTCTATAGGCTGGAAGCTTGGCATGTTTTGTTGCATTGGCATTTGAACGTACGTAGTTTCAGATGCACCGTTTTCAGTTGTTTTGATGGTAATTTTAAAATTGTCCATCTCTAATTTTACTTCTGTTGCACCCGATTTTGCCACAAATCTTATCAGATTTTGAATCTCTTTAATATCCATGTTTTTAGTTTTTTTAGTTTAGTTTATTTTATTTGTTGTATGCCCATTTTAGATAAATTGAACCCCATGTAAAACCACCACCAAAAGCAGCGAAAACTAAGTTATCACCTTTCTTGAAGAGGTGCTCAAAATCGTTAAGTAAAAGCGGCAAGGTGGCAGAAGTTGTATTGCCATATTTTTGAATGTTGATCAACACTTTTTCATCTTCGAGACCCATTCTTTGTGCAGTAGCATCAATAATTCTTTTATTGGCTTGGTGTGCAATCAACCATTGTACATCGTTCTTGGATAATTGATTGCGTTGCATTATTTTTTCACTCACATCAGCCATGCCAGAAACCGCATATTTGAAAACTGTTTTTCCATCTTGATACACAAAATGTTTCTTGTTGGCTACGGTTTCTTCGTTTGGAGGTAAAATGGATCCGCCCGCTTCGATTTTTAAAAATTCGCGTCCAATGCCATCACTTCTTAGTATTTCATCTTGAAGTCCCAAGCCTTCTTCGTTAGGTTCAAAAAGAACAGCACCTGCACCATCGCCAAAGATAATGCAGGTTGCTCTGTCTGTATAGTCAATAATTGAGGACATTTTATCAGCACCAATCAGGAGCACTTTTTTGTATCGACCCGACTCAATATAGGCTGCTGCCGTTGACATTCCGTAAAGAAAACTCGAACAAGCTGCTTGCAAATCGTAGGCAAAAGCGTTTGTAGCACCAATCTCTGTAGCTACATAAACGCCCGTTGCTGCCACCGGTAAATCAGGTGTTGCTGTAGCCATGATCACCATATCAATTTCTTTTGGATCGATTTGGTGCTTTTCTAAAAGGTTTTGTGCCGCTTTAATGGCTAAAAAGGAAGTGCCTTTTCCCTCTTCTTTTAATAATCTTCTTTCTTTGATACCTGTTCTGGAAGTAATCCATTCATCGTTGGTATCTACAAGGCTTTCAAGCACTTGGTTGGACAATACATAGTCGGGAACATAACCACCAACTGCTGTAATTGCGGCTCTTGTCTTATTCATATATTAAATTATTGTTACCTTTAAGCTAGGCTTAAAAAGAGGTGGAAATTACAAAAAAAATCTAAATAAAATAGATTTTATATTGATAGGAATATTTATTCCATAAAAAAAACCCTCACGATGTGAGAGTTTGATACTTTATTGCTTTTGTATTATGCTTCTGCTACTGATTTATCAATAACAACTTGACCTCTGTAATACATTTTTCCTTCGTGCCAGTAAGCTCTGTGATACAAATGTGCTTCGCCTGTGATTGGGCAAGTAGCAATTTGAGCAACTGTTGCTTTGTAATGTGTTCTTCTCTTGTCTCTTCTGGTCTTGGAGGTTTTTCTCTTAGGATGCGCCATGGTATTGTTTATTTATCCGTTAATAGATTCTTTAGTTTGTCCCAACGGGGATCGGTATTGTTTTTTTCTTCTTGATCTTTAATTTTCTTTACTGACAATTTTTCTAATTTTTTGAGTGCCTCAGATTCTAAAGTGCCGTCTTCAACTCCCGGATGCACTCTTTTGGTAGGAACAGACAAAGCAATCATCTCAAAAATATATTGAGAAACATCTACTTGGTATTCGCCATGAGGCAAAATGAGCAACTCATCGTGGTCGTCGTTGAAAACTTCGCCAAACTTTACTAACAATGTCATTTCGCCTTCAATAGGCAAATCGAAAAGCTCGTTCGTTACATCGCATGGCACATTTACTGAACCATTGTGATGAAAATGAAGTTCTAACATAGTCGATTTTTTGTCTAACGTTAGCCCAACATTTACTTGGCAATTTTCAAAATCCTGGTATTCAAAATATGAAAAGAACTTTTTGTCAATCTTAAACTCAAATTGATGCTTTCCTTGTTTTAAACCTACGAAAGGAATTAAAAATTCATTTGTTACTTTCATGACATCAATTCAATTACCGAAATTATTCGGGTGTGCAAAGATATAAAATTATTGTAATTGCAAAAGAGGTACTAACTTTTTTTTGATTCAAGTTGTTTTTCTTTTATTTTCAATACGTTACTTGTCAATTCGGCGTATTCATTTCGGTTTTTATACACGTCAATGGCCAAATAAACCGCTTCTTTAAACGATTGGTAGTCAGCTTTATTCTTTCCAGCAATGTCAAAAGCCGTTCCGTGGTCTGGCGAAGTGCGCACATGACTTAAGCCGGCAGTAAAATTGACACCGTTTCCAAAAGACAATGTTTTGAAAGGAATCAATCCTTGATCGTGATAAGTGGCCAAGATGGCATCGAAATTTTGATATTGATTGCTTCCAAAAAAACTATCCGCAGCATAAGGTCCAAAAACAAAAACTCCCTCTTCAAAAAGTTTCGCAATGGCAGGTTTGATGATTTGGTCGTCTTCGTTGCCAATAACGCCTTGATCGCCACAATGCGGATTCAAACCCAAGACCGCAATTTTTGGTTTGCTGATTTTGAAATCTTGCTTCAAAGTCTTGTTTGTAACCATTACTTTTTTTCTCAACAAAGCCTCAGTGATATGCTTAGAAACTTCATTTACAGGTACATGATCAGTCAAAAGACCGACGCGCAATGCACCCGAAACCATCAACATCAAAGCATCGCCTTCCAAAACTTGATTTAAATAATCCGTATGTCCGGGAAATTTAAAAGTTTCGGACTGAATATTGTATTTATTGATGGGCGCTGTTACCAATACGTCTATTTTATTTTCCTTGAGCGCATCTGTAGCTTCCACAAAAGATTTAATGGCATATTTTCCTACGGTTTCGTCAGCAACGCCATATTCGAGCGTAAAATTTTCTTTCCAACAATTATAAATGTTGATTTTTCCATGCACAATCGATTCTAGACTGTCCACACCATGCAAAGGACTCACGAAATCGAAACTTTTTTTAAGAAAAGAAATCATTTTTACATTGGCGAAAATCACTGGAGTACATAATTCAAGCATGCGAGGGTCGTCGAAAGTTTTAAGTACCACTTCGCACCCGATCCCGTTCAAATCGCCGATTGAAATTCCGACTACTATATTTTCTGGTAATTTTACCATGTGTTGATGCTTTAAATTGCTATTTTTGAGGTGCAAAATTAAGAAAATAAAACAACAATGTTTACAGGAATTATAGAAACTCTTGGGAAAGTAGTTGCCATTGAAAATGAGATGGGCAATAAACACATTACGATTGCGTCTTCCATCACCCACGAATTAAAAATAGATCAAAGTGTGGCACACAATGGCGTTTGCCTGACGGTAGTTGACATTAATGAAAGTCAATATAAAGTAACCGCTATTTGGGAAACGTTAGAAAAAACGAATTTGAACGATTGGAATGTGGGCGACGATGTCAATTTGGAACGAGCGATGCAACTAGGCGCACGATTGGATGGGCATATTGTGCAAGGACACGTGGATCAGATTGGTCATTGTATTGCATTTTCGGAAACGAACGGAAGTTGGTCTTACACTTTTGAATATGATCCTACTTTATATAATATGACCATCGAAAAAGGGTCAATTACTGTGAACGGCGTGAGTTTGACGGTTGTAAATGCTCAGAAAAACACGTTTAGTGTGGCAATCATTCCATATACATTTGAACATACCAATTTTAAAAATTTTAAGGTTGGAACAAAAGTAAATTTAGAATTTGACGTGATTGGAAAATATGTGAAACGATTGTATGAACTCAGAATCAACGACTAATGAGAAAAATTGAACATATTGGGATTGCAGTAAAAGATTTGGAAGTTTCGAATGAATTGTTTTCCAAACTTTTTAATAGAAAACCCTACAAACAAGAAGAAGTGATTTCGGAAGGAGTAAAAACTTCTTTTTTTGAAATGGGCGAAAGCAAAATAGAATTGCTAGAAGCCACAAATGCTGAAAGTGCGATTGCTAAATTTATAGAAAAAAAGGGCGAAGGCATTCATCACATTGCGTATGATGTGGAAGATATTTATCTTGAAATGAATCGGTTGAAAGAAGAAGGATTTGTGATTTTAAATGAAACTCCCAAAAAAGGTGCCGACAATAAATGGGTGGTGTTCCTTCATCCAAAAACAACCAACGGAGTTTTGATTGAGCTTTGTCAAGAAATTAAAGAATAATTTTGAAAGAAGTTTAAATAATAGTAATATTGCACCCTCAAAATAAGGAAAGGCAACAATTCTTATTTTAGGTCCTATAGCTCAGTTGGTTAGAGCACCTGACTCATAATCAGGTGGTCCCTGGTTCGAGCCCAGGTGGGACCACAGAAAAACCCTCACTATTGTAAATCAATTGTGAGGGTTTGTTTTTTTGAATAATCTCGAAATGAAAAGATTGATTCTGAAATTTATCAAACCAACTGATAATCATTGAAAACTTCTGAAATTTCATCAAAAACCCGCATTAAATCTTCGGCACCATCGGTTGTAACGAGTTTTTGTTTGTAGTCTTTAAATCCGTGAATTCCTTTGAAATAATTGGTATAGTGTCGGCGCATTTCAAAAATCCCTACTTTTTCACCTTTCCAATCCATGGACCAAGTCAAATGATTTTTGGCCGCTTCAATACGATCGACCATAGTGGGAGGAGCCAACTTTTCGCCTGTTTCGAAATAATGTTTGATTTCATTAAAAATCCAAGGATAACCAATCGCAGCACGACCAATCATCATACCGTCTAAACCAAAACGGTTTTTATATTCTAGTGCTTTTTCAGGACTGTCAATATCGCCATTTCCGAAAATGGGCATCGAAATTCGAGGATTGTTTTTGATGCGTTCAATGTGCGTCCAGTCGGAATGACCTTTATACATTTGTGCTCTTGTTCGTGCGTGAACCGTGAGTGCCTGAACACCAACATCTTGCAAACGTTCGGCCACTTCATCGATATTGATAGAATTTTCGTCCCAGCCCAATCGTGTTTTTACGGTTACAGGCAAATGTGTACTCCTAATCACCGCTTTTGTGAGGCGAATCATCAAATCTACATCTTTCAAAACGCCAGCACCTGCGCCTTTGCAAACCACTTTTTTGACTGGACAACCAAAATTGATGTCAACTAAATCAGGTTGCACCGATTCTACAATGCCCGCCGACATTGCCATGGCTTCTTCATCGCCACCAAAAATTTGGATTCCAACCGGGCGTTCGTAATCGAAAATATCAAGTTTTTGACGACTTTTGATGGCATCACGAATCAACCCTTCGGAAGAAATAAATTCAGAATACATCAAATCGGCGCCATGCAATTTGCACAACCTTCGAAAAGGCGGGTCGCTCACGTCTTCCATGGGCGCAAGCAAGAGTGGAAAATCGGGTAGAATAATATTGCCTATTTTTGGCATTGTGATAAATTTTGGGCGAAATTACGAAATTTCTTACTATTCGATAATCAACGCTAAGCACAAAACCAAGTATTCAATTATTTATTGAAAGCCAATACAATTGTCAAAAAACTTTAAATGCGATAAAAAACATCGTCCAAAGCAACTTTCATGTTGGGAAATAGAGGACTTTTAACAACATCGCCAAGAGCTAACGGTGGCAATCCAATATATTTTCGGTCATCAAGTGTATAAATAAGTATCAATTTATCTGTTGGATCAACAATCCAATATTCCTGAACACCAGCTTCTTGGTAGAGATTGAATTTTGTATGAATGTCGTGCTTAGAATTATTCGGCGAAATAATTTCAACAATTAAATCTGGCGAACCATTGCATCCTTTGTCGTCTAATTTGTTTTCATCACAAACAATACATAAGTCGGGTTGCACAACGGTTTCGTCTTTTTTTTCGTTTTTTATTTGCAATCGAACATCAAAAGGCGCGACAAAAACACGACACGACTGCCGTTTGAAATTTTCGTAAAAACAGCCACTCAAATTTTGAGAAACTTCTTGATGAAATCTGCTAGGTGCAGGACTCATTTTGGAAATAAATCCTTTAATTAATTCAACGCGTTCTTTAAAATTCCACTTTAAATAATCGGAATAGGTATATTTTTTCGTAATGTCTAAATCAGAAAAGTTTGTGATTGCTTCCATTTCGATGTATTTGTGATTACAAAAGTAGCAAAGATTTTAAAAAGATGATTGATATAAGAAAAGGCTTACATTAGATTATTTCTTATTTGCTGGCATATCTAAAGTTTCACCTGAGCAATCTACAAATTCAGAATCTTCAAGTGGTTTTAAACCAATTTCTTCTCTTGCTAAATTAGTTTCAATTTTTGTTTGAATGCAAGGTTTTCCAAATTGAGAGCCATAAAAAACCCTTCTTATATCTTTATTGTTGCTCTTTGTCCAATAATATTTATCCAAAATTGTCGCAAAATATTCGGGGGTTAATCGCTTTGCTTTCACTTCATTCAAAAACAAATCGAAGTGCTTTTTTTCGAGAACTAATCTGTGTGGATTATGCAACAAGACTGCTGTAACGGCACTTGAAACACATTCAATTTTAATGTTGTCTTCCCCTAATAGCTGTTTTGTTGGAAAACCATTTCTCTCAACAAAATCTATAACTCTGTTGAAATTTAAGGTATCGATAGCAGTATTTACATTTCCAAAATCTATATTATTTCTCCACAAAAACTTATCCCTAATTCCTTGATCTAATCCGTAAATTTTACAAAGCTCAAAAGACAAACTGTCTTGAATTTTTTCAATTTTACTATCCGAATGGGCATTAAACGCAATAGTTTCTGTACTTTTTTGTACTTGACAAGAAAACAGAAAAAAACTTAAAATGGATATAAGTAAATATTTTTTCATTTTTAGGCTATAATTTTAACAAATTAAGTATAAAATAACTAAAAATA
>JBEILV010000116.1:0-9496 GCA_040379105.1 Flavobacterium sp.
AAGTGATGGTTTCTTCTGGCGTGTCCTGATCCAAGATAAATTCTTGGTTTTCCTGAGGCAAAATGAGGATGGCTTCGCTCAAATCCCATTGTCCTTCGGGCATCATGTTGTCTTCTTCGCAAGCCATCATGAAAAAGGCTAGAAAAAGCAACGAACATACATTTTTAAATAAATTCTTCATTTTTAGAGCTTTTATATTTTAAATGAATTTGAATCTGTTTCAAAACAATCCTCTTATTGATGTTCAAAAGTTGTTTTACAATGGATTTTGAATCAAAGCTGGATTTCTGTCCATTTCTTGCTGTGGAATAGGCAAAAGCGTTTTGGCTTCAGTCATGTTGTAATTCACTTGACTTCCTGTTCTGAGGTCAATTTCCACGAGATTGTTCATCGTTGAAACCAAAGCATTATATCGCACTAAATCATCCCATCGATGGCCTTCTTGAAACAACTCTAACCTGCGCTCTTTCAATATCGTAGCTCTCAAAACTTCTCTCGAACTCTTTTGCGCTGCCGTGAGGTTGGGAAGTTGCACTCTGTTTCTAATTTTATCTACTTCAACGGCTGCATCGTTCAGTTGTCCTAGTTCGTTGAGTGCTTCTGCTTTGAGCAAAACCATATCGCCATAGCGAAGCAAATAGGTGTTGTTGGCACTTGCAAAACCATTGGCACTCTTCCATTTGAAACTAAAAGGAATCGAACTTCCGGGTGCATTGCCCCAAAACTCGTCCACCCACTGAACCGATTCAAACAGAATAGAAGCATTTTTTCTAACAACATCATTTTCAGCGTCAAAGGCATTTACTAGATCGACAGAAGGTGTTACAAATTTGCGCCAAGCATCACCGCTGATGGAAGGCGGCAACAACAATTGTGGGCCATAATTTCCTTCAATGCCACCGAGATATTGAATTTCGAGTATAGATTCGGCATTGTTGTAATTATTTCCATCAAAAAGTTGGTTATAATTTATCAAACGATAATTAGCTGCGCTGTTTTCAACAGACTGAATATGATTGAGCACGGCGGCATAATCTGGATTCGGTTGTTGAGCGAAAGCTTTGGCTGCTAATGCATGCGCCGCACCTGCCGTGGCACGACCTTTATTGATGCTTGCGTCATTTCCATAAACATCTGGAAGCAAAGTAGATGCAATTTCTAAATCTGAAATAATTTGGGCATAAACTTCTTCCGCAGACGCTCTAGGAACTTGTACCGCTTGTGGGTCGGTTGATACAACTGTATTGGCAATCAAGGGAACACCACCAAAAAGTTTGACCAAAGTGAAATAATGATATGCCCGTAAAAAGTAAGCTTCGCCTTTAATTTGTGTTCTTCTTTCTTCGGAAAGCGCAATATCGTTGATACCATCGATTCTTTCAAGAATCAGGTTGGCTTTCGAAATGGCATTGTAAAGATTGGACCAATGGGTAAAAATACGAGAATGTGTGGGTTCGATGTTCAAGTAGTCAATCTGAAAAATCTCTGGGTTATCGCCACCCGCATAACAATTGTCTGAGCGAACTTCTTGAAACAAAACGTGGTCCCAAACATAATATTCAGACGATTGAAATGACTCGTAAGCACCTACTAAAGCCGCTTCAATTTGATTGGCAGTTTCGTAAGCATTACCGCTTGTTTCTTCAGAAATCGGTTGAAGATCTAAAAAGTCATCGCAGGAAATCAACATCATAAAGCAAAAAAGTATGAGTAAGTATATTTTTGTTTTCATTTTTATATTGTTTTTAAAAAGTTGCATTGATTCCAAAGATTAAATTTCTAGTTTGCGGATAGGTTCCAAAATCGATTCCTTGCACAGTGTTGCTGCCACCAAAGGCATTCACTTCTGGATCAAAACCAGAATAATTAGTAATTGTGAAAAGATTTTCGCCAGTGGCATACAATTTCACATTGCTTATTTTTAGTGATTCTGTCCATTTTTGAGGAAGATTATAACTTAGTGTTACGGCCTTAAAACGCAAGTAGGAAGCATCTTCTATAAAACGAGTTGAAACGCGCGAATTGTCGCTATTTCCAAAACTTGATCTTGGAATATTAGTAACATCGCCGGGTTCTTGCCAGCGATTTAAAACCGCCGTGGACTGATTTTTTGGATCAATCATGCCTTCAGTTTCAATTCTAGTGGCGTTTACAATATCATTGCCTTGGGTGCCTTGAAGAAATACGAACAAACTGAATCCTTTATAAGATATATTGTTGGTAATTCCGTAAAAGAAATCGGGGTTTGCATCGCCAATCACGGTTCTATCTTCTGGACTGGGTGTGAAAGTTGAAACTCCATTTCTATCGACATAATAAGCATTTCCAGTGGCAGGATCAACTCCTCCAAAAATATAGCCATATAAAGTACCCAAAGGAAGTCCTTCTCGCACCAAACTTGCTTCTCCACGTCCGCCTGCAATGCCGCCTTGCAACAATTGTTGTCCTACAAGATTGACAACTTCGTTTCTATTGAAAGAAATATTAAATCCTGAATTCCAAATGAAATTGTCATTCGAAACATTGGTTGTGTTCAATGAAAATTCAACTCCACGATTTTGCAATTCGCCAATGTTTTGAATGGCACTACTGAAACCCGTTGAGGTTGGCAATGGTGCATTTAAAAGTAAATCTCGGGTGTTTTTTACGTAGGCATCAGCTGTGATTCGAACCCTTCTATCGAACAACTCAACATCTATTCCCACATTGGTTTGTTGTGATTCTTCCCAACGCAAAGTCAAATTCTCAATCGATGCAGGGAACGTTCCTGGTTGTGGCACACCGCCAAAAGGATAGTTGGCACCACTTCCAACGCGCCCTAAATAGGCATAATTCGCAATTTGATCATTGCCACAATTCCCCATCCAAATCTTAACTTTAGGTCGTTGATGGATTTTACTTGTGCTAAAAATTGCTCTTTAGAAATCCTCCATCCCATTGAAAAAGATGGAAAATAGCCCCAACGATTGTTAGGTTCAAAAGCACTTGATTCATCGGCTCTAAAATTGGCTGTTACAAGATATTTATCGTCAAAACTATAGTTTACACGACTGATAAAGGAAGCGTTGGCCTTTTCAGATTTATTGGCTGTGGCGCTGAATATTTCGGCCCCTCCGTTGGGTGTTCCAACACTTGCGCTGGCAAAATTTCAAGGTATAGAAGCATAATTTAGTTGCAAACAGAAATGGTTTTAAAACAAATCGTTGCCTTTCACTTTTAATCAATGAAACGACAACGACGCTATTTTTTAACAGAAAATGCTATAGTGGAACAAATGCTTATTGTTCTGGTGCAATGATGACTTCCAAGCCATCAATTTCGTTTGAGATATGAATTTGACAACCCAAACGTGAATTGTCTTTTACATGATAAGCTTCAGAAAGCATGGCCTCTTCATCTGGATTTCTCTCAGGCAGTCCCTCGCCCTTGACCACATAACACTGACAAGAAGCACACATGGCCATGCCACCACAAACTCCAATGGTTCCTTCTTCTGCCAGTTCAAATGCACGAATCACTTCCATTAAATTCATGTTCATGTCGGTGGGGGCTTGCACTTCGTGTACAACTCCGTTGCGGTCTGTGATTTTGATTGAAATATCGGTCATCTTTTAATTATGGTTTTTGAAAGTGAGGTTGTCAATTACATTACTCATTAATCAATCGACTTCACGACTGCTTTTTCAGCTTCTTTTCTTGTGCCATCAAATCCATCAACTCCTGCCACAGTTGTATATTTTAAAACATATTTTTTACCCGGATTTAAGCGGTTATATACACTTTGGCACATAAGCGTTGCTTCGTGAAATCCGCAAAGAATCAATTTTAATTTTCCGGGATAGATATTCACATCGCCGATGGCATAAATTCCTTCAATATTGGTTTGATAATCCAAAGCATTGTTCACTTTGATAGCGTTTTTCTCAATTTCTAATCCCCAATGAGCAATAGCTCCTAGTTTTGGTGTCAAGCCAAAAAGCGGAATAAAATAATCTGTTTCAAGGATTTTAATGTCTTCATCAGTTTGAATAGAAATCGCATTCAAATGTTGTTCTCCATGCAAGGCTACAACTTCTGCGGGTGTAATTAAATTGATTTTGCCTAATTTTTTAAATTCTTGCACTTTTTCTACAGAATCTAAAGCTCCTCTAAATTCATTTCGTCTGTGAATAAGCGTTACCTCGCTCGCCACATCGGCCAAGAAAATACTCCAATCCAACGCAGAGTCGCCTCCGCCAGCAATAACAATTTTTTTATTTCTGAAAAGTTCTGGGTCTTTTACGAAATATTCTACTCCGTGTTCTTCGAAGGCAGCAATGTTTTCTAATTGAGGTTTTCGAGGTTCAAAAGTGCCTAATCCACCTGCAATGGCAACTGCTTTCGCATGGTGTTTGATTCCTTTGTTTGTCGTCACAATAAAACTACCATCTTCTTGTTTGTCAATGGTTTCGGCGGTTTGCCCCAAAGTAAATCCTGGTTGAAATTGTTTGATTTGTTCCATTAAATTGGTCACTAAATCGCCCGCTAAAACTTCGGGATAACCCGGAATGTCATAAATTGGTTTTTTCGGATATAATTCTGCTAATTGACCACCAGGTTGTGGCAAAGCATCGATGATGTGGCATTTTAGTTTGAGAAGACCTGCTTCAAAAACAGTAAACAGTCCAGTCGGACCTGCGCCAATAATGAGAATATCTGTTTGAATCATGAGATTAATTATCAAATAAAATTACTTCGCAAAAGTAGAAGATGTAAAAAACACAAACAGTGATTTTTATCACTTTTCATCAAAAAACAAGAAGGATTAAAAGCAGTGATCTTATTTTAATATCCTATGTTTTCTACAGTTTCTATTTGTGGAACATGTTTTTTGATGGTGGTTTCAACTCCCGCTTTCAACGTCATTTGATTGACGCTGCAACTGATGCAAGCACCTTCAAGGCGCACTTTCACGTGTTTTTCATCTTGAATATCAATCAATGTAATGTTGCCTCCATCAGATGCTAGAAACGGACGGATTTCGTCTAATGCTCTTTCAACGCTTTGTTTGAGTTCCTCTGTTGTCATTTTATTCAAGTTTTTATTTGCCTTTTACTGCCGAACAGCCTGCCATTGTTGTGATTTTCACAGCCTCTGATGGCGGAAGACTTTCATTTCTATTGATTACTTCTTGCACCACATTTCTCGTCAGATTTTCGAAAGCGGCAGAAAGCACTGTGTTGTCTTGCAAACCAGCAGGACGACCAAAATCTCCCGCCTCACGGATGCTTTGCACCAACGGAATTTCGCCTAAAAGCGGCACATTCAAGTCGGCAGCTAAATTTTTAGCACCATCTTTTCCGAAAATATAATATTTATTGTCAGGCAATTCCTCGGGTGTGAAATAGGCCATATTTTCAATAATACCTAAAACCGGCACTTTGATGGCTTCTGATAAAAACATCGAAACACCTTTTTTGGCATCGGCCAAAGCTACAGCCTGCGGCGTGCTCACAACAACTGCTCCCGTAATGGGCAAAGATTGCATGATGGAAAGATGAATGTCGCCTGTGCCCGGTGGTAAATCTACAAGTAGGAAGTCTAATTGACCCCAATCTGCATCAAAAATCATTTGATTGAGTGCTTTTGAAGCCATCGGGCCTCGCCAAATAACGGCTTGGTCTGGTTTGGTGAAAAATCCAATGGACAGAATTTTTACTTCATAACTTTCGATGGGTTTCATTTTTGATTTGCCATCCACGGTTACGGAAATTGGTTTTTCATATTCTACATCAAACATGATCGGCATCGAAGGCCCATAAATATCGGCGTCTAAAATCCCAACGCTGAACCCCATTTTTGCCAAAGTTACCGCAAGATTGGCTGTGATGGTCGATTTTCCAACTCCGCCTTTGCCTGAAGCTACAGCTACAATGTTGCTGATGCCTTCAATTTGCTTGCCTTTGATTTGTGGTTTTTCGGGAGCTTCTACTTTAATATTTACCTTCACTTTGGCTTTTTCATATACCTTTTCGTGAATCACTTTTAGGATGTCAACTTCTGCTCTTTTTTTGATGTGAAGTGCAGGTGTTGCAATGGTCAAATCAACAATCACTTCATCGCCAAAAGTCACCACATTGGTTACTGCGCCACTTTCTACCATATTTTTTCCTTCGCCCGCAATAGTGATGGTTGCTAAGGCTGCTAAAACTTCCTTTCTATCGATTTTCATGAATTGGGAAAAATTAAACTTATTTGTTAAAAAAAGTTGATTTTAAAGATTTGCAAAGATACTACGAATCGAAAATAAACCCTAGTTAAAGAATTGAAAATGTTTATTGAATCATAGTCGCTGATGGATTTTTTATATTTAAAAACCACACTTTACAAATAGGTAGTTGTTTTTTTGAATGTTACCCTTTCAAAAAACCATTGTTCGATGGATAGAATTGGTTTTTATGTTTGGTTTTTTTACTGATTTAATTGTAATTTTCTAAAAATATTAACAGTTTTGGTAATTTAGAATTCATTATTCGTATCAAAATGGAACAAATGTTTAACTTTTCGTGAAATTTAATTTTAGCGGTTGAATTCTACTCTAACGTTTGAAATTATTTTTACCTTTAGGAATTAAAAATTATATCATGACTATTTTTCATGTAAGTGCAGAATGTTACCCTGTGGCAAAAGTGGGTGGTCTTGCCGATGTAGTGGGAGCGTTGCCGAAATATTTGGTAAAAATGGGATGTCAAGCGAAGGTGGTCATGCCTGCTTACGACAATAAATTCACTCGAAATCAATCTTTTACAAAAGTACATGAAGGAAAAGCACGCTTGGGCGATTTTGTTTTTCCTTATGCCGTCATGAAAGAATCTAGCAATATGCTTGGTTATGAATTGTATTGTATTGCCATTCCTGAACTTTTTGACAGACCAGAAGTGTATGGTTATCAAGACGACACTGAAAGATTTACCACTTTTCAAATTGCATTTTTAAATTGGTTGATCGAAACCCATCAAAAACCAACGGTCTTACATTGTCATGACCATCATTCAGGATTGATTCCTTTTTTGGTTCAAAATGCTTTTCAATATGAAGCATTAAAAGATGTTCCAACCGTTTTAACGATTCATAACGGACAGTATCAAGGTTGGTTTGGGCATAACAAAATTCACTATTTGCCTTCTTTTCCAAGCTTCAAATTAGGTTTTTTAGAATGGGGAAACTCGATCAATCCTTTGGCATCAGCCATTAAATGTGCTTGGAAAGTAACTACTGTTTCTCCAAGTTATTTGGATGAAATTAGCATTAAAGCCAATGGTTTAGAAGGTCTTCTACGGTTTGAGCGCTATAAAAGTTTGGGCATTCTAAACGGCATTGACAAAGAAGTTTGGAATCCTGCAACCGATCCGATGCTCGATGCTCATTATGATGCAACTAATTTCGAAAATGGAAAAGTTCAAAATAAAGAATTCTTATGTACTACTTTTAATTTGAACCCAAGTTTGCCACTTTTTGTTTTCATTGGTCGCTTAGTCGATGAAAAAGGCGCAGACATTTTGCCAGAAGTGTTCCAAAAAGCACTTATTTATTATCACGGAAAAATCAACATTTTGGTTTTAGGCTCAGGCGATCCATATATTGAAACTGGCCTGAAATCGCTTGTGCATCAGTTTGTTGGAAATTATAATGCGTACATTGGTTATAATGAAGCTTTGGCGCATAAAATTTATGCAGGTGCTGATTATATTTTGATGCCTTCGAGAGTGGAACCTTGCGGATTAAATCAATTGTATTCGATGCGCTACGGCACCATTCCAATCGTGCGAAGAACGGGCGGTTTGAAAGACACCGTTCTAGACATCGGCGATGGAGGTTGGGGTTTTTGCCATGACCATACAAATCCAGAAGATATGCTTCATGCCATCTATCGTGCCATCAAACTTTTTGAAGACAGAGAAACTTCCAATAAAATAATCAAATACATCATGACCTTAGACCATTCGTGGGAAAAAGTGGCGATGGATTATGTGCATGTTTACAATTCACTTAAATAAAATATAATAAACTATAAAATTATGAGAGATACTGCTTTAGCAATTATTTTGGGTGGTGGACAAGGCTCACGATTGGCACCTTTAACCGAAACTCGTTCCAAGCCTGCTGTTCCCATTGCTGGAAAATACCGATTGGTCGATATTCCGATTTCAAATTGTATTAATTCAAACATCAAACGAATGTTTGTCTTGACGCAATTCAATTCGGCTTCATTGAATCAGCACATCAAAAACACCTACCATTTCAGTCATTTTAGTACTGCTTTTGTCGATATTTTGGCAGCCGAACAAACTCCCGATAATCCGACGTGGTTTCAAGGAACTGCCGATGCCGTGAGACAATGTATGCAGCATTTTTTGAACCACGAATTTAAATATGCTTTGATTCTTTCTGGCGATCAATTATATCACATGAATTTCAACGAAATGATTCAGGCACATGAAGATTTGGGTGCTGATATTTCTATTGCCACTTTGCCCGTGAACGCAAAAGAAGCTTCGTCGTTTGGTGTGATGAAAACAACCGCAGATGGTTTTATTAGCTCTTTCATTGAAAAACCAAAAAGCGAATTGCTTCCCGATTGGACTTCGGAAGTGAGCGATGAAATGAAAGCTGAAGGCCGACATTATTTGGCTTCGATGGGGATTTATATTTTCAACCGAGATTTGCTGATTGAATTAATGAAAAATCAAGACACCAAAGATTTTGGGAAGGAAATCATCCCGCAAGCCATCGGAAAATATAAAGTGTTGAGCTATGCTTATGAAGGATATTGGACCGATATCGGAAACATCGATTCGTTTTTTGAAGCCAATCTTGGTTTGACGGATTACATTCCTAAGTTTAATTTGTTCGACAATAGAAGTAAAATTTATACCCGCGCTAGAACCTTGCCACCAACAAAAGTAACGGGAAAAACAACCTACGATCGTGCCATGATTGCTGAAGGTTGTATTATTGATGAATGCGATATCGAACATTCGGTCATTGGAATCAGAAACCGCATTGGAAAAGGAACTACCATTTTGAATTCTTATTTGATGGGGAACGATTTTTATCAAAATATTGAAGAAATGGTGCAAGAAGCATCAAAAGACATAATCCCTGTGGGCATTGGCGAACGTTGCTACATCAACAACACGATTGTGGACAAAAATTGTAGGATCGGAAATGATGTTCGTTTGAATGGTGGCTCGCATCTTGAAGATGTCACTACGCCTTTATATTCTATCCGCGATGGCATTATTGTAGTGAAAAAAGGGGCAACAATCCCGAGTGGTTTTTCTATTTAAATAAGTTCAATAAAAAGAAAAATTTACTTTTAATATTTAAAAATCAAATCCTCAGAAGTGTTCTTTTGAGGATTTTTTTTATGTGAAAATGCGTCGTGATTCTTAACCAAGATTTTAATTTTTCAACAAAGTTGGTCGTTTCAAAAAAGGAACTTTTTTCGTGAAAA
>JBEILV010000117.1:0-9488 GCA_040379105.1 Flavobacterium sp.
TGGAAACGGCCTAGTGAAAGTATATGCAACATTATATGTAGAATATCAAATCAAATAAGGTTGTTATCTATAATCATAAACCGATTCAAAAATTAATTTGAAGCGGTTTTTTTATGAATGTCTTTTTTATTTTTTTGATTTCGGACTGATGATTTGCACATTTTGAAATACAATTGCACCTCGAACCACGCCTTCAATCGTGTGGCGCAAAGCATCAATCAAATGCAACTTCAATTCGCTTTTTGGATAAATCAAACTCACTTCGCGTGCAGGTTTTGGGTCTGGAAAACTCTTGATTTTCAATTTGTTTTTGTCCGACAATTCCAACGAATGCAAATAGGGCAGCAGCGTCAGACCCAATCCTTCATCCGAAAGTTTGAGGAGTGTTTCAAAACTTCCACTTGCCAATTCAAAATTTCTACTTTGGCTGGTGTTGCTATTTTTGCAAAAATTCAAAACACCATCTCTAAAACAATGTCCGTCTTTGAGCAACAGAAGTTCTTCATTTTCAATGTCATCGCTTGTAACTTCACTTTTTGATGAGAGTGGATGTTGCGATGGAATGTAAGCCACAAAAGGTTCGTAGTACAATACAATTTCTTTGATTTTAGGTTCATCAAGCGGTGTGGCAGCAATAGCAGCGTCCAAATGACCTTTGTTAAGCCTAGAAATGATTTCGTCGGTATTTAATTCTTCAATAATCAACTTTACTTTTGGATATTTTTTGGTAAAATTGCCGAGAAACATTGGCAAAAGTGTGGGCATAATCGTTGGAATAATCCCTAAACGAAAATCGCCACCTACAAATCCTTTTTCAAATTCGACAATGTCCTGAATTCGATTGGCTTCGTTGACAATGTTTTTGGCTTGGTTGACAATTTTCAAACCAATATCGGTCAATTGAATGGGTTTTTTAATTCGATCAAAAATTTGTACTTCTAGTTCTTCATCTAATTTTTGAATTTGCATACTGAGGGTTGGTTGTGTCACGAAACACTTTTCTGCGGCAAGGGTAAAATTTTTATGTTCGGCCACCGCCAAAACGTATTGGAGTTGTGTAATGGTCATTTTTATCAAATTTTAAGATACAAAGATAAAAATTATCAATGCAAATCAAATGTTTAATCATAAAAACTTATGTATATTTGCAATAGTATTAACCAAAAAAATAGATTTATGATGAACACATTAGGATTACCCAAGGAACAAACTGTAATTATTGTAGAAAACCTCAATACACTTTTAGCTAATTTCCAAGTTTATTATCAAAATTTAAGAGGCTTGCATTGGAACATTCGAGGCAAAAGATTTTTCGATTTGCATGTGAAATTTGAAGAATTGTACAACGATAGTCAATTGAAAATTGACATGATTGCCGAGCGAGTGCTTACATTGGGCGGCGTACCGTTGCATACTTTTTCAGATTATTTAGATAGAAACAGTTTAGAAATAGGAAAAAACATTTCTAAAGACGAAACTGCAGTACAATTGATTGTAACATCTCTTACAAGTTTATTGGTCATTGAAAGAAAAATTCTTCATTTGTCGGCTGAAATTACTGACGAAGGAACCAATTCAATGATGAGTGATTTTATCAAAGAACAAGAAAAAACGATTTGGATGATGAAAGCTTGGTTAGAAGAAACCGTTTAAGCGAATCAGCATCTAAATGAAAAGGCATCAATTGTGAATCTAACGGATCAAGTTGGATTTACAATTGATGTTTTTTTTTAAATAAAAGGTTCAAATCAGCTTGAAATCTAAAAAAATAGCGTCAATTTACATCACATAAAGTTTAGGATTTAAAAATGATAAAATTTTACCGAAAACGATTTATTTTGAGCTACAAAACAAACAATTTTCCAATTGAGTTTGGAAATGAGAAGGCATTTGATTTAAAAATTGAATTTTGAAATGGTTTTTGGGTTTTCCGAAACAAGTTTTCAAAATGAGTTTATTCCTGAAATATACGTTTTTCATTATTACAGGTTTTGGATTTCAAGTGTTTGCACAACCCATTTTCGACACCAACGACATCATTATTAAGTCGTTTGACACGCAATGGGAGTTAGAGCCCAAAAACCAACGTGGCACATTCAGACTAACTTCCTACAAACCCATTTACATTACTGCCGGTCGCTGGACAAGCAAAGCTAATGAAAGCCCGCAAAGCGAAAATCCTAACAATTCTTCTGAAATTACAAGAAATTTGAACCGATTTGAAGCAAAGTTTCAATTGAGTTTTAAAACGAAAGTCTTTCAAGGTTTACTTTTCGGAAAAGGCGATATTTGGGTGGGCTACACTCAATTGGCACATTGGCAACTTTACAATACGACCATTTCGAGGGCGTTTCGAGAAGTCAATTATGAACCAGAAATAATTTTTAACTATCCGCTCAAAATAAGCTTTTTGCAAGGACATTTCCGATCGGCAGGAATCGCCATCAACCACCAATCCAATGGACGCGATTTGCCACTTTCTAGAAGTTGGAACCGCATCATATTTCATTTGTCTTATTTGCATCAAAATTCAGAATTGATTTTCCGACCTTGGATCAGAATTCCCGGTAAAGAAGACGAAAACCCGTTCATTACTGAATTTGTTGGTAGAGGAGAAATTACCTATCGATATTTCAATAATCTTCATGAATTTTATGTCATTTCTACACATGCATTTCAAAAATTTGGCAATGGAAGTATTCAAGTTAATTACGTTTTTCCAATGAAAGGTCATCTTCGCGGACACGTTCAGTTTTTTGATGGTTACGGAGAAACTTTGATTGATTATAACCACCGACAAACCACTTTAGGTATCGGGATTTCTTTTTCTAATTGGTAATCCTGAAACTAAAAATAAGAATATACCGCCAAAATGAGTTCATGATCAATAGGATTGCACAAAGTGTAGAAATTTCGAATGAACCAAATTCTGCTGATGATAAAGTCTTATTTGGGAATTGCGTCATTCAAATCCAAAAACAAATAACCATTAATTAAGATCCTACATCCATTTCATCAACATCTTGATCCAACGGATTTTTTTAGAATATGGAGCATATTTTATCGGCACATCCATCCAAGTGGCTCTTTTGACAACTGTTTTTTGATGTGAAAAGGTCAAGAAAGTATGTTTGCCGTGATACGCACCCATGCCACTCATGCCCACGCCACCAAAGGGAAGTCGATGGTTGATGAGTTGCACGATTGTGTCGTTCACGCAAACTCCGCCCGCACTAATTTGCTGAATCAATTGATTGACAAATACTTTGTTTTCAGAAAAAATGTAAAATGCCAAAGGTTTTTCGAATTTTCTTAAGAAAGGCAAAAGATCTTCGGGTTCGCTGTAAGTTAAAATAGGCAACAAGGGACCGAAAATTTCGTCCTGCAAAATTTCATGATCTAGATCATTGATTTCCAAAAGGGTAGGAGCGATGTATTTTATTTCTCGGTTGGATTCGCCCCCAAAAATAATGTCTTTTTTTGTCAACAATCGTTGCAATCGATCCCAATGATGATCATTGATAATTCTTGCAAAATCGGGCGATTCTTGTGGATTTTTGCCGTAAAATAGAACTATTTCTTTTTTGATTGCCTCAACGAGATTAAATTTTTCTTTGGCTTGCACCATTAAAAAATCGGGTGCTACACATGTTTGTCCAGCATTTAAAAATTTGCCCCAAACAATTCTTTTTGCAGTGATTTCGATATTGGCTGTTTCGTCAATAATACAAGGGTTTTTTCCACCTAATTCAAGTGTGCAAGGCGTTAGGTGTGCAGCAGCGGCTTTAGCAACTATTTTTCCAACGTTGGTACTTCCCGTAAAAAATATGTAATCCCAACGTTGTGATAATAAATTTTTAGAAACATCAGCATCGCCTAGAACAATCTTAACTTCTTGATTTTTAAAAACATCTGTTGCGATTTTCTCTATCAAAATGCCTGTTTGCGTTGCCATTTCCGAAGGTTTTAGCACTACTTTGTTACCAGCTGCAATCGCACCAATCAATGGAACCATTGCCAATTGAAATGGGTAGTTCCAAGGGGAAATAATCAAAACATTCCCATAAGGTTCAAAATGAATGCTTTCAAAAGAAGGAAAATTCACGATTGATGGCACGACCCATTTTGGCTTTGACCAAGATTTTAATTTTTTTATGGTTAAATTTAGCTCGTTGATTGTGTATTGAAATTCAGTAATATAAGATTCGAACTCAGGTTTAGCAAAATCCTGATGCAATGCTTTATAAACGGCATTTTCATGTGCAATAATAGATTTTTTGAGTGCTTTTAGTACTCGAATTCTTTCCTCAACCAATGCGTATTTCAATTCCATGATTTAGGTGTTCTAATTTTTACCAATTCCCATTCTCCAACCTATAAACAAATCTAATTGTTTTGTATTTCCGACGTAACTTGTAATGACTGAACTTGAGCCAATAAAAAATCCGCCTGCCCTAAATCCTAATCCGCCCGTTAAACCAGAAATTTCGTTAGATGCCCAAGTAGAAAACATTTCAAAATTGTTTCTGCTTAAACGTGGTGTGACAGAAATTATGTTTTGTGTTGTAATTTGACTGTTATTATTGTCATCATTCACTTTTTGTTGGGTGTAAAGTGTTACAAACAATGAGTGAATAATTTTTATGTCAGCATACAAGTTGATTGTTGTTGGCAATTTTACGTTGAAATCATTGTTGTTTTTTTCGCCAGTTAAATAGCCACTATCAAGCAGTTTTTGCTCAATATCTTCCAAACTTGTCACGTTTTCATAGGCTAATAAGTCAAGACCGAAAGGATTTTGTGGGGTGCTTTCAATATTCAAATTATAATTTGTCGTACTATTATTATCGTCTTCGAAAGTCATGCTACCAACATTTCTTAGTGCAAAACCAGCATTGATAATATAGTTATTCTTGTTGTCATCGTTTTTATTTTTTAATCTATAGTTTAAACCTAAATCTAATCCAAAACCATTCAATCCTCCAAATAAAGATTGAAAATAATCTTGATTAGAAGTAAAATCTTCTCCTAAATTGCCAGAATATTCAACGTTGAGTGTGGCGTTGTCAACATTGTTTAAATAGGAAGTGGTTCCAATATTTGTAACAGTTCCTGTCAAATTTGCCAATCCAAAGTTGGCATAGCTTCCAGGAAACAAAAGCTTCAAAGTTGCTCCTGCGCTGATACTACTTTGGTCAGTTTCAAATATTTTTCGAGCCGCTGAAAATCCAACTTCGCCCCAACTGACTCCATTTAATCTCTGGTTGGCATCGCTCATCAAAACCGATGTAGTGCCCGGCAATGAGTTTAATCCGGTATTTGCAATTGCGTCGCCGATTTGTGGGTCGATGTCAATCAAGTTGAATTTCACAAAAGCCCTAGAGTTGATGCCAAAAGCCCAACCTTGATACCTAAATGCTACGCCAGGACCCAACAATTCGCTGTCAAACCTAAGATTGACGGCCTCATCACCATCAAAAATTAATTCCTCAAATTTGCTTTCGCCCAAAAAATCGTCAATACTTAATTTGTTGTTTGCCAATCCAAAACTTGTAGCAAAAAACTGAAATTCGAACTTGGAAGATAAATTAGCAAGTTCGGCAGGATTTTGAATTCCGTTAAGAACTCCAACTCTCGAAGAAAAGTTAATACCTCCAAAATGTTCTTGCGCAAAAGTGAAGCTACTTATGCTTATTACTGAAAGAATAATGAATTTTTTCATACTATTGAATTTTATAACGAATGTACTGATATTATTGTAATTTCTTAAAAATTTCCCAATTATTATCACTAGGTATTTTTGCTACAAAAGTTAAAGTTTCTTTCGTTACGGGGTGTTCTAAAACAAGCTTTCGAGCATGCAAATTAATCCCACCATCGGGATTGCTTCTGTCAAACCCATATTTTAAATCGCCTCTGATCGGACAATTGATGGCTGCCAATTGTGCTCTGATTTGATGATGTCTTCCGGTGTAAAGTTGTATTTCCAGCAAAAAAAATCTTTCGCTTTCCGAAATCAATTCGTAGCGCAAGTGTGCTTTTTTCGAATCGTTGACTTCTTTTTCAAATGCTTTTGAGGTGTTGTTTTTAGGATTTCTTTTCAGAAAATGGATTAAATCATCTGAAGCTTTCGGTGGTTTGTTTTTGGTAATCGCCCAATATGTTTTTTGGGTTTCTCGATTGCTGAAGGCCGCGTTGAGCCGTGTAAGCGCTTTGGAAGTTTTGGCAAAAACAACAATTCCAGTGGTCGGTCTGTCCAATCGATGCACCACGCCTAAATAAACTGCACCTGGTTTTTCGTATTTTTCTTTGAGATATGATTTGACAATTTCCGAAAGTGGTGCATCGCCGGTTTGGTCCCCTTGCACGATGTCGCCTACACGTTTGTTGATGACAATCAAATGGTTGTCTTCAAAAATAATGTCTAAGTTGTCTTTTGTAGATACAATTTTTGTGTTCAAAACTTAAGATTTCCTTTTAGTATTGTTCGTTTTCATTCGGAAAATCTTTGCTTTTTACATCGGCAACATACTGCCCGATAGCCAAACTCATGTCTTCGTACAAGTTCATGTAACGACGCAAAAACCTTGGACTAAATTCGTGGGTCATGCCAATCATATCGTGTAAAACCAAGACTTGTCCATCCACTTCGCTTCCTGCTCCAATACCAATGACGGGAATGGAAATGGTTTGTGCCACTTTTTCAGCCAATTTTGCGGGAATTTTCTCTAAAACAATCGCAAAACAGCCCACTTTTTCGAGCAATTTTGCGTCTTCAATCAATTTTTCTGCTTCTGCTTCCTCTTTGGCTCTCACGGTGTAAGTTCCAAATTTATAGATGGATTGTGGTGTCAATCCTAAATGTCCCATCACGGGAATTCCTGCATTCAAAATCCGTTTGATACTGTCTTTAATTTCGCCGCCACCTTCTAATTTTACAGCATGCCCGCCACTTTCTTTCATAATTCTAATGGCCGAACGCAAAGCTTCTTTTGGATCAGATTGATAAGTCCCGAATGGCAAATCGACCACCACCAGCGCTCTTTCGCAAGCACGAACCACGGACGAAGCATGGTAAATCATTTGATCTAATGTAATGGGCAAAGTGGTTTCATGTCCCGCCATAACGTTGCTTGCCGAGTCGCCAACGAGTATAACATCTACGCCCGCAGCATCAACAATTTTTGCCATTGTGTAATCGTAAGCGGTCAGCATGGATATTTTAACACCATTTACTTTCATATCAAAAAGTGATTTGGTGGTCACTTTTTTGTAGTCTTTTTTTGCGGTTGACATATTTCAAAATTTTTGTAAATATAAAATTTTTGTTCCTGAAAATGTCATTTTTCTCACAAAGGCTTTCAATTGAATCCATTCGATTGAAATCGTAAAAAAGGCATCGTCAATAACTATTCATTTTTAAAATAAAATAGTTTTTTTTGAAAATTGTAAAGAATTGATTCGAAATGATTTGCTCATCATTAATGTTTACATTTTAAACGCAAGATGCACCAAACAACAAGTTTTTTCGGTGGCAATAGAAAAGAAATAGGCTGTTTCTGTTTTCTTTTGTGAAATGGTAAAATCTTGATTATGATGCATTTCTCTTAAATAATTCAGATGAATATGCGATAATTGATGCATGCTTAAATCATCGATCGGCATCGTATCTAAGCACCATTCTAAATATTTGACATTGTTCACGTGATGTACCAAATCTAAATCCGACGTTTTGACTGTTTGTTTAAAATGAAGATCATATTCCTTAAAATGCTGCACTCGTTCCAGTGTTTTGTTGGTGGGTATTTTTTCTGTGAAAAATTGAAAATGATCGAATGACAACGCTAGTTTTTCGGTTTTGCGAAGTTTGGTATTTAAAACCACCCACAAAGTGAGCGCAGCAGCTATTTTTTTGTCATTATGCCAAACTTCCAAAGCACGCACCGAATGCGCATCGTGCATGCTTACGATCCAAGTTTTAATTACGATGATGTCTTCCCATTTGGGTAAAGATTCTATTTCAATATACATATTGCTCAGCACCCATGCTTGGTCAAAAACTTGCATGTCTTGAAAACTCAAACCACCCAAAACCGAGTGTTCGTGCGCAGTGAGTTGCAACAAATGGCATAAATCAGTGTATCTTATTTTCTGATTGGGTCCGCATTGTAGAAAGCTGACGGTCCAAGATTGTTGATGTATGCTGGAAAAATCAGAAGATATTGGCATTTTAAAAAAATATAAATCCCAAACCAAAATTTATGGAATGTGATTGGTTATAAAAACTTTTAATTTCGGGATTTGAAACCACGCTAAATTTATTTATTGCATAATGTACTGTAAATAAAATTCCATAATCGTTGCCAAGTTCATAAACAATTTTGCTTCCTATTTTGGATTCTAATCCGTTTTGATTTTTAATATCAGTCCCAGTTTTTTTTGCATTTAAGTAAGATATTCCAAAAGCAATTTGTGGACTAATACTTAGATTTTTTGTAACATCAATTGGAACGATTGCATTTACACAAAATGAAACATGATTTGCTCTAGCAAATTCCCCAACCAATTCTCTATTTGTGACCTCATATTTTGATTGATTGTAACCAAAACCCAAAAATATTTTTTTGTAAGTCTTAGAATTTATTTCTATTGCAACTCCGTGTTGAAAATTATAGGCTTTATTCAAGGCATTATTGCCAAAATTGACTGCTTGGAAATAATTAACGCTCACCATGCCAACCGTTTTGGAGAGTTTATTTTCTGATTGAGCAAACGTATGATATGAAGCTAAAAAGAAGACGATGATCAAAATTGGATTTCTTTGAAAGATCATAAAAAGATGGTGTATAAAATGCTACTTTCATTATTGATTGGAATTTGCACAGAAAATTGTTCTGTTGTTGGGGGTTCTGTATTGTAATCAATTACGCTATAATTCAATGTAGCTACTTGATTTTTAAATACTTTATATTCTGGAAATTCCACATCTGTATCGTAGTTTTCGTAACTATAATCTATTAAAGAATCAAATTTAAGTCCATCAAGCTGTGCACTTTTTAAAAATCTGTTGGTATTGGTTTGATTTTTTCTTATTAATAAATTGCAAAGTTCATTGATTTTTGGCAATGTAGTTGTCGGCAAAACAAGTTGATGCTCACTCAAATCGAAGTACGAAATATTTATAACATTGCAAGTGGCAAAAATGGCTTTCGGATCATCTATTTTTATATCATAATCGATCGTGTCTTTTTCAAGTCTTGGAAAAATAAGTTGAAGCAATCCATCTGATTTTGTTTTTCCTTTCGCAATAGTTTCTGAAAATCTTCCAAATTTATTGACAACTGTAACGTCTATTCCTTCAATTGGTTCAGAGTTTACATCATTTGTTTTGATTATAAATCTTATTTTCTCTTCACCACTATATTTAGTTTGACAGGCGTAAAAAGTAAAAATCCACAAAAACAAGAAAATAATTTTTTTCATTTGAA
>JBEILV010000118.1:0-9429 GCA_040379105.1 Flavobacterium sp.
CAATAATTTACTATTTTAAACATGGCAGATTTATTAAAATTCGTTGAGAACGAATTTGTAACAAAAAAAGAATTTCCAGATTTCAGTGCAGGTGATACAATCACTGTTTACTACGAAATCAAAGAGGGTGAAAAAACAAGAACACAGTTTTTCAAAGGAGTAGTAATCCAAAGAAGAGGCTCTGGCGTTACTGAAACATTCACAATTCGTAAAATGTCTGGAGCTGTTGGTGTAGAGCGTATTTTCCCAGTGAACATGCCAGCACTACAAAAAATTGAATTAAATCAAAGAGGTAAAGTTCGTAGAGCTCGTATTTTCTACTTTAGAGAACTTACTGGTAAAAAAGCAAAAATCAAAGAAAGAAGAAGATAATTCTTTGTTTCTTAAAACAAATAGAGGTCGTTTTACATATTGTAAAATTGACCTCTTTTTTATTAAGAGAATAGTGCTGTCAAATCACAAAGAAAATCACTTTTATGACATAACGAAAGAAGAAAAATGATTTACAGAACCCACATATTATCAAAAAAAAATTAAATTTTTATCAAATCGATAATTAAACAGAATCTAATTATCATATCCATAATTCAATCGTTTTCGTTCATTTAACTTACTCATAAACACGTTGATTTTGCTATATTTGCCTAGCTAAAAAATAAAAACAAACCTCATGTCTAAAATTATTTATACCATTACGGACGAAGCTCCTATGCTTGCGACCCACTCTTTGTTGCCTATTGTCAAAGCTTTTACAGCACCAGCCGACATTCAAGTAGAAACAAGGGATATTTCACTCGCTGCAAGAATTATTGCCAACTTTTCAGATTATGTAACGACAGATCAAAAAATCAATGACGATTTGTTAGAATTAGGGCAAATGGCAACCACCCCCGAAGCCAACATCATCAAATTACCCAATATTTCGGCTTCCATCCCACAGTTGAAAGAAGCCATTGCAGAACTTCAAAAACTAGGTTATGCTTTACCGAATTATCCAGAAGAAGTAAAAACTGAGGATGATAAAAAAATCAAAGCTTTGTATGCCAAAGTTTTAGGGTCGGCAGTAAACCCTGTTTTGAGAGAAGGAAATTCTGACAGAAGAGCACCAAAAGCCGTAAAAAACTACGCTAAAAAAAATCCACATAAAATGGGAGCTTGGAGTTCAGATTCTAAAACCCATGTAGCTTCCATGACTTCCGGCGATTTCTACGAAAGTGAAAAATCAATCACTGTTGATAAAGCAACCGATATAAAAATCATCTTCACTTCAAATGCTGGTGAAGAAAAAGTTTTAAAAGCCAACACTCCCCTATTGGCGGGCGAAATCATCGACTCAGCTGTTTTCAATATTGAAAAATTCAAATCATTCATTGCTGATGAAATTGAAGATGCAAAACAAAAAAATGTGTTGTTTTCTATTCATTTAAAAGCAACGATGATGAAAGTGTCCGACCCCATCATTTTTGGTGCAGCGGTGGATGTTTTTTACAAAGAAATTTTCGCAAAATACCAGTCAACTTTTGCAGAACTTGGTATCGATACAAGAAATGGTTTAGGTGATGTGTATGCTAAAATTGCAGGGCATGCCGACGAGACCGCTATTAAAAATGACATTGCGGCTTTGTACAGTTCAAAACCTAGCTTGGCGATGGTCAATTCCGACAAAGGCATTACGAATTTGCACGTTCCATCGGATGTGATTATTGATGCTTCGATGCCAGCCATGATCCGAACTTCTGGTCAAATGTGGAATACAGATGGAAAAGCGCAAGACACCAAAGCGGTGATTCCAGATCGTTGTTATGCAGGGATTTATCAAGCAACCATTGATTTTTGTAAGATAAATGGCGCATTAGATCCAACAACGATGGGAAGCGTTCCTAACGTTGGCTTGATGGCACAAAAAGCTGAAGAATACGGCTCACATGACAAAACTTTCGAAATTTTTGAAGATGGTAAAGTGACCGTTGTTGACACTGATGGTACGATTTTGATGGAACAAAACGTAACGAAAGGTGCTATTTTCAGAATGTGCCAAGTGAAAGATGCCCCTATTCAAGATTGGGTAAAACTCGCTGTCAACAGAGCCCGATTATCAAACACTCCCGCTGTTTTTTGGTTAGATGATAAAAGAGCGCATGACAGAGAATTGATTAAAAAAGTACATCAATATTTGAAAAACCACAATACAGAAGGACTTGATTTACAAATCCTTAATCCAGTGGACGCAACAACTTTTTCTTTGGAGCGCATCGTGAAAGGTTTAGACACGATTTCTGTAACAGGCAATGTTTTAAGAGATTATCTTACCGATTTATTCCCTATTCTTGAAGTTGGAACTTCTGCCAAAATGCTTTCTATTGTTCCTTTAATGAATGGCGGTGGTCTTTTTGAAACAGGTGCAGGAGGTTCGGCCCCCAAACATGTGGAACAATTTATAGAGGAAGGCTATTTAAGATGGGATTCATTAGGCGAATTTTTAGCTTTAGGAATTTCTTTGGAACACTTGGGTCAAACGTTACAAAATAAAAAAGCATTGGTTTTGTCAGAAACTTTAGATGTAGCGACAGAAAAATTCTTAGAAAACGATAAATCACCCGCTAGAAAAGTGGGCGAGTTAGACAATCGAGGTTCACATTTTTATTTGGCTATGTATTGGGCAGAAGCTTTAGCCAATCAAGAAAAAGATGCCGAATTGAAAGCGATTTTTTCTCCCATTGCAACTGCGATGCTACATAACGAAACCACCATTAACCAAGAATTGATTGATGCTCAAGGCAAAAAACAAGAAATCGGTGGTTATTACAAACCTAATACTGACTTACTCAACCATGCCATGAGGCCAAGCAAAACGCTGAATAGCATTTTGAGTACATTAGAAAATAATTAAATTTTAAAACAACCGCTTCAAAATGAGGCGGTTGTTTCTTTTTAATCTATAATTTTGAATATTTCACTTCTTAGCATTGCGTTATATAAATTTAACCTTCAATTAACAAAGCTTTCGTAACAAAACAGCGACTTAAAAGTCTAACCATCATCATTTTTAAACCAAATAATTTTGAAATCATATCTATCGTTCCTTTTTATTTTTGTTGTAGCCATTTCTGTGCAATCTCAACAAAAATATACCCTCAGTGGCGTTGTGACTGACGCTTCCAACAACGAAACGCTATACGGCGTGAACATCATCATCAAAGAATTTAATATCGGAACCGTTTCCAATGAATACGGATTTTTTTCGATTGAAGTCCCTGAAGGCACACACACCGTGCAAGTAAGTTATATCGGTTTTGCAACGCAAGAAGAAACCATTACATTCAAAAGTGCTGTCAGAAAAAACTTTGCTTTGCAAGAATCCAACGAAATGCTTGACGAAGTAGTTTTGACGGACGAAGTACGAAAAATCGATGTTCGAAAGCCAGAAATGAGCGTCAACAAACTTTCTACAAAAGAAATCAAAGAGCTGCCCGTTGTTTTAGGCGAAGCCGACGTGATTCGATCTATTTTGACGTTGCCAGGGGTTACAAACGCTGGTGAAGGACAATCGGGATTTAATGTGAGAGGCGGTGCAGCCGACCAAAATTTAATCTTGTTAGACGAAGCCATTATTTATAATTCATCGCATTTGTTTGGATTTTTCTCGGTTTTCAATCCCGATGCCATCAAAGATTTAAAATTGTACAAAGGAGGCATTCCAGCGCGATTTGGCGGACGACTTTCTTCCGTTTTAGACATTTATCAGAAGGAAGGCAACAGTAAAAAATTTGAGATGAACGGCGGTATAGGGTTGATTACAAGTCGATTGCTTGCCGAGGGTCCAATTGTGAAAGACAAAGCTTCTTTTTTAGTAGCAGGTCGTGGTTCGTATGCGCATTTATTTTTAAAATTGGCGGACAATCCAAACACGGCTTATTTTTATGATTTGAACACCAAATTAAGCTATCGAATCAACGAAAGCAACAATCTTTATTTGTCGGGTTATTTTGGTCGCGATGTTTTCAATATCGACAATGCTTTTGTAAACACGTACGGCAACTCTGTATTTAATTTGAGATGGAATCATTTGATCAATGACAAACTGTTTTCTAATCTTTCGTTGATTTATAGCGATTATTATTATGGTTTAGAAATTGATTTTGTTGGATTTATTTGGGACAGTGGCATCAAAAATTTCAATTTGAAATATGATTTCAAACATTATTTGTCTGAAAAAACAAAACTAACGTATGGTTTAAATGCCATTTACTACGATTTCAATCCAGGAAAAATCAGACCGAATTCAGCCGAATCTGCAATCAATCCAGAAACTTTAGATCCAAAATTTGCCTTTGAACCAGCTGCCTATTTTGACATTGAACATCAAATTTCAGACAAACTTTCATTCAATGCTGGTTTGCGATACAGTCAGTTTTACAGACTTGGACAACAAACGATGAACGTTTACGAAAACAATCAAGCAGTAGTTTTCAACGAAACATTTCAAATTTATGAAAAAGCAACTCCCATCGATACAAAATTTTATGGAAGAAACGAAACTGTAGCGAGTTTTGATAATTTTGAACCCCGTTTTGGAATAGCTTACACCTTAAACGAAAACTCGTCCGTGAAAGGAAGTTTTCAACGCATGGCACAATATTTACACCTGATTACAAACACCCAATCTCCTACTCCATTGGATGTTTGGGCACCCAGCGATCAGTTTTTAAAACCACAAACATCGAATCAAGTAGCAGTGGGCTACTTTAGAAATTTAAAAGACAACGAATATTCGTTAGAACTTGAAACATTTTATAAAACCATCGACAATAGACTAGATTACATCGATGGAGCAGATTTAATTGCCAATCGTGCCATTGAACAAGTAGTGTTAACGGGTGAAGCAAGAGCGTATGGTTTGGAAATGATGTTTAGAAAAAATACTGGTCGATTTAATGGTTGGTTGTCATATACTTTGTCAAGATCTGAGCAAAGAACTCCAGGAAGAACTGCCGCAGAAACAGGCATTAACAACGGCGAATGGTATAAAACTGGTTTCGATAAAACGCACAACGTTTCTATTGTAGGAAATTATGAATATTCAAAACAATGGCGATTTGGTGCAACATTTGCGCTTCAAACCGGGCAACCTGTTACCTTTCCAAACGGTCAATATGAATATTTAGGAATTTCAGTACCAAGTTTCAGCGGTAGAAATCAACAAAATTTGCCCACTTATCACCACTTAGACGTTTCAGCAACTTTAACCCCAAAAAGCAATGAAGGCAAAAAATGGTTTGGCGAATGGGTTTTTGGTATTTACAATATTTACAACCGCAGAAACGCCGCTTCAATTTCATTCAGACAAAATGCCGAAACTGCCAATAATGAAGCAGTTAGGCTTTCAATTTTCGGCATCATTCCAAGTGTAACTTATAATTTTAAGTTTTAAATCATGAAAAAAATCACCTCACAATTCAAAATAAAAAGTTCAATTTTAGGAACTATTCTTATATTATTTGCTTTTACATCCTGCGAAGATGTTGTTGATGTAGAACTAGATACGGCTCCACCAAAATTGGTCGTCGATGCCTCGATTGCATGGCAAAAAGGTACAGATGGAAGTTATCAAAAAGTAAAGTTAACCACCACGACCGCTTATTTCAGCAACGAAATCCCAACCGTTTCCGACGCAGTGGTATTTATTACAAATCTAAATTCTGGGCAAATTTTTAATTTCACAGAAAGCGAAACGTTGCCAGGAATTTACGAATGCTTTGATTTTGTCCCAGTTTTGAATGATGAATTTGAAATCACGATTGTTTATGAAAACGAAACTTACAAAGCCTCAGAACCATTAATTGGTGTGCCAACCATTGAATTTATAGAACAAAGTACCATCGATGCATTTGGCGCAGAATTGATTGAATTGAAATATTTTTTTCAGGACAATCCAGATGAAGACAATTTTTATCTTTCAAGATTTGATTCACCAAGTTACGCAGTGCCAGAATATGGTGTGGACGACGATCGTTTTACACAAGGCAACTTAATGTTTGGCATCATCATCGATGAAAAGCTAGAAGCTGGCCAAGAAACTGTTATCGGAATCAACGGAATCAGCGAGCAATATTTCAATTATATGCGTATTCTTTTGAGTATTGCAGGCAGTGGAGGCGGCAGTCCTTTTCAGGCACCTCCCTCAACAGTGAGAGGAAATATTGTGAATCAAGACAATTTTAACAATTTTTGTTTGGGTTATTTCCGACTTTCAGAACAAGATGTGGTTGAATATACTGTTCAATAAAAAAATTGAGTGCTGCATTTAAAACTAAAAAAATGTATTTTCGCAGCATGAAAATTGCGAATCTGAACACAGCCGAAACTCTTTTAGCAACGCCTAAGAAAATTGCTATTGTGCCGCACCGAAACCCAGACGGCGATGCTTTAGGGTCGTCCCTTGGTTTGTATCATTTCCTATTGAAACTCGGACATGATGTGCAAATCATTGCACCCAATGATTTTCCTGATTTTTTAAAATGGTTGCCCGGTAGTGAAAACATTAAGAATTTCGAAAAAGACCAAGCCAATTGTAAATCAATTTTGTTCAAATCGGATTTGGTTTTTGCACTCGATTTCAACGCTTTGCATCGCACAGGCGAAATCATGCATTCGTTTTTAAGTCAGTTAAAATGTTCATTTATGATGATTGACCACCATCAATCGCCAGAAAATTTTGCTGTTTTTACCTATTCTGATACAGAAATCAGTTCGACCTGCGAAATGGTTTTTCATTTTATTGACGCACTTGAAAAAGAATCGCTCATTAATGAAACTATTGCAACTTGTTTATATACAGGCCTTGTAACGGATACTGGCTCGTTCAAATTCAATCGAACAACAAGCACTACACATCAAGTGGCGGCTTCTTTGATTGCAAAAGGAATCGACAATACCAAAATACATATCCAATTATTCGATAATCAATCATACATTCGTTTGCAATTGCTCGGTAAAGCTTTGAGTAACATGAAGATTTTTCCTCAATTCAAAGCGGCATACACTTCACTTTCACAAGAAGAATTGGATGCACATCAATATAAAAAAGGCGATACTGAAGGATTTGTAAATTATGGACTTTCTATTGAAGGGGTTGATTTTGCTGTCATTTTCATTGAAAATAAAGAAGAAGGCATCATCAAAATGTCATTGCGTTCGCATGGCGACTTTGATGTGAATGAAATTGCCCGAAAATATTTTCAAGGAGGTGGACACGTTAACGCTGCCGGTGGAAAATCGAATGTATCGTTAAGCGAAACAACAAAATACTTTGAAAATCTATTGCCTGAAATCTGTCAACATAACATTTAAACAATGACCAAAAGTACATTCATCAAAAATTTATATTTCATTTTAATCCTATCAGTGCTTTTTATTGGTTGTCAAAACAACGAAGAAGCCCGAAGACCTGTTTCCAGAAAAACAGGAACATTTTTGAAGGAGTCAAAAGAGCGAAATGCCAAAATATTAGCCAAAGAAATGGAACAAATTTTGGCAATGCTCAAAAAAGATACGATCCGTCAATTTGTTGCTTCAACGCACGGCTTTTATTTTTGTATTGATTCGTCTGCAACTCTTGGCACTGAAAAAGCAAAAAAAGGCATGATTGCACAATATACTGCCAATGTTTATAGTTTGGATGGAGTTCAGATTTATGACGAAGTTGCTTTCGGAATCAAGAACTATAAAGTTGAAAAAGAAGATCTTATGATAGGTTTGCGCCACGGACTTCAACTGATGCGCAAAGGTGACAAAGCCATTTTCTATTTCCCTTCGCAAATTGGTTTTGGCTATCACGGCGACAAAAATAAAATAGGTATCAATGTTCCTTTGAAATATGAAGTAACCTTGTTAGATTTGGTTCCTGAAAAATAAAATTTTTAATACTTAAATAATGAGAATAATGACAACTTTTTTACTTAGTTTTTTACTGTTTTTTAACTCTTGCGCTGAAGAATATCCAAAGCTCGATGATGGAATGTACGCAGAGGTAAAAACCAACAAAGGCATCATTTTGTTGCAATTAGAATTTCAAAAAACGCCCGTAACTGTGGCAAATTTCGTGAGTTTGGCCGAAGGCAAAAACACAAAGGTAGATGCAAAATTTAAAGGTAAACCATTTTATGATGGATTGAAATTTCACAGAGTGATCAAAGATTTTATGATTCAAGGTGGAGATCCAGATGGTAACGGTAGCGGAGGTCCTGGTTACAAATTCATGGACGAAATCACTGATTTAAAACATGATGGTGCAGGCATCTTATCGATGGCAAATGCAGGTCCAAAAACTAACGGAAGTCAGTTTTTTATTACACACAAAGCAACTCCACATTTGGATGGAATGCATACTGTTTTTGGCAGAGTCATTGAAGGTCAAGAAATTGTGAATTTAATTGAACAAAACGATCTCATCGAAACAGTTAAAATCATCAGAAAAGGAAAAGACGCAAAAAAATTCAAAGCTGAAAAAATATTTGAAGACCATTTTGCAGAAGCAGAAAAATTAGAAAAAGAAAAAGCAGCCAAACTTGAAAAATTGATTGCTGATAAGGCAGCCTATTTTGCTGAACAAAGAAAAGCAGCCACCAAAACAAGCAGCGGTTTGGAATTTGTGATTTATGAAAAAGGAACTGGTGCAAAACCAGCTTCTGGAACAACTATTTATGTGCATTATGCTGGCTATTTTGAAAACGGAAATCTTTTCGATAGTAGCTATGAAAAAATCAATGAAGATTATGGCAAACTAAATCCGATGCGCAAACAACAAAATGGTTATCAGCCATTTCCATTTCAATATGGAAACAAAACAGGTTTGATTCCAGGATTTTTAGAAGGCATCGAACAATTGAGTTTTGGCGATAAAGGACTGATTTTTATTCCATCAAACTTAGGCTATGGTGCCACGGGTGCTGGCGGAGGCATCATTCCACCAAACAGCAACTTGATTTTTGAAATCGAGATTTTAGAAACCATGCCAAAATAAAAAACAATAACATACTTAAAGACTTCTCTCGGGAAGTCTTTTTTATTTGTAATAAACAGATGCTAAATTTTTTGTTTCAAGTATAAATGATATTTTTGTTTTTCCTTTCAAAAAGACCCTTTATGTCGGCATCAAACGAAAATCAACACAAGAAAAATATTGCCATCATTATGGGTGGTTATTCAAGCGAGTACCAAATTTCAATCACGAGCGGAAATGTAGTATTTGAAAATCTAAACCGTGAAATTTACAATCCTTTTCGAGTGATTGTTTCAAAAAACGGTTGGTATTATTTAGATGAAAATAACCAACAATTTCCGATTGATAAAAATGATTTTTCATTTACAAAAGACCATAAAAAAACAACATTTAATGTGGTTTTTAACGCCATTCACGGCACACCCGGC
>JBEILV010000119.1:0-9081 GCA_040379105.1 Flavobacterium sp.
AAAGATAATTTCACAAGGAATCATTCAAAATCAATATCAATGCAATCGCTTTTTGCCTACGATTAAAACTTCATTTTCAGCAAACTTTCTTTTACATACGTGTGCATCACTTCCTTATAATCAAGGTGCGTCACCATTCGAAGTTTTCCTTTTCCTAAAGATGAAATTAAAATGTTTTTCTTTTTCAGGGCTTCCATTACAAAAGCATCTTGCAAATTTTTTTTCACGCTAAAAATCACAATATTGGTTTCTACGGGTTCTACTTTTTCAACCCATGCCAATTGACTCAAAATTGAACCTAATTCTGCCGCACGTTGGTGGTCTTTTTCCAAACGTTCTAAATTATTATCTAAAGCATAAATCGCAGCTGCTGCCAAATAACCTGCTTGTCGCATGCCTCCGCCAAACACTTTTCTGATTCTCAAAGCTTTGTGCATTTCTGCTTTCGAACCTACCAAAACAGAACCCACAGGCGCACCTAAACCTTTAGAAAAACATACAGAAATCGTATCAAATATTTGTCCGAAATGCAACGGATCTTGATTTTTAGCTTGCATGGCATTCCACAAACGCGCACCATCCAAATGAAATTTCAAACGATTTGCCTCACAAACTCTTTTAATTTCGACCAAAGTTCGGATGTCATAACAAGCGCCGCCGCCTTTGTTGGTCGTATTTTCTACCGCCACTAAAGTCGTGAGCGGACTGTGGTAAAAATCAGGCGGATTGATCGATTCTTCCACTTGTTGTGCATTAATCATCCCTCGGTTGCCAGCAATCAATTTGCAAGAAACTCCACTATTAAAAGAGACACCGCCCCCTTCATAATTGAAAATATGCGCATAATGATCTGCAATCAATTGTTCGCCGGGTTGTGTGTGGATTTTAATAGCCGTTTGGTTGGCCATGGTGCCTGAAGGAAAAAAAAGAGCCGCTTCTCTTCCGAAAAAATCGGCCACCATTTCCTCTAATTTGTTGACGGTTGGGTCTTGTTTGAACACATCATCGCCCACAGGTGCTTGAAACATGGCTTTGAGCATTTCTGGTGATGGCTTCGTAACGGTATCGCTGATTAAATTAATTTCCATTGTTAAAGAATCTTGTCTTATTTTTGCACCCACAAAACTACAATAATTATGACAAATACCGAACAATTAAAAGGTATTATAGAGCGCCTTGGTGCGTTGAGGAGGTATCTTTGACATCGATAGAAAACTGATCGAAATTGCGAATGAAGAGGAAAAAACATTCGATCCTAATTTTTGGAACCACCCGAAAGAAGCAGAAGTGATTGTTCAAAACCTACGTTCGAAGAAGAAATGGGTAGAAGATTATCAGAAAGCTGAAAATTTGGTGGACGAACTTCAAATTTCTTACGAATTTTATAAGGAAGAAGCGTTGACCGAAGAAGAATTGGACGAAAATTACGCCACTACGCTTGAACTCATTGAAAGCATGGAATTTAAAAACATGCTCTCGGAAGAAGGTGATAAAATGAGTGCAGTTTTGCAAATCACGGCGGGAGCTGGAGGCACAGAAAGTTGCGATTGGGCCTCAATGTTGATGCGTATGTATTTGATGTGGGGCGAAAAAGAAGGCTATAAAATTCGAGAACTGAACTTTCAAGAAGGCGAAGTTGCTGGTATCAAAACCGTGACATTAGAACTCGAAGGCGAATATGCTTTTGGCTATTTGAAAGGCGAAAACGGCGTGCATCGATTGGTGCGCATCTCCCCTTTTGATAGCAATGCCAAACGACACACTTCTTTTGCTTCTGTTTATGTGTATCCGTTGGTGGACGATTCGATTGAAATTGAAATCAATCCTGCTGATATTGAAATCATTACCTCAAGATCGAGCGGTGCTGGTGGACAAAACGTGAACAAAGTGGAAACGAAAGTACAATTGTTTCACAAACCCACTGGCATTCAAATTCAGTGTTCGGAAACCCGTTCGCAGCAAGACAACCGACAAAGAGCGATGCAAATGTTGAAATCGCAGTTGTATGAAATTGAGCTCAAAAAACAACGCGAACAAAGAGACGACATCGAAGCAGGGAAAATGAAAATTGAATGGGGATCGCAGATTAGAAACTATGTGATGCATCCTTATAAATTGATCAAAGATGTGCGTACAAGTCACGAAACCAGCGATGTAGAAGGTGTGATGAATGGTAATTTAGATCCATTTTTGAAATCATATTTGATGATGATGGGGCAAAATGAGGAAACTGAAATGTAAATTTCAATCAAAATTTTATTCCGATTGAAATTCATTGGTTTAAAACCAATTACGAAATCGTTCGAGTGAATTTAATGATATTTTATGATTTTCATCGGCGCTATTTCTGTTGACAAAGTCTATTTTTGTGACAACTAAAAATATATTGAAATGAAAAAAAGCATGATAAAAGTGTGTTTGCTGTTCGGATTGATGGCGTGCACACCCGAAAAAGAGGCATTTAGCGAAGAAGCTTTGAAAGAACCTTTAACAGATTTATCTGGAGTGGCAACCACTTTTGAGGCCGTTTTAAAAAAGCATGAAGGCAGCGTAGTGATTGTAGATGTTTGGGCATCGTGGTGTCCCGATTGCATCAAAGGAATGCCGAAATTGGTGCAATTACAAGCAGATTTTCCAGAAGTGAAGCATGTTTTTTTATCTTATGACAAAGACGATGCGAGTTGGAAAAAAGGCATTGAAAAATATGGAATTAAAGGCGATCATTATTTGATTGGTTCCGATTGGAAAGGCGGAGGTTTTAAATCAGCTGCCAACATCGATTGGATTCCAAGATATATTTTGATCGACAAAAACGGTAAAATTGCTTTGTATAGAGCCATTGAAGCCGACGATAAAAATTTAATTGAAACTTTAAAAACGATAACACATTGAGACAAAAGATTGTAGCTGGCAACTGGAAAATGCACAAAAACGCAGATGAAACAGAAGATTTGTTGAATGAATTAATCGATCATCTTTCAGATGGTGCAGAAGCCCGTGTGATTGTGGCACCGACTTTTGTCAACATTGCTTCGGCTGTAGATCATTTGGAATTTACCAATATCGAAGTGGCAGCACAAAACATGCATCAAGCAGAAAGTGGTGCTTTTACGGGCGAAATTTCAGCTTCTATGCTTAAAAGTGTGGGTGTAAACATTGTGATTTTAGGACATTCTGAAAGACGTGCTTATTTTCATGAAACCGATGCATTGTTGGCTCAAAAAGTAGATACAGCTTTGAAAAATGATTTGGAAGTTATTTTTTGTTTTGGAGAAGAATTGAAAGACAGAAAATCTAATGAACATTTTAATGTGGTGGAAAGTCAATTGAAAAACGGACTTTTTCATTTACCAAAAGATGCTTGGAAAAATATTGTTTTGGCTTACGAACCTGTTTGGGCCATTGGCACAGGCGAAACTGCAAGCCCCGAACAAGCGCAAGAGATGCACGCCTTCATTAGAGCTACGATTGAAAAAGCTTATGATGCTGAAGTTGCAGAAGAAGTTGCCATTTTATATGGTGGAAGCGTTAAACCAAACAATGCACAAGAAATCTTTTCAAAACCTGATGTAGATGGTGGTTTGATTGGTGGTGCATCGCTGAGCAGTGCAGATTTTTGTGCGATTGTAAAAGCGATCTAAAATAGATTCATCGGTCAAAAACATCAAAAATATTCAGTTGATACATCATCTTAAAAAGCATGTGCCGATTGAATTTTCATGAAAATGAATGCTCTAAGCATCAATATGACATCTAAATCAAAAAAAGCCTGATCTCGTTCAGGCTTTTTTTTTGCGCTATCAGTGTTTTTGAAATCTAATATGGTTCTTCTACAGGCATTAAAACTTGCATTCGACTTGAAACCAAACGACGCATCAAAACCTACAGCAATGCTTAGATGACCAGTCCATCTTTATTAATAAATTTAAAACATTTAAAATCAGCTTCTTATTCAAAAAAATACTAACTAATCTTCTTTCGTTGATAATATTTTACAACTCCGTTAGCCACTACCGTTGCCAAAATAATCAATGCGCCAAAATAGAAAGTGGGACTCATTTGTTCCTTTTCTTTAAAAATCAAAACTGCCAATAAAATTCCGTAAATTGGTTCAAGATTGATGGTCAACATCACCGTGTAAGGACTGATGTGCTTCATCACTTTCACAGAAGCAATAAAAGCATAAGCCGTACAAACAGAGCTAAGAATCAACAAATAAATAAAATCTGAACTAGAAATAGTAAAAAAATCGAGGGTAAAACTTCCGCTCAAAAGCAAGAATAGACTCAGAAACAAAACGCCGCCTGAAAGTTCGTAAAATGAAATTAAGGTAGAATTATATTCCTTAGCGAGTTGTCCGTTCATGACGGAAAAAAGTGCCGACAGAAACGCCGACGTAAGTGCCAAAAGAATTCCTTCAGCGTAATTTCCTTCCACTTGAAAAATAATATACAATCCCGCAACTACAATCAAACCAAACAAAACCTCGTAAGGAACAATGCGTTTTTTGTTAAAAAATGGTTCTAAAATCGAGGTAAACAACGCGCCCGTAGATAAGCAAGCCAGCGTTACAGAAACATTAGAAACCTTGATGGCTTTAAAAAATGTGAGCCAATGCAAAGCAATGATCAATCCAAGGATGAGGAGTTTTAGCAAAACGCGGGAAGTCACTTTCAGGTCTATTTTTTTTATAAAAACATACAATGCAATAAAAATCACAGCAAAAACCATCCGAAACCAAACCAAATCAAGTGCTTCTAAGGAAATTAAAGCCCCAAGAATGGCCGTAAATCCCCAAATAAATACGATTAAATGAAGATTTAAATAACTTTTTAAATTATCGTTTTGCATTTCTAATAAGTACAAAAGCTAAAATTCCAAACACAACATTTGGCAACCAAACGGCAACAATGGGAGGAATACTTGATTTTTCTGCCAAAGTACCAAAAACTTTATCGAAGAAAACATACGTAAATGCAATCACGATGCCGATGGCTAAATTGACTCCCATCCCGCCTCTTCGTTTCATGGCTGACACTGCCACAGCAATAAAAGTGAGAATAAAAGCTGTGACCGGCAAACTGTATTTTTTGTACAAAACCACTAAATAAGTATCAACATTTGCATTGCCTCTCGCTTGCTCTTTTTTAATAAAATTGCTTAATTCTGTAATCGTTAATGTTTCAGCAATGTAGATAACAGGTGTTAAATCGTCTAAATCGAATTTAAAAATAGTGTCTAATTGCTTGCCACTTTCTAACTTTTCGCCGTTTTTCAAAAGTGTTCTTTTGTTGTATTCCATTAACGAATACGTACTGTCTGCCTCATTCCATTTCAATTTATTAGCAGTCAATTTAAAATCTAATTCTTCAAAGTCTTTGCCCTTAAATCTTTCCAAAGTAAAATTTGAGGCCACTTTTGTAACTACATTAAAATTGCTCACATAAATAATTTCATTATCAGAAATTTTCCTGAAAACATTGCCCGTTTTTCGAACTTCTTGGTTGTTTTTCAAATACCTGTATCGAAAATCATTATAACCTTTGCTTGCGCTTGGCAATAAGAAAAAACCCATCAAAACCGCAAATATTGACACGATGGATGCACCAAAAACATACGGACGCAAAAAACGATTGAAAGAAATTCCCGAACTTAAAATGGCTATAATTTCTGTGTTGTTTGCCAATTTTGATGTGAACCAAATCACCGAAAGAAACAAGAATATTGGAAAAAGCAGATTCGCAAAATAAACGATAAAATTCAAATAATAAACCAAAACATCCAAAAGAGGAACGTTGTTCGCCAAAATCTTATTGATTTTTTCTGCCACATCAATCACAATCGCAATCGGGATAAAAAGCATCAACATTACAATGAATGTGGCTAAATATCTTTTGAGAATGTACCAATCTATTTTTGTAATCATCATATTTATAAGCGATTGTCCATTTGTTTCACCATGGTGTTTTTCCATTGAAGAAAATCGCCCGCAATGATATGTTTTCTTGCCTCACGCACCAACCAAAGATAAAACCCAAGGTTGTGAATCGTTGCTATTTGCATGCCTAACAATTCATTAGCTGCAAATAAATGTCTTAAATAGGCTTTTGAATATTCAGTATCCACAAAAGTCATCCCCATTGGATCAAGTTCTGAAAAGTCGTTTTCCCATTTTTTATTTTTGATGTTGATGCTTCCAAAAGCCGTAAACAACATACCGTTTCTCGCATTTCGAGTAGGCATCACACAATCAAACATATCAATACCTAACGCAATATTTTCAAGAATATTGATAGGAGTTCCAACTCCCATTAAATAGCGCGGCTTTTCTTTTGGCAAAACCGCCGTGACCACTTCCGTCATGGCATACATTTCGTCGGCAGGTTCGCCCACAGAAAGTCCGCCAATCGCATTGCCAAAAGCCCCCACATTGGCAATATATTCTGCCGATTGTTGTCTTAAATCCTTGTAAGTACTGCCTTGAACAATCGGAAACAAGGTTTGTTCATAGCCATATTTTGCGGGAGTTTTCTCAAAATGCGTCACACATCGATCGAGCCAACGGTGCGTCATGTGCATCGATCGTTTTGCATATCGATAATCGCAAGGATAAGGCGTACACTCATCGAAAGCCATGATGATGTCGGCACCGATTGTTCGCTGAATTTCCATCACACTTTCGGGAGAAAAAAAGTGATACGAACCATCAATATGCGATTTGAATTTTACACCCTCTTCCTTAATTTTTCTATTGGATGAAAGCGAATACACCTGATAACCACCACTATCGGTCAGGATATTTCGATCCCAATTCATAAATTTATGCAAACCACCCGCTTGCTCTAAAATGTCCATTTTGGGCCGTAAATACAAGTGGTACGTATTTCCGAGGATAATATCTGGGTTGATGTCGTTTTTTAATTCTCTTTGATGCACACCTTTCACGGAAGCAACGGTGCCAACGGGCATAAAAATGGGAGTTTCAATCACTCCATGATCAGTTGTAATTTTTCCAGCTCTCGCTTGAGATTGTGCATCGGTATTTAAAAGTTCAAACTTCATTCTTTGGGATTTGCGTGCTTTTTAAAACACAAAATTGTCGGCAAAGATAATTGAAACGTTTTTAAAATTCGTTTTTATTTATGCTCGTGCTGCGATGAAATAAATGTGCGAAAAGGATATTTTTTGATAAAATAATTATCTTTACCACGCAAAATACACAATATGAATCAGAAAACACTGCTTACCTCCAAAGAAGTTCACATCATTTTGCATCGTTTGGCTTGTCAACTCATTGAAAATCATTTAGATTTTTCGAATACTGTATTAATTGGTTTGCAACCCAGAGGCGTTTTTTTTGGCTGAAAGAATTGCGAAAATCTTGACGGAATCATACAACATTTCGGGTTTGAAACTCGGGAAATTAGACATCACTTTTTTCAGAGACGATTTCCGTCGTGGCGACAAAACCCTCGAAGCCAACAAAACAGAAATCAATTTTATTGTCGAAAACAAAAAAGTGGTTTTTATCGACGATGTTTTGTTTACAGGTCGCAGCATTCGTTCGGCGCTGACCGCCATTCAATCCTTCGGCCGGCCTTCAGAAATTGAATTGTTGGTGCTCATCGATCGTCGTTTCAGCCGTCATTTGCCCATTCAGCCCGATTATCGCGGCCGACAAGTGGATGCCATTGCCAACGACAAAGTGAAAGTTTCATGGTTAGAACAAGATGGCGAAGATGCCGTTTTTCTTATTTAAATACTTAAAAAAATGTCAGAATTATCAGTCAAACATCTGCTTGGCATCAAATATTTACAACCCGAAGATTTAGAGTTAATTTTCAAAACTGCCGATCATTTCAAGGAAGTCATCAATCGACCGATCAAAAAAGTTCCTTCCTTGCGCGATATTACCATTGCCAATATATTTTTCGAAAACAGCACCCGCACCAAATTGTCTTTCGAATTGGCTCAAAAACGACTTTCTGCTGATGTCATTAGTTTTTCAGCAGCGCAATCGTCGGTAAAAAAAGGCGAAACTTTGATAGACACCGTGAATAACATTTTGGCAATGAAAGTCGATATGGTCGTGATGCGCCACAGCCATGCGGGAGCTGCCTATTTTTTATCTCAAAATGTGAAGGCAAGCATCATCAATGCAGGCGACGGAGCACACGAACATCCAACGCAAGCCTTGCTCGATAGTTATTCTATTCGTGAGAAATTGGGCGAAGTAGCTGGCAAAAAAATTGTGATTGTAGGCGATATTCTTCATTCTCGGGTGGCACTTTCCAATATTTTTGCACTGAAAATGCAAGGCGCCAAAGTAAAAGTTTGCGGCCCCAAAACCTTGATTCCGAAATATATTGAAAGTTTGGGAGTGCAAGTAGAGCCCAATTTACGCAAAGCATTAGAATGGTGCGATGTAGCGAACATGCTTCGTGTGCAAAACGAACGAATGGACGTGAATTATTTCCCCTCAACGAGAGAATATGTGCAACAATATGGTGTCACAAAACCCCTACTCGATTCATTGTCAAAACCGATTTTGATTATGCATCCTGGTCCCATCAATCGAGGAGTTGAAATCACTTCGGAAGTAGCTGATTCCGAACACGCTATCATTTTAGATCAAGTAGAAAATGGAGTTGCTATTAGAATGGCAGTCATTTATTTATTAGCTTCAAAAATCAAGTAAACGTTCAAACAAGCTGCTTTAAAAAACATTTCATTTTCAAACCAAAAGCTTCTTACAAAGTCGATAAACAAGCAAAGAAGCATTTTTTAAATTTTTCACAAATTGTGTTTAAATAATTGATTCATAAGTATATATTAATCAGATTGAACAGGTAAAAATTAAAGTTAACCAACCACTTGTAGCAGCATTAAAAAAGCAGTAGCATCAAAAATATTAATTGAAAAACTAAAGAATTTTTTCAGGAGCTATCTCCCGCTTTCCACTACAATCTTTTGCATGAAATCCTTTTTTTCTAAGGTTTGCCAAGAGCTTCCGTTGGTCGCTTTGGCAAACCAAAAAAAAATAGAATTTCATCGCAAAAGGATTTCCGTTTCAATCGGGGC
>JBEILV010000120.1:0-9072 GCA_040379105.1 Flavobacterium sp.
GCGGCGCTTACATTGAAAAAGTAAACCAAAGTTATTTTATTCGAGGCGAAGGAAAAGTAAAATCAATCGACGACATCAATAACATTGTGGTCCAAAATAGCGCAGGAACTCCTGTTTTGGTGCGAGATATTGCCCATGTAACGCTCGGATTTGCGAACAGATTTGGTGCTATTACTGGCAATGCCGAAGGCGAAAAAGTACTCGGACAAGTCATGATGCTGAAAGGCGGAAATTCGAAAAAAGTAATCGATGAGGTTAAAAATCGGGTGGTTGAAATTGAAAAAACATTGCCTGAGGGTGTTTACATCAATGGGTTTTTAGAACGCAGTGAATTGGTTGGGAAAACAACTTTCACGGTGGCTGAAAACTTGATTTTAGGCTGTTTGATTGTCATTTTTGTGGTGGTTTTGCTTTTGGGCAATTGGCGTTCTGGATTGGTAGTGGCTTCGGTCATACCGTTTTGTTTGTTGTTTGCCATTTCATTCATGAATATTTTCGGAATCGATGCCAACTTGATGAGTTTAGGTGCGATTGATTTCGGAATCATCATCGATGGAGCGGTCATTATTGTAGAATTCATCGCTTTTCAAATTTCACAAAAATCACAACATTTATTAGCCATTTCAGGACATTCGCTTCAAAAGGAAATGGACGATATTACGTTCAAAAGCGCCTCAAAAATGATGAATTCTGCCATTTTCGGACAGTTGATTATTCTCATCGTTTTCATTCCAATTCTATCTATAACGGGAGTAGAAGGAAAAATGTTCAAACCCATGGCAATGACCTTCAGTTTTGCACTTTTGGGCGCCATGTTGCTTTGTTTTACGTATGTTCCCGTCGTTGCTTCTTTGTTTTTGAAACCTTCGCATATCAATCCAAAATCTATTTCACATCGATTGATTCATGCTTTAACACAATCTTACAGACCCGTCATTACGTGGGCTTTGAACAATACTAAAAAAGTAATGCTTGGCGCAATAGCTTTGTTGCTATTTTCTGTGGGAGTTTTTACCACCATGGGTGGCGAATTTATTCCTACGTTAGATGAAGGCGATTTTGTGATTCAACCAGTTTTAAAAACAGGAACCTCTCTAGCAAAAACCATCGAAATTACGACTTCGATAGAAGAAATTGTTCTCAAAAAATTCCCTGAAGTTTCGCAAGTTGTTTCCCGCATTGGTGCTGCCGAAGTGCCCACTGACCCAATGAGCATGGAAGAAAGTGATATTATTGTGAAATTGAAACCAAAATCGGAGTGGGTTTCGGCAGGAAGCAAAGATGAATTGGCAGATTTAATCAAAATAGCCCTCGAAAATGAAATTCCGAATGTCGATATCGAATTTACACAACCCATCGAAATGCGATTCAACGAATTGATTTCGGGTTCGCGTTCGGACATTGCCATAAAAATATTTGGAAACGATTTAGAATTACTTGCAACAAAAGCAGACGAAGTAGCAAATGCCATCAAAAACGTGCCGGGAGCTTCGGATATTATTGTCGAAAAAACCGAAGGATTACCACAAATGGCAGTGGTTTATGATCGGGCAAAAATTGCAAAATACGGAATGAATATTGCTGAATTGAACGACGTCATGGCTATGAATTTTGCGGGAAAAGTGGCAGGAACGGTCTTCGAAGGCGAAAAACGGTTTGATTTGGTTTTAAAATTAGATGCCAATCAGCGAAAAGACATCGATGATTTGAAAAATATCTTTGTAACAACGCCCAACAATGGTCAAATTCCACTGCAAGAATTGGCAAACATCACGTACACAGAAGGTCCCGCTAAAATTTCGAGAGACAATACCCAAAGACGGATTGTGGTGGGCATCAATGTTAGAAACCGCGATTTGCAAAGTGTGGTGGACGGCGTAAAAAAATTGATAGAAACAAAAGTCGATTTGCCAGAAGGCTATTTTGTGACCTACGGCGGACAATTTGAAAATCTGCAAAGTGCCAAAAACAGGCTGCTCATTGCAGTTCCCATCGCATTGGCATTGATTTTTATCTTGTTGTTTTTTGCCTTTGGTTCCATGAAAGAAGCACTCATGGTCTATTCAGCCATTCCTCTTTCGGCTGTCGGCGGCGTTTTGCTACTTTGGTTGCGCGATTTGCCTTTTAGTATTTCGGCTGGCGTTGGATTTATTGCACTTTTTGGCATTGCTGTTTTGAACGGAATTGTGCTCATCGAACATTTTAAAGAATTGAAAAAAGAAGGTCATCTCGAAATCGATACGTTGATTATCAAAGGAACTATTGATCGTTTGCGACCTGTTTTGTTAACCGCAATGGCTGCCGCTTTAGGTTTTTTGCCCATGGCGATTTCCTCATCAGCGGGTGCGGAAGTGCAAAGACCTTTGGCAACTGTAGTGATTGGTGGTTTGTTTACAGCTACTTTATTGACAATGATTGTTTTACCTGTATTGTTCAAACTTTTTGATGGAAAAGTTACTTTAAGACGAAAAAAATCAAAAATGAAATCAGTTCCTACAGTCGTCGTTTTGTCTTTGTTTTTTACCTCATTTTTGATGGCGCAACAACCCGCAGAATTACAACAGTTGATTGCTTTGGGCATCGAAAATAATCAAAGCATCAAAGCCTCGAAAGTGCAAACAATGACATCGGAAGCCAATATCAAATCGGCATTCAATTTCGAAAAAACGAATGTGTATTACAGCTACGATCAAAATAATTTGGCGTTGAACAACCAACCTTTGAAGGTGTTTGGCGTGCAACAATCTTTCTTGTTTCCGACGGTTTACGGGGCACAAAAAAAGATGTTGCAAGCAGAAAATGAAACCGATTTGCGTTTGTTTGATTTAAAGAAAAACCAATTGGCTTCTGAAATATCAAAAGTGTATTATGAAATTGTCTTTTTGCAACAACAACAATCAAATTATATTTTCATTGATAGTTTGTATCAAAAATTTAGTAAAGCAAGTGCACGAAAATTTGAATTGGGCGAAACGAATTATTTGGAAAAAATTACTGCAGCATCCAAATACCGAAACGTGCAAACCCAAAAGAATCAAATTCAAATCGACTTGCAAATTGCCTATCAAAAAATGCAAAGCCTTCTTCAAACAGAAACTGTGGTTTTGATTAAAGATAAAAACATGAAAATCATATCTTTAATTGACTTTACCGAAACTCAAAATTTATATCAATCTTATCTTGAAAGTGTAACGAAAAGCTTCGAATCTAAACAAAAATTGCAAAAACAAGCTTGGTTGCCTAACCTTAATTTCGAATACTTTCAAGGCAGAAACAACGGTATTTCACAATCATTGTATGGATTTCAAGTGGGAGTTTCGATTCCGATTTTATTCACCGAGCAAGCCGCCAAAACCAAAGTAGCAAGATTGGAATTAGCACAATGGCAACTTGAAAAAGAACATCAAAATCTGCAAATTTCCCAATTTATACAAATCCAAACATTAGAAATAGCCAAGCAGAAAGAAGCTTTGGATTATTATGAAACGTATGGAAAAAAAGTGGCCGACGAAATTATTAAAGTGTCAGAAAGTAGTTTTAAAAACGGCGAAATTGATTTCTTTCAATACATTCAAAGTATTGAAAATGCCACACAAATCAGCATGCAATATGCCGAAGCCGTTTTTCAATACAATCAAGCACAAATCAATCTTTATTATCTCAATTTTTAAATTCATATCATGTCAAAATCATATCTAACCTTTGTTTCAATCTTGTTTCTTTTTAATGCGTGCAAAGAGGAAACAACCACCACTCCCGAAACTTCCAATCCCAACATCCTTGAGGTTTCCGAACCACAATTTGCCAGAAGCAAAATGGAATTGGGCACTTTACAAATGGATTCTTTTGAACAAACCACTGCTGTCACTGGCACGGTGGATGTGCCGCCGTCTAACAAAGCCATTATTTCTTCCTTTTTAGGCGGATATGTTAAATCTTGTGGTTTGCAAGTGGGCGAGGAGGTAAAAAAAGGACAAACGCTCTTGGTGTTAGAAAATCCTTTGTATGTGGACATTCAAAAAGAATACATTCAAATTGCACAACAAATCAAGTATTTGAAGTCAGAATACGAACGCCAAAAATTGCTTCATGAAGAAAAAATAAGTTCAGAAAAGAACTTTTTCAAAGCCGAAAGTGATTATTTGCAAGCGCAGGGCATGTTGCGCACCCTCGAAGAAAAGTTGAGATTGTTGCACATCGAGCCGAAAACTGTCTTAAAAGGAAAAATAACATCGCAAATTGCGGTCAAAGCCACTATTTCGGGTACTTTAAGTGTCGTCAATGCTGCGGTTGGTGCTTTTAAAACCGATGCTGAAACGATTATTGAAATTATTGATACAAAAGCGTTGCAATTGCAATTAACTGTTTTTGAGCAAGATATAATTAAAATTAAAAAGGGACAAACCCTCTATTTCAATGTGTCGAATGATGCGAGCAAAACGTTCCAATCTAAAGTGGATTTGGTTGGAAAATCAATCCAAAATCAAGAAAGAACGGTCTTAGTTTTTTCGAATTTAGATGCCTCGTTGAAAGAAAATTTTATAGCGGGAATGTTTGTCGAAGCGAAGATCGTAACTTCTCAAAAAAGTGGATTTTCTTTACCCAAAGAAGCAATTTGGATGGAAAATGACAAGGCTTATATTTTAGTACAACAACCCACGAGCCAAAAATATCAGTTCAAAAAAACAAAAGTAATTCTAGGTACGCAAACAGAGGATAAAGTTGAAATTTTACCGCAAGCCAACTTAAACGAACAAACTAAAATTTTAATCAAAGGTGTTTTTGAAATGAAATAGTATTTCTTTTGGATAATCTCTTTTTCAAATATCTATTTCGGAAGACTTAGATTTTATTGTGGATTTAACAACCTTCGAGACAAAGAATGAATTGTTTTTAAATTCCATTTGACTACCTTTCGATTTTTAAAATCAAAAAAAATGAACAAAGGATTTAATTATAAAATGATTCCCGTAATCATTGCAGCAGTGGCATTGATTATTATTTTGATCAAAGCATCAGTCACCATCGGATCGGGTCAGGTTGGAGTTTTATACAGAACTTTCGACGAAGGAGTTGTTACAGAAGAACCGCCAATGGGCGAGGGGTTTCACGTTGTTGCGCCTTGGAACAAAGTTTTTATTTACGAAGTGCGTCAGCAAGAATTGTCTGAGCAAATGCAAGTTTTATCCTCTAATGGATTGGAAATCAAATTGGATGCTACCGCTTGGTTTCATCCACAATATGAAAACACCGCCAAATTGCATCAGGAAAAAGGCGAAAATTACATCGAAAGAGTCATTCGTCCTGCCATTCGTTCCGCAGCAAGAAGCGTCGTCGGAAGATATACTCCCGAACAATTGTATTCCACCAAAAGAGATGCCATTCAAGATGAAATTTTTGCGGAAACCCAAAAGATTTTATCAAAACAATTCATCCAATTGAACGAAGTTTTGGTGCGCGATGTAACATTGCCACCAGCGATTAAAACCGCCATTGAAACTAAATTAAAGCAAGAACAAGAAAGTTTGGAATACGAATTTAGACTTGAAAAAGCGCAAAAAGAAGCTGAAAGACAGCGCATTGAAGCAGAAGGAAAAGCCAACGCCAATAGAATTTTGAGTGCTTCTTTGACAGATAAAATTTTGCAAGAAAAAGGCATCCAAGCCACAATTGAATTGTCGAAATCTCAAAATGCAAAAGTGATTGTGATTGGTTCAGGAAAAGACGGTATGCCGATTATTTTAGGAAACCAATAAAAGTTTGAAAGGTAGCTTGCCTCTAATTTAAGGTAAGCGCCCCGAGAATTTCTTCCGACATAAACGGGCCGCCGGGATAGCGCGCGGTATAGTCTAAATTAAGCCAAATTTGTCCACGTTCATCAATATGATAGTGGATTTCTTTGCCTTTGCTTTCATCTTTGAAAAGTACTTCTCTGATCAAAAAGTTGGCTTGTTCTAAATCTGCTTTTTTTCCAATCAACATTTCTGGATAAATATGCCCTTTGGTGTGAATCAACCGAGGAGTGCCTCCAATGGCTCTGATGCAAGCCGCCATCAAAATGGCATGGTCGTCGCAATCGCCTGAAAAATGAGTTAAAGATTCTGTTGCCGAAGCAATGTATTCTCTACCGACAGGGTCGTTGACGTAGTTCCATTGATTTCGAATCTCTTTAAAAACCGCGAAACACTGCACCATTTTTCGTTGGTTTTTTGTTGGTTTAAAATCTTTAAAGTGTTTTGTGGTTGCCATCAAAGCAAAGTTGCGCACTTTTGGATGGTCAAATTCAATAGCGGCAATAATTCGAGATTTATTGGGAAAAGGCAGAAGCTTGGAAATGATAATATCTTGCGGATTTGGATCATTGAGCATCGAATACATCATAAAATTATAATCTTCCATCACTCGACCGAAGCCGTAGCCACCAAACAATGTTCCATAGCCCAAAATCATTAAATAAACAGCAATTGCAATTACAAGAAATGTTTTCACCATTCTCAAAATCAATTGAATGATGATTAAAATCACGATCATAATCAAGATTCTATCCAATTCGAATGGCCATTCTAAATCTACTAAATTTTGATGCAGAATGATAAATAGGGGAATGGCAAGCAAAATATTCAACAAAAAAATTACCAAATGATCCCAAGGTCTCGGAAGCTGAAACTTGGTCAACCATTTTTTTTTCGCTGAAATATTTGAAGTTTCCATAAATTTTAAAAACGTTGCCTAGAATGTATGAACGATTTTTGCAAAAGTATCTGTTTTAGGGATGATTTGAACTTCAAGCAATTTATTTTGAATTTTGTTTAACGTTTCAACCGATACATTCTCTTGCGACCAACGTGTTTTTGAAAGCCATTTTTTTACAGCGTCCAATTTTTGGTCGTAGCGCACGGCAATGGTTTTATCAATACTCGGAATGTATTTGAATTCCTCGGTAGTTTGATTGATGATTTCTAAAATTCTTTCCACAGTAGCAGGGTGTTCTTTTAAAACTCGATCAGTGGCAGCCACAACAAAACATGGCCAAGGAGTTAAACATTCGCCGATGCATTTAAAATCGCCTCGATTTACCCACGGTTGTGTTGTGAATTTTTCCCATAGAAAATAGGTGGCTTGTCCCGATTGAAGTGCTTCCACGGCACCATCGATGGTATGAACGATTTCAAAATCAGTTGATTGCAATGGCCAGTTTTGTTCTTTTGCCAAAACAGAAGTCATCAAATGCGAACCCGAACCCAATCGACTGATGGCTGCTTTTGCGTTTTTTAATTCAGAAATGTCTGTAATCGTTGAATTTCCAGCAACATGAATTCCCCAAATCAATGGCGATTGAATGTATTTTTGAATGATTTTTGACGGATTGCCTGCATGAATGTCCTTGATGATGCCTTCGGTTAAAATAATGGCTAAATCGGTTTCATTATTTCGCAAAAGTTCGCACATTTTGCCCGTTCCTTCCGGAACATCGGTCCATTCTAAATCGATGCCTTCTGCTTCAAACTCGCCATTTTCGATGCATAAATGCCAAGGTAAATTAAAATGTTCGGGCACACCAACTATTTTTATCTTTTTCATTTACAGTATTTTATCAAGTGTGTATTCAATTAAATTTTCAACTGTTTTGTACGGATCTTTACTAAAGGTTTTTGAAGCTCTGTTGGCAATGATAGCATTCATCGACAAACATTCGTGACCTAAAAGTTGACCCAGTCCGTAGATTGCAGCGGTTTCCATTTCGAGATTCGTAATTTTCATTCCTTCAAAACTAAAGCGATCCATTTTGTCATTCAAAAATGTGTCTTGAATTGGCAGTCGTAAAACCCTACCTTGCGGCCCATAAAAACCACCCGAAGTGGCCGTAATGCCTTTGTGAACAGTCGCGTGTTCAAGTTTTTTCAATAAAAAATCACTTGCTTTTACTGCATAGGGTTGTCCTTTTTTTATGTCCCAATCGCAATGTTTCATGAACGATTGTTCCATGTTTTGATTGGTAATGCCATCAATTTGATAAGAACGCAACATATTGTCCAAACCCAATCCAAAGGCGGAAATTACGAAACTATCCACTTCAATTTCAGGTTGTAAAGCTCCAGAGGTGCCCACTCGAACGATATTGAGTTTTGTTTGTTGTGTTTTCGGTAGGCGCAATTTCAAATCGATATTGACTAAAGCGTCCAATTCGTTCATAACAATGTCGATGTTATCAGGACCGATGCCCGTTGAAATCACAGAAATACGTTTTCCTTTATAAAAACCAGTTTCTGTTTTAAATTCTCTTTTTTGAGTGCTAAATTCCACATTGTCAAAATGTTTCGTGATTTTACTCACCCGGTCTTGGTCGCCAACAAAGATAATATTGTGCGCAATATGTTCGGGAAGCAAGTTCAAATGATAAACACTTCCATCGGGGTTCAGGATTAATTCTGAGGATTGAATCATGTATTTTTTGATTTAAAAGAAGGCAAATCTTGTAAAAAAAGATAGCCGTTTTGTGCTGGGTTTATTTTACAAAAATAGTGATTTAAGCCGTTCGTTACCATTAAAATATTGGCTTGAAGCGAGAAGTTATAACGGGCAATTTGATCGAACGTATTTTGAGTGATTTGGACTTGTGGTGCTTTACATTCTACCAGCAAATCGTAGTTGCCAAGCGCATCAAAAACAACCACATCATAGCGTTTAATCGTGCCATTGACATTGATTTGTTTTTCAACATTCACGTAGTTTTTGGGATATTTTTTTTCGTAAACTAAAAAATGAACCACGTGTTGGCGCACCCATTCTTCGGGTGTTAAAACCACGAATTTTTTTCTGATTTCATCAAAAATAAACACAACATTGTCTTTTTGCTTGAATCGAAAGGTAAAATCTGAAGAGTTGAGCTTTTGCATATTGCAAAGGTAGAATGTAAAAGGTAGAATGTAAAATATAGAATGTACAATGTAGAATGTAGAATGTAAAATGTAGAATGTAAAATGTAGAATGTAAAATTTAGAATGTAAAATGTAGAATGTAAAATGTAGAATTTAAAATGTAGAATGTAAAATGTAGAATGTAAAATGTAGA
>JBEILV010000121.1:0-9069 GCA_040379105.1 Flavobacterium sp.
GCAACTTAGTTCTTAACTAGCAAAGTCGAAAGTTCACCTCTGCTTTCCTTTGAATAAAATTAATCATTTTTTATCGAATTCAAAGTAAAGGCAAAGTCTGGTAGACTTTGAGTAGCGGGGACTCAGTCCCAACTTCTTGAATTTGCTTGTGTTTGACACATTCTAACTCAATTTTTACAAAATAGATTTTAAAACAGATTAATTGTAGTTTAAGGTAAAGTGTTGTTTTGTGCTATTTATTGAAAAATTTGTGCTATTTATTGTATAAAGTAAAATTTACATTTGATAAAATTTAAAATAATACATTTATGGATCATTTAATTCAAAGACCACACTTAAAAGAAAAGTACGATAATTTTATCAATGGCAAATGGACTCCGCCTTCAACAGGACAATATTTTGAGGTTATTTCGCCAGTAGATGGCAAATTGATGGCCAAAGCGGCTCATTCTGCTAAAATGGATGTCGAACTTGCTGTCAATGCAGCGCATGCGGCTTTCGAATCGTGGAGCCAAACGTCTTCTACGCAAAGAAGCATCATTCTAAATAAAATTGCCGACCGTCTTGAAGAAAACCTTCAACTTTTGGCTGCTGTTGAAACTTTAGACAATGGTAAAGCCATCCGAGAAACAATGGCTGCTGATTTGCCCTTGGCGATTGACCATTTTAGATATTTTGCAGGAGTTATTAGAGCGGAAGAAGGCTCAATTTCTGAGTTGGATAAAGATACAGTTTCGATTATTGTTCATGAACCATTGGGCGTGATAGCTCAAATTATTCCATGGAAGTTCCCAATCCTAATGGCGGTTTGGAAATTGGCTCCTGCGTTGGCGGCTGGAAATTGTGTGGTGTTGAAACCTGCGGAAAGCACTCCTATTTCAATTTTAGTCATGCTCGAATTGATTCAAGATTTGATTCCGGCGGGAGTGATCAATATCGTCAATGGATTTGGTGCAGAATTGGGTCGCACTTTGGTGACGAATCCTAAAGTGGCCAAAGCGGCTTTCACGGGGTCAACAGCAACGGGCAGAATGGTGATGCAATATGCCACCGAAAACATTATTCCTGTAACGCTTGAGTTGGGCGGAAAATCTCCCAATATCTTTTTCCCTTCCGTCATGGATGCCGACGACGCATTTTTAGACAAAGCATTGGAAGGGGTTGTTTTGTTTGCATTAAATCAAGGCGAAGTGTGCACATGTCCGTCGCGTTTGTTGATTCATGAATCGATTTATGATCGTTTTATTGAGAAAGTTTTAGAAAGAGTGCGTGCCATTAAAACGGGCAATCCGTTTGATACCACTGTCATGATGGGTGCGCAAGCTTCTCAAATTCAGAAAGATAAGATATTGTCTTATATTCAATTAGGCAAAGAAGAAGGGGCGGAATTGCTTTGTGGTGGCGATGTGAATCATTTGGGTGGCGATTTAGAAGGTGGTTTTTACATCCAACCAACGCTTTTCAAAGGACATAATAAAATGAGAATTTTTCAAGAGGAAATTTTTGGTCCCGTTTTGGCAGTGACTACTTTTAAAACCACCGAAGAAGCCATTGAAATTGCAAACGATACCATTTATGGTTTGGGTGCAGGTGTTTGGACACGCGATGCGCACGAGCTTTATCAAGTACCAAGAGCCATCAAAGCGGGTCGTGTTTGGGTAAATCAATACCATGCTTATCCAGCGGGCGCACCTTTTGGCGGTTACAAACAATCGGGCATTGGACGTGAAAACCACAAGATGATGTTAGAACATTACCGTCAAACCAAAAACATGTTGATTTCTTACAACAAAAACAAACTAGGTTTTTTCTAAACAATTAAGTTATTCCAAAAACCACGGATGCAATTTTGTAATTCGTGGTTTTGAACCCAGATTACGCATTAGAAATTTATTACGAAAAAAAATGACTTTGAATCTGTAATTGTACTTAATTTTTTATCCTCATGTAGCAAAAGCTACACTTCCGGTAAAAAATTTCCGTGCAATTCCAACTCCCGATTCATATCGGGATTGTCCTTTTTTCTCTCACAACAAAGTCCAATGCTTAATCTGGGTTTAATTTATGATCCTTATGACAAAAGTGAAAAGAATAGAAGCAACACAAAAAGCATTAGATTTAATTGCGATGTTGCACGAAAAATTTGGCGATTTGATGTTTTATCAAGCGGGTGGTTGTTGCGAAGGAACGCAACCGCAATGTTTTGAAAAAGGCGGATTTTATTTAAGATATGCCGATGTGTGTATTGGAACCATTGCTGGTTTTGAGTTTTGGGTCGATAAAGACCTGTTTGAATATTGGAAACACGCCCATTTTACATTAGATGTTACTGATGCCATTGGAGCTGGAGGATTTTCGCTCGAAACGCCTTTTGGCAAAACATTTAAAGTGAATTATCGCTTATTTTCAGAACAAGAAGTCGAAAATTTAGAGGATTTAAAATTTAATGAATAGGTTCTAGCCGTTGTAATTCATCAGTTGATATTGCTTTGGTGTCACGCCCTCGTATTTTTTAAATAACCGAATAAAATAATTAGCGTCTTCAAAACCAGAAGCATAAGAAACTTCTGAAACATTGATTTTGGGGTTGCTCAGTAGTTTTTTTGCATATTTTATTTTTTCATTGAGTATAAATTCTATTGGGCTCATGCCTAATTCTCTTTTAAAATGTCTGTAAAATGAGGTCGAACTCATACAGGCTTTGTCACTCAAATCTTTCAAATTCAAAGATTCTTGAATATTTTTTTTGATAAACTCAATCACTGCGCCAATCGGACTATTGGCATTCACAAGGTGGTCGCCATCGTATATTTTTGCGGTTTGCGTTTGCACAATTCTTACAATTAATTCTTGCAATGTCAAATCAGCTAGGGCGTCTTTCGTGATGCTGTTGCCCATACATTCTTTGATCAGTTTATTGATTGTGCCAGCCAATTCGATATTATTGTAAAAGAAATAATTTTCGTAATCCAATCTCCATAAATTATTTGGGCCTTCTTTTGGATATTTTTCATTTAAGAAGTTCAACGTATCTGAAATTACTTTACTGTCTATTGCCAAAGCAATGCACTGTGTCGGATTGTGATGGGTTGCTTCTGGAAAATCTATTTTCATTTCAACATTTTGAGGCACAATAACCGTTTCGCCAGGCAAATATTCAAACGATGGTTCGTCAAAAAGATGCATCACTTTTTTACCTCTCAACATACTTGTCACGACAAGGTCATTGAATTTTAAAGGAACCAAATCCGATTTTTCATACGTTTCAAAAATATTCAATTCGCAATGGTCTAGCGAAAAAATCGTGCGGTTTTCAACCAAAGTTTTGAGTGATTTTTCCTTAGTTAATGCGGGTTTAAATAAAAGTGCTTTGTGCGACATGAATAAATTTTTTACTAAAATATTCATTTTTGGTTAAGTTTCTTATCTATTGTGAAATTTTATATTCAAAAAGGTGTCAATATCACATAGAACGTTGCGTTGGTTTTTGATTTCAATGCCATAAAAAAGGTTACAATTTAACATCATTCATAAGGTTTGATAAATCTATTTCAACTTCATATTTTCATTAAATCAATCCGATTTCTAGTAATTTTATTAAAATGCATTTTTTTGTAGTTTGTTTTTATTACTTTTAAAAACACTAAATGCACCGCTATGAAAAAAATAATTTTAGCTTCTATTTTCTTGTTTTCGGCAATTTCTTTTGCGCAAATTACTACAAGAGAAATCATTAACGGAAAAATTGTTGCAGACTCTTTGGCTATCGAAGGGGTGACAATTTTCAACAAAACAAGCAATAAAGGTGCTGTTTCCGATAGCGAGGGCTTTTTTTCGTTGTTTGCAAGGCCTAATGACACGCTGATTTTTTCAAATGTTGCTTTTTCATCACGCGCTTTGGTGCTCGACGAATTTGATTTTAAAGTGAAAGTGGTCAAAGTTGAGTTGAAAACTAAAATAAACGAACTCGATGAAGTGGTGGTGAGTCCGTATTCGCTCACAGGCGATTTGATGAAAGATACCAACAATTTGAAAGTCGTGATGATCGATCCTAAAACCAAAGAACTCAACATCATGAATCAGGAAATGAATCCAGATTTTTATTCTACTACCGAAAATATTGCCATGTTAAACGATGGTACCATAAAATATGGCGTTGATTTTACGAAAGTTGGGAAATTATTGAAAAAAACAATTTTTAAAAGTGATAAAAAAGATAAAACTGAGCACAACACGAAGTATTTTCAGGACAAAATTGTGCCGCAAATTCTAAAAGAAAAGTTTTCGTATCATTTTTTTCATGAAACATTGAAGTTGAAAGACAACGAAATTGCTTTGTTTTTGAATTTTTGCGAAAGCGATCCAAAAATCAAGTCGCTTTTAGAGTCTAAAGATGAAATTTATCTGATTGAGTTTTTAATCAACAAAAGAGAAGAGTTTAAAAATATCAAGCAATAATGCGCATGCGATTTTTTATTCATTTAACGGCAGTAGTTTTTTTGTCTTTCGGAATGCATAAATTCTATGTTTCTGTGAATCAGGTGGTTTTTAATACAGATAAAAATAGAATTGAAATCACGAATAGAATATTTATCGACGATTTGAATGCTTCGCTCAACGCTTTTACAACGTCCAAGTTTGAAATAGAACAAATGACTTTGAATTCAGACGCTTTCAAAGTGATGGATGCTTATTTTAAGAAGCATTTGATTTTTAAAATTAACAAAAAAGCAGTTTCTTTTCAAATAAAATCTTTCGAAATAGAAGGCGATGTGTTCGTGGTTTACAGTACGATTTCGAATGTTTCTAAAGTAAAATCGATAGAAATTGAAAATAGTTTGCTGTTCGATTTGATTCCCACGCAACAACATATCATGCATATCGACATCAACAAAACCAAAAAAAGCGATCTTTTGGATTTCGATGCGCGAAAATCCTTGTTAAATCTTTGAAGATTGATTCGTAAACCACTTATATTTTTTATTTTCGTTCACTTAATTTAAGAATTCATGAAAAAAATATTATTTTTCTTGTTATCCACTTCAATTTTATTTTCTCAAAACACTGAAAAAGAAGTAACTAAAGAAAAACAAAAAGGCAAATACGACGAAAACAAATTCAGTCAACTCTACGATTTGTTTGCCACTCCCAACATGTTTAGAACCGCTTCGGGCGCTCCCGGACCTGCTTATTATCAGCAACAAGCGGATTACAAAATGAAAATTAACTTAGACGATAAAACCCAACGCTTAGATGGTTTTGAAACCATTACCTATACCAACAATTCTCCCGATCCTTTGGATTATTTATGGATTCAATTGGATCAAAATTTAAGAGCAAAAGACACCAAAACCCCACTCATTGAATCAAGCAGAATTCAGTCAGCAATGTCGCCACAGAAATTTGTGAAAGATTTCATGGAATCGCCGTTTGATGGTGGTTTTAATATCATGGAAGTGAAGGATGTCAACGGAAAAACATTGCCTTACACGATTCATCAAACCATGATGCGTGTTGATTTGCCTAAGACTTTAAAGAAAGGCGAAAAGTTTGTTTTTTCCATCAAATGGTGGTACAACATCAATAATTACAGAGTTCATGGCGGTCGATCTGGTTACGAACATTTCGATACAGATGGGAATAATTTATACGTCATTGCGCAGTTTTTTCCAAGAATGGCGGTTTACAACGATGTAGAAGGTTGGCAAAATATGCAATTTTGGGGCCGTGGCGAATTTGCACTTCCTTTCGGAAATTATGAAGTAGAAATTACCGTGCCTGCCGATCACATCATGGAAGCAACCGGCGATTTGCTCAACAGGAAAGAAGTTTTTACTGCCGAACAAGTGAAAAGATACGAATTGGCACAAAAAACTTTTGACAAACCCGTCATGGTCGTTACTCCTGAAGAGGCAAAAGCAGCAGAAAAAGGATTTTCAAATCAGTTTAAAACTTGGAAATTTAAAGCCGAAAACGTGCGCGATTTTGGGTTTTCTACTTCTCGAAAATTTATCTTAGATGCAATGGCGGTGCAACTTGAATCTAAAACCGCAATGGCAATTTCTCTTTATCCAAACGAAGCCAATCCGCTTTGGGGCGAGTTTTCTACAAGAGCAGTGGCACAAACATTGAAAACCTACTCTCGAATGACTTTCGATTATCCTTATCCAAAAGCAGTGTCGGTTTCTGCCGAAGATCAAGGCATGGAATATCCAATGATTTGTTGGAATTATGGTCGTCCAGACAAAGATGGCAAAGTGTCTGACAGAATTAAATATGGCATGATCAGTGTGATTATTCACGAAGTAGGACACAATTATTTCCCAATGATTGTCAATTCTGACGAGCGCCAATGGTCGTGGATGGACGAAGGTTTGAATACTTTTTTACAATATGTAGCCGAACAAGATTTTATGAAAGATTATCCTTCCAGTCGTGGTCCTGCTGCTAAAATTGTTCCTTACATGAGTGGCAACCAAGATTTTCTTGAACCCATCATGACCAATTCTGAACTTATTTTTCAATTTGGCCCAAATGCGTACGGAAAACCTGCCACAGGTTTGAATATTTTGAGAGAAACCGTGATGGGAAGAGAACTTTTTGATTTTGCTTTCAAAACATATTCCAATCGTTGGAAATTCAAACATCCCACTCCAGAAGATTTTTTCCGCTCGATGGAAGATGCTTCAGCTTTTGATTTGGATTGGTTTTGGCGCGGTTGGTTTTATTCCACAGATTATGTGGACATGGGCATCAAAGAGGTTAAAAAATATTTTGTAACCACCGAACCCTCCGAAGAAATCAAAAATTACAGAGAAAGAAGAGGCAGATTTGGCTATAACGACGGGCCTTATGTGTATCTTTTAGAAGAAAATAACCCAGCATTAGAGCAGAAATTCAAAGTGAAATTTGAGACCGAAAATATCAAACCTCTGAAAGATTATTTGACTGAAAACGCAGATAAAACAGCCAAAACATTGCAACAAACCCCTTCGTTTTTCTATGAAGTAGAATTCGAAAAACCAGGCGGAATGATCATGCCCTTGTTGGTTGAACTCACTTTTGTTGATGGCACGAAAGAATCACATCATTTTCCAGCACAAATTTGGAGAAAACACAACCACACGGCTGTGCGGGTTTTTGCAACCACTAAAGAAGTGCAATCTATTGTGGTGGATCCAAATTTAGAAACTGCTGATATTGACACCACCAACAATTCTTGGCCAAAACAAGCCACAAGTTCTAAGTTTGATTAATTACATTTAAGTCGTTTACATTCATATAAAAATCAAAATACCATGTTTGGCATCGGATTTTCAGAAATCATTTTTATTCTCTTTGTTTTTTTGATGCTTTTTGGCTCAGACAAAATTCCTGACATTGCCCGAACTTTAGGCAAAGCCATGAAACAAATCAAGCATGCCACGAACGATGTTAAATCAGAAATTCAAAAAAGTGCCGCAGCAAATGGATTGGACAAAGATGCACTCACGGGCGGCATTTCAACAGAAATAGAAAAATTAAAATCTGATTTGGTCAACACCACCAAAATTGACATTCAAAATCCATTGACGGAAGTGCAAGAAACTACTGCGAAAGTGCAACAAAACCTTGAAGACTTGACAGGTCCCATTAAAAGACAAATGTAATGCTCGAAAAAATCATCGACCTCGACAAACAATTACTGATATTTCTAAACAATTTGGGCGCACCCGCTTATGATGGGTTTTGGTTATTCATTACTAAACAAATCAATTGGTTGCCACTATTTTTATTAGTTTTCTATCTTATTTTCAAGAAAATCAATTGGAAACAGTTATTGCTTTTGATTCTTTCGCTTGCGGTGATGATTACGTTTGTAGATCAAATGACTAATTTGGCAAAATACAGTTTTGAGCGTTTGCGACCTTGCAATGATTTGACTGTCAATCAACTGATTCGTGTGGTGCAAGAACGTTCATCGTTCAGTTTTTTCTCGGGCCATGCCTCAAATTCGATGGCAAACGCCGTTTTTATTTTTATGGTTTTACGACCTTTCTACAAATACAGTTTTTTGGTTTTTATCTTCCCGCTCGTTTTTGCCTTCAGCCGCATTTATCTCGGACTTCACTTTCCTTTTGATATTTTAGTGGGCTATTTGTTTGGCGGAGTTTCGGGTTTTTTGTTTTTTAAAATGTTCTCGAAATTTAAAGAAAAGCCAATGTTTCAGGTTTGATAGAAACGAATTTATTAATCGTATTCCGTATTTGAAAACAAACTGAAAACATATTTATTCAAGACGTAATATTTCACAGCACCAATCATCAGATTTTGAGAAGAAGTGGGTTGCATGGTGCCACAAGAAATCATGAGTTCGTTATAATTCAGTCTTTTTTCAGGAAATTTTAGTTTGAATTGATGTTGTTTTGCATCAAACTGAAAATTACTCGTTTCATTTTTCAACATAAAATGAGCTGTCGTTGTATTCAATTTTGGCAAGCTTTCATTCGATTCCTCATACAAATCAAAAGATTTGAACTTATTTTCAACTGGAAAAAGTCCTTTTAGTTTGATGTGTTGAAATTCAAAAGATTCAGTTTGACTAAAGGTATTGATTGATAAAATGAAGCAATAGATTAATGATAGATTTTGGTTTACTCTTTTTCTGAGGTGCTATTTTTTTTCTTGTAACTTCGTGTGATTACTTCGTGTAACTTAGTGATTTACTTTGTGGAACTTTGTGGAATAGCTAGGACACAAAGCACACAAAGTAAAACACAAAACACACAAAGTGAATCACAAAAATAACAACTGTGAAGCATATCATTAAATACCAGTAAAAAATAAAAGTCAGGTGAGATCAATTTAATGTGGATTATATAGCAGAAAATGAGCTATCAAAGATGATTCTTGGATGTGCCTTAGAAATTCACAATCGAGTAGGTTGTTGTAGAAATTAATACCGTTGAACAATATACAGATGTACCTACTAATCAATTATTAACAATTTTAAAATTTGTTAATTACAAACTTGGTTTAGTGTTAAATTTTTATGTAACAACGCTAAAAAATGGTTTAAAAAGAATGATA